>JBOIAZ010000068.1:0-6572 GCA_050739175.1 Gammaproteobacteria bacterium
ACGGTCAGGGCATAGCCCCGCAGCTCGCGGCAGCGTGCGCGCGCGAGTTCCACCACGTCCGGATTGCGCTTCTGCGGCATGATGGACGAGCCGGTGGTGAAAGCATCCGGCAAATCCAGAAATCCGAATTCCGGCATGGAGTACAGCGCCACATCCCACAGGAATTTTTCCATCACCAGCCCGATGGAGGCCAGAGCGTTCACCAGCGCCAGTTCGTGACGGCCACGGGAATTCATCACGTCCACGGGACTGATCTGCACGTCGGCAAAACCCAGCAGTTTGGCGGTGTATTCGCGATCGAGCGGCAGGGGCACACCAAAACCGGCGGCCGCACCCAATGGACACCGGTCCAACCGCGCGTACACCGCTTGCATTGCCTGCAGTTCCTCGACCAGACCCGCTGCGAACGCGGCTGCCCATAATCCAAACGTGGACGGCATGGCGCGGCGCAGATGCGTGTAACCCGGCATGACTTCGCCGGCATGTGCGCGCGCGAAACTCACCAACGCGGTTGCCAGCTCGACCGCCTGTGCCGCGATATTCAGCAAGGCATCGCGCATGTACAGGCGCAGCGCCAGCGCGACCTGATCGTTGCGCGAACGCCCCAGGTGCAGCCGCTTGCCGGCATCACCCAACGCCTGCGTGAGCACCGCCTCGATGGCCGTGTGGCAATCTTCCTGTTCCGGCCGTATGCGGATTTCTCCGCGGCGCGCCTGCGCGGCAATCGCGGCGAGCTGCGTCACCAGGGCCGTGGCATCCTCCGGCGACATCAGTGCCGCGTGCGCCAGCATGTGCGCGTGCGCGGCGCTGCCAAGCGCATCGAAAGGCATGAGCCGCTGGTCGAGCACGGGATCGTCGCCCACTGTGAAGCGGTGAATCGCCTCGTCGAGCGGCAGTCCCTTGGCCCAGAGTTGCGGTGTGCGGTCGTTCACGCCCTCACCCACCTTCTCCCCGAGGGCGGGGGGAACAGGAAGGGAGCCTTTCATGCGGCCTGCACTTTCGCGGCCGAATCCTGAGCCACAATCATGGTGCCGCTGCCCTGGTTGGTAAACACTTCGGTAAGCACCGCATCCGGCACGACACCGCTCACGAAATGCGCGCTGGTAACGCCGCCGGTGAGCGCACGGCGCACGGCAGCGAGCTTCGGCCGCATGCCGCCGGAGATCTTGCCGTTCTTCTCCATCAGTTCCGCACCCGCAAGCGTGGCGCAGGGAATCAGACTCGAGGGCCGCGCCAGATCCTCCAGCAGGCCCGGAACCTTGAGCAGGAAAAACAGCTTTTCGGCCTTGAGCGCGAGCGCGATTTCCGCGGCCACGGTGTCGGCGTTGGTATTGAACACCTCGCCCTTGTCGTTCGCGGAAAGCGGCGTCACCACCGGGACATAACCCCCGTCCAGCAGGTGCGTCAGCAGCGCCGGATTCACCTGCTCGATGTCGCCC
The DNA here is from genome assembly GCA_050739175.1 of Gammaproteobacteria bacterium. Classification (GTDB taxonomy): domain Bacteria; phylum Pseudomonadota; class Gammaproteobacteria; order Natronospirales; family REEB76; genus REEB76. The sequence continues at coordinate 1,440 of JBOIAZ010000068.1, forward strand.
ACCAGACCGAAGTCCACGAACTCGGCTTGACCCGCGTCGTTCCTGATCTGCATGGGTGCGCGTTTGCGGGCCTTGAGCAGGCCGCCATCCACGCCGCTCACTCCGGTGACCGGCAACCCGGCGGCACGCAGGTCCGCCAGCAAGTCGGTGTGCACCGACCCCGCGAGCACCATCTTGGCCGCGTCCAGCACCTGGCGTGTGGTCACGCGCCGGCCGGCCACTTTTTCCACCGGCAGCCCCAGCGTTTCGCACAGCGCATCCAGGCTGGTACCGCCGCCGTGCACGATCACCAGTTTGATGGAGAAGCTCCACAACACATTCAACTGCTCGCACACGGCGCGGCGCACCGCGGCATCCTCCAGCACTTCGCCGCCAAACTTGAACACGAAGGTCTTGCCGCGGAACGCGCGCACATACTGCGCCGCCGAGCGCAGCGAAGCGTAACTGTCAGGCGACATGGACATGACGGGCCTCCTTCTTCTGATTGAGCAGCTCATGCAGCAACACGCGCTGCACGTGAAAACGGTTTTCGGCTTGATCTATAACGCGGCTGTGCGCGCCGTCCAGCACTGCGTCGGCGACTTCGACGTTGCGGCGCACCGGCAGGCAGTGCAGGAAAATCGCGTCCTGCGCGGCCGCGGCCAGCGTCTTGCCCGTCACCAGCCAGTCCTTGTGGGCCGCGACGCACGCCGCCGCTTCGTTTGCCGGCAGGCTGCGCGTGGCCGGACCCCAGCTTTTCGCGTAGACCACGCGGCCGCCCGCAAGCGCGGCGTTCCGGTCGTGCGTCACCGTTACCGAACCGCCGCTCGCGGCCGCATGGCGGTACGCTTCCTCCAGCACCCCGCGCTGCAGGTCGAATCCAGGCGGATGGGCAACGCGCACCTCGCAGCCGGCGGCCGCGGCAGTCAGCAGAAACGAATGCGGCACGGCTTTGGGCAACGGCTTGATGTGCGGCGCCCAGACGAGCGTTACCGGCAATCCACGCGTCTTGCCAAATTGCTCGCGTACCGTCAGCAGGTCCGCCAGACCCTGGCAGGGATGTTCGCGCGCCGATTCCATGCTGATGACCGGTACGCCCGCCAGTTCGCGGAAAGCATTGATCACCGGATCGGCGGCATCCGTATCGTCATCCGCGAGTGCGGCAAAGGTGCGCACCGCAAGCGCGTCCGCATAGCGGCCGAGCACCGGAATGGCTTCGCGGATGTGTTCCGGCTTGTCGGCGTCCATGACGGCACCCGCGCGATCCTCGAGCTTCCACACGCCGCTGCCCACTTCCAGCACGATCGCGTGACCGCCACCGCGCAGCATGGCGGCTTCGAACGAGGCGCGCGTGCGCAGCGAGGGATTGAAAAACACCATGCCGAGCAGCCTGTCGCGCAGGTGCGGGCCCGGCGGCCGTTTCTTCCAGGCGAGCGCTGCGCCGAGCACGGCATCCACGCCGTCCACGCCGAGATCGGAAAGCCGAGTGAAATGACGCATCACGCCGCTTCCCGCGCGCCGAATTTGTCCACGACATCCAGCAACCTATCCACCGCATCCGTACTCACGTTGAGCGGCGGCATGAGTCTCAGCACCGCGGGATCATCGGAGCCGCCGACCAGAATGCGTGTGCCGAAGAGGTGCGCCTTCAGGGCCTTGGCCTGAGTGCCCGCTTCGAGACCCAGCAACAACCCCGCACCGCGCACCTCGCGCACCACGCCGTGCATGTTGGCGCGGATGTGCTGCGCCTGCGCACGCGCGTGTGCCATGAGATTTTCGTCCTGGATTATCTTGAGCGTGGCGACGAGCGCCGCACAGGCGAGCGGCCCGCCGCCGAATGTGCTGCCGAGATCGCCGGGCCTGAGTGCGGCGGCGATATCCGCGCGCATCAGCACCCCGCCCATGGGCACGCCCGAGGCCATGCCCTTGGCGCAGGTGATGATGTCCGGCCCGACGCCGTACAAATTCGCCGCGAACGGTGCGCCCAGGCGGCCGATGCCGGTCTGCACTTCGTCGAAGATCAGGAGCGTGCCAGCCTGCGTGCATTTGTTGCGCAATGCCGTGAACCAGGCTGCGTCCGTGGTTTTCACCCCGGCCATGGACTGGACGGGTTCAACTATCACCGCGGCCGCGTCCGAAAAGTCCGCCGCCGCGAGCGCGGTTGCGTCGCCGAATGGCAGGAATTCCGCCGGCGCCAGCAGCGATGCGTAGGTCGTGCGCAACGATGGCGCATCGGTCACCGACAGGGCCAGCAGCGTGCGGCCGTGGAAAGCACCCCGGAAGGCTGCAAATTTTTTGCGGCCGGTGAGTTTGAGCGCAATCTTCAGGGCGTTTTCATTGGCCTCGGCGCCGGAGTTGCAGAAGAACACCGAGCCCATGCCATCACCCGCGAATTCCGTAAGCGCCGCCGCCGCCACATCGCGCACCGGCAGTTGTGCCGCGGCGGAATAGAAAATCAGCTTGTGGGCCTGCTCGGCAATCGCGGCCGCGACCGCCGGATGGCAATGGCCGGTGCTGGCCACGCAGTGGCCGCCGTAGAAATCCAGCCAGCGGTTGCCGGCCGCGTCCACGATGTACTCACGCTCGCCGGCCACGACCGGAAAGGGATAGGGCGCATACGTCGGCAGCAATGCGGATGAATATGCAGTCATTTATGAATAAGAAAGACTAATTTTGAATATAATGCAAATATATACAAGTAAATGTCAATAAATGCAAGGGATATGCGAGAATTTTTGTCGTGAGGTAACCCATGACACTCGACGAAGCGATTCTGAAGCTGACGAATGAACGGCAAATCACCGATCAGTCGGACTTCCTCGCGTTACTCGTCCAGGCCGGCCATGGGGTAACCCAGCCAACACTGTCGCGGCATCTGCGCAAACTCAGCATCCAGAAACTCGCCGGGCGCTATCAGCGTGTGGAGCAACCGGCGGCGGAGATGCCGGTCTTCGACATGAAGCAGGTTCCGCCGAACATGCTGGTGATCCGCACGCGCCCGGGTTTTGCCCAACCGCTGGCGGTCAAGCTGGATCAGCGGCGGATTGAAGGCGTAGCCGGGACGTTGGCGGGCGACGACACCGTCTTCATCGCGGTGGCCGGACCGGCACCGCTCAAAACCGTCGCTCAGGCGGTGGAACAACTGCTTGCCGGCGGTAATAACGAATAGACTCTTAATGGAACCTCAAGGCTTTTGGCAGCGTGTTCTCAAAGAAACGCCGGTCTCATTCCAACACCCGGGAGATACATCATGCACAACCCGAAAACCACGATTGTCCTGCTGAGCGCCTCCTGCCTCGGATTGGCCGCCTGCATCAGCAGCCCCTACGGAGACGCGTATCCCGCGGGTGGATATTCCTACGCGCCTGCGGCGCAGTATCCGGCAGCGAGTCCCGCGCAAGCGGTCGCGCAAGCCGCGTTTACCGCCGCCGAGATCACAATCATGCAGCAATATTTCCAGAATCATCCCGGTCAACTGCAAGCCTTGAACACCGCGGCCGCCTATGCAAACGGCGGCTACTATCAGACACAGGGTGACAACGATCAGGATGACGAGGAAGAACAAGGTCACGGACATGGCCACGGCCATGGCTGGAAGAGCCGCGAGGGCGGTCTGCCGCCGGGCATCGCCAAAAACCTGGCGCGCGGCAAACCCCTGCCGCCGGGCATCGCCGCCCAGTTGCAGCCGCTGCCACCCGAACTCGTTCAACAGTTGCCGCCGTCGCCGCCGGGCTATCGTGTATTCATCCTGGACGGAAGAATTCTGCTGGTAAACATGGCGACCCAGGTGATCAGCGACGTGATAGCCAACGCCATCCTTGGCCATTGACTGGCTGCTGAGCACAAAACAGCCGAGGGGCAGCAAAGCCTGCGAGGCTCGCGTGTGAACTCGAACTGAGTTCCGCGGTCAAACCGGATGTTTTGCTCCGCCCCGCGCAGCGGGGTACATCGTCAGTCCACAACGGGGGTCCTTATGAAGTTTCTCCGCCTGCATTTTTTAGGCCTGGGTCTCGCTGCCCTGTGCTTCAGCGTACTGGCGGCCGAGCCGAACGCCAACGCGGTTTCCTACGCCACCCGCGAGAATCCCGAGATTCTGGTGCTGGACGCACGCGACGCTCCCCGCGGCCTGATGACCGCCAGCATGACCATCCCGGTCAAGCCGGGACCATTCACCTTCGTGTACCCCAAGTGGATACCGGGCGAGCACGGTCCGACCGGTCCGCTCAACGACATTTCGCAACTCAAGGTGTCGGCGAGCGGCCAGGCCCTCACCTGGCGTCGTGACCAAGTGGACATGTACGCCTTCCATGTGGACGTACCCTCCGGCGTGTCGAAGATCAAGGTCCAGTTTACGGTGCTGATGAATGCACCGGGTGACACTATGTCCACGCCCAACCTGTTCATCCTCAACTGGAACCGCGTGCTGTTCTATCAGAACGACACCAATTCCAGCCAGGTGTTTTTCAAGCCGAGCATTATTTTGCCGAAGGGCTGGAGCTACGGCACGGCGTTGCCCGGTCCGCAACAGACGGGGGGCCGCGTGGATTTCGCCGCAGTGCCGCTCAACATGCTGGTGGATTCCCCGCTGGATGCCGGAATTTATTACAAGCATATCGAGCTGTGGCACAAGGGTGATGCTTATCAGATGCTGGATATCTTCGCCGACAAGCCCCAGGACCTGGACATCCCGGATTCGCTGATCGCGGATTACAAACGCATGACGCCGGAAGCGCTGGCGCTCTACGGCGCGCGCCATTGGAACGTCTATCACTCGCTGCTCGCACTGTCCGACGCCGTCGGTTTCCAGGGCATCGAACACCACCAGTCGAGCGACGACCGCGCGCCGGATGATTTCATGACCAAACCGGACCAGCAACTGGTTTCGGGTGACCTGCTCACCCACGAGTTTTCACATTCCTGGAACGGCAAATACCGCCGGCCGTTTGACCTGTGGCAGCCGAACTTCCAGATGCCCGAGCACACCGAGCTGCTGTGGGTATATGAAGGCATGAACCAGTATCTCGGCGACCTGTTGTCGTTCCGCACGGGGATTCGCAAACCAAGCGATTACCCCGAATATCTGGCCTCGATCTACAGTCAGATGGCCAACGAACCCGGCCGCAAGACCGAGCCGCTGATTGACACCACCACCGC
>JBOIAZ010000069.1:0-11867 GCA_050739175.1 Gammaproteobacteria bacterium
TTTTCGCGCACAACCACCCCTCGGGCGTGGCAGAGCCGTCCGACGCCGACCGGCGGCTGACCCAGCGGCTCAAGGAAGCCTTGGCCCTCATAGACGTGCGCGTGCTCGATCATTTCGTGATCGGGGACGGCGAGGCGACATCGTTCGCAGAGCGCGGCCTCCTATAGTCAAAGCAGCTTGCCAAACAGGAGGCGGCTGCTAAAATACCCCCCTTTTCGCCTTCCGGGCGAAACCATATTTTCGAGGGCTAGCCATGTCGAGAGTCTGCCAGGTCACGGGCAAAAGACCCGTCACCGGAAACAACGTCTCGCACGCCAACAACAAGACGCGGCGGCGTTTCCTGCCTAACCTGCACAGCCATCGTTTCTGGCTGGAGAGCGAGAAGCGCTTCGTGACCCTGCGTGTTTCCACCAAAGGCATGCGCACCATAGACAAGCTCGGCACCGAACAGGTTGTCGCCGAGTTACGCGCGCGCGGCGAGAAGATCTGAGGACGGCAGACATGCGCGAGAAAATCAAACTGGTTTCCAGCGCCGATACCGGGCACTACTACACCACGACGAAAAACCGCCGTACCCATCCAGACAAAATGGAAGTCAAGAAATTCGATCCGGTAGCGCGCAAGCATGTCGCCTACAAGGAATCCAAGATCAAATAAGCGCTCGCGTCTCGGGCTTCCCGCCCCGGTCTTGAACACCCCGCCAACCGCCCCGTGTCCATTTAACGCGCTGTTGCCCCCAGACCCCGGGTTCTGGGATTCTTTGCTATCACGAGGCTCAAGCTCCCAGCTCCGAAAGCGCTGTAAATCAGAGTAATGCGGGTGCGCGCTGATATTGCGCGGGATGCCGCAGCAACGTCATCGCGCGACCGGCTTGACTTTGGATTTCCGCGCACCTATTTTCATCCGCGCGGACGGCGCCATGTCCGATGCAGCAGGAAAGGGAATCCGGCGCGCATCCGCCGTCGCACGCGAGCCGCGTGCAACGCGCCCACTTTCGCGCCCTGGTTTCCTCACCGCAACGCCGGGCCTGCCGCGGGGTGGAAATCCGCGCAGGTTTGCATCGCATTCGTGTCCCGGCCAGGCATACACAAAGAGGAAGATGGCATGCCCCAAGTGACCTGTCTCGGATTCCCGCGCATCGGCCGGCGGCGCGAATTGAAAGTGGCGCTGGAAAAATACTGGAGTGACGCGCTCGATGCGACGGCGCTGGAGCAAGTGGCACGCAGGCTGCGACATGCGCGCTGGCAGACGCAGCGGGATGCCGGCGCCGACAGCGTACCGGTGAATGATTTCTCGCTCTACGACCACGTACTGGACACGGCGTGGCTGTTTGATGCATTGCCGCAGCCGTACCGCGAGCTTGCGGACGCTGATCCACTCGCCGGTTATTTCGCCAGCGCCCGCGGCTATCGCCGGGACGGACGGGATCTGCGCGCCCTCGAGATGACCAAATGGTTCGACACCAATTACCACTACCTCGTGCCGGAACTGCACCGCGGTCAGCGCTTTGCGCTGCGCGGGGAGAAACCGGTCGCCGAGTTCCGTGAAGCCGCGGCGCTCGGCTTTGATGCGCGGCCCGTGCTGCTCGGCCCGGTTTCATTCCTGCTGTTGTCGAAAACCGTGGATGGCAGCAATCGCCTCGACCTGCTCGACGGCTTAATTGAGGCTTATATCCAACTGCTCGACAAGCTGAAGAACGCCGGCGCGCCGTGGGTGCAATTTGACGAGCCCTGCTTGGCGCTCGATCTGGACGACGCCGCACGCCAGGCGTACCGGCGCGCCTATGCCGCACTCGCCGCCGTCCCCGGTCCGAAGCGCCTGCTGGCGTCGTACTTCGCCGGCCTCGACAGCAACCTGCCGCTCGCGGCGGCCCTGCCCGTGGACGGTTTGCACGTCGATCTCGTGCGTGCGCCGGCGCAACTCGACACCGTGCTCGAGCTCTGGCCGGCGGACCGGGTGCTGTCGCTAGGCGTGGTGGACGGCCGCAATGTGTGGCGCACCGATCTGGAGGCAGCACTCGATCTGACCCGCCGCGCGACCCGCGGGCGCGACCCCGACAAGCTCTGGCTCGCACCCTCCTGCTCGTTGTTGCACGTGCCATACGATGTGACGGACGAGAGCGCGCTCGCACCGGAAATCCGGGGCTGGCTCGCGTTCGCCCGCCAGAAGCTCGAGGAATTGCGGGTATTGGCCGATGCGCTGGGCGGCGCCAGCGCCGCACCAGCGGCGATTGCCGCGGCCCACGACGCCGTGCAACGGCGCCGGCATTCGCCGCTGGTGGTGCGTTCCGAGGTGCGCAAACGACTGCACGCGATCACGCCCGACATGTTGCAGCGTCACTCGATTTATCCGGAACGCCATCGGAAACAGGTCGCCGCATTGCGGCTCCCGGTGCTGCCGACCACCACGATCGGCTCGTTTCCGCAGACCGCTGAAATCCGCAAGGCGCGCACCGCGCTGCGAGCCGGCAAGCTCAGCGACGCCGATTACCGTCACTTCCTGGAGCAGGAAACCGGCAACGCCATCCGTGAGCAGGAGCGGCTCGGCCTGGACGTGCTGGTCCACGGCGAGTTCGAACGCAACGACATGGTCGAGTATTTCGGCGAGCGCCTGGACGGATTCGCATTCACCAGGCACGGCTGGGTACAGAGCTACGGCTCGCGCTGCGTCAAGCCGCCCATCATCTACGGCGACGTCGCGCGGCCCGCGCCGATGACCGTCGCGTGGGCACGCTACGCACAGTCGCTCACTGCCAAACCGGTGAAGGGCATGCTCACCGGCCCGGTCACGATCCTGCAATGGTCATTCGTGCGCGACGACCAGCCGCGCGCCGAAACCTGCCGGCAGATCGCGCTCGCGCTGCGCGACGAGGTATGCGACCTGGAAGCCGCCGGCATCCGCGTGATCCAGATCGACGAGCCGGCGTTTCGCGAAGGCCTGCCGTTGCGCCGGCGTGATTGGCAGGCGTATCTCGACTGGGCGGTGGCATGCTTCCGCCTGACTGCCGGTGGCGTGCGCGACGCGACGCAGATCCACACGCACATGTGTTACTCGGAGTTCGGCGACATCATCGAGGCAATCGCCGCTCTGGATGCTGACGTGATCTCGATCGAAACTTCGCGCTCGCGCATGGAATTGCTGGATGCGTTCGTGAAGTTCCGCTACCCCAACGAGATTGGTCCCGGCGTGTACGACATCCATTCACCGCGCGTGCCCGCGCGCGACGAGATCGTCGCTCTGCTGCGCCGGGCATTGAAGGTTCTAAAACCCAATCAGGTCTGGGTCAATCCCGACTGCGGACTGAAAACCCGGGGGTGGGCGGAAGCGCGGGCGGCGCTGGACGTGATGGTGAAAGCGGCGCAGGCGTTGCGCGACGAGGTCCAAATCAACTCTTGATGCCAGGGTAAGGCGCCGCTGGCGCCGGGAATCAGGCCGGCTGCAAAGTATAGCCGCGCAGGCGCTGCGCGAACTCGCGCAACGTCGCGATGCGCGCATTTTCCGCCTGCGCACACCACTCCCGGAACTGCTGCAGCAGGCTCTCGTTCGAGAGCGCGGCGTTTTCCCACAACGCCTGCAGCCGCCGGCGATACTCATACACGGTACGCAGCGTTGAACTGCATGCCAGGGTTTCCTGCAAACGCGCACGGCCGCGAGCATCGAGCAGCGTCTCATCGCGGCTCAACAGCCGGCGGGCGTGGGCAAACACGCCGCGGCTGGTGCCGCTGGCCTTCCGCTTTTCGGTTTCCAGCGCCGGACGAATGACTTCACGGATGTAATCACGGAGCACGTGCATGCGATTCAGAATCACGGCGTGCACCGTATCCATGCTCACCGGCCCGCGCCGCGGCACGATGATGGGCGCGGGCGCCACGCGGCGGACTTTCGCCAGACCGAGTTTCTTCAGCACGCGGATGTAGCTCCAGCCGAGGTCGAATTCCCAGGGGCGCTGGGAAAATTTCGCCGAGGTCGGGAACGCGTGATGGTTGTTGTGCAGTTCCTCACCGCCGATCAGAAAGCCCCAGGGAAAGACGTTGGTGGCCGCGTCCTTGCACTCGAAATTGCGGTAGCCGGAATAGTGGCCGACGCCGTTGACCACGCCTGCGGCCAGCACCGGGATCGCCAGCATTTGCACCGCCCACACCGTGATCCCCGGCAGGCCGAGCAGTGCCAGATCGATGACCAGCATCAGACCGATACCCGATTTCGTATAGTGACTGTAAAGGTGACGCTCCATCCAGTCGTCCACCGTGCCGCGGCCATATTTGGCGACGGTCTGCTTGTTCCCGGCTTCGGCGCGGTACAGCTCCGCGCCTTCGAGCAGCACCTTGAGCAGGCCCTTGACCCGCGGACTGTGCGGATCGTCCTCGGTCTCGCAATGCGCATGATGCTTGCGGTGCACCGCCACCCATTCGCGCGTGACCATGCCGGTGGTCAGCCACAGCCAGAAGCGCAATACCTGACGCACCGCGGGATGCAAATCCAGGCCGCGATGTGTCTGGTCGCGATGCAGGAACAAGGTGACCGCTACAATCGTGAGGTGGATGAAGACCGGGGCGACAATGAATGCCGCCCAGACGGGCCAACCCAGCAAGCCGTGCGTGAACTCCAAGCTCGGTACCTCGCCACAAGTCGCCATGGGGAATGCCGCTATTATAATGCCATGCGCGGGCGGCTCGTCCCGGAGATTTTACTAGCCACGCGGCGCATGCGGCCGGCATGCGGCCATCGCGAGCGCCCCGCCCGGAACTTTTCGTCGGCCACCGTGACTATGTAGGCGTGTGAACGTCGCCGGCCGCAGCGAGGTCAGCACACCGGTTGTGGCAGAATCCGTCCATCCGATAGCGTGACGCAGGCCATGAACAACAACGACTTGCTGGTAAAAGTGGAGAATCTGTACCGCTATTACGACAATCGTCGCGCCGTCGAGAATCTGAATTTCGAGCTGCACACGGGCGAAATCCTGGGATTCCTGGGACCGAATGGCGCTGGCAAAACCACCACCATGCACATGCTCACCGGCAACCTGGCCCCGAGTGCCGGCCGGATTCTCATCAATGGCGTGGACCTTCTGGACGAACCCAAACGCGCCAAAAGCGCCATCGGTTATCTGCCCGAACAGCCGCCGCTCTATCCGGACTTTACCGTGGACGAATATCTGGATTACTGCGCGCGCCTCAACCGTGTACCCCGGGCGCAGGTGCCTGCAGCACGCACCTCCGCCAAGGAACGCTGCGGCCTGAAAGACATGGGCGCGCGGCTCATCGGCAATCTTTCCAAGGGCTTCCGCCAGCGCGTCGGCATAGCGCAGGCCATCATCCATACGCCGCGCGTGGTAATCCTCGACGAGCCCACCGTCGGTCTGGATCCCATCCAGATCCGCGAAATCCGCGCGCTCATCACCGAACTCGGGCGCGAGCACGGCGTGATTCTCTCCACCCACATCCTGCCGGAAGTACAAAGTGTGTGCAGCCGCGTGCAGATCATCCACCAGGGCCGGCTGGTGTTCAATGACACGCTCGCCGGACTCGCGACGCGCATGCAGGCCACCAGTCTGCGGCTCGTCTGCCGGCAGACTCCCGACGTCGCGGCCATCAAGGCCCTGCCCGGGGTAACGGGCGCGGAAGCGCTCGACAGCCGGCAACTGCGCATCCTGTTTCGGGGCGAAGCCAGCCCCGCGGAAGCCGTGGCCGCCGAAGCATTGCGCCGCGGCTGGGGACTGCTGGAGCTCACGCCGGAACGCAAATCGCTCGAGCAGATTTTCGTGGAGCTGACCGCGGCCGACGAAAACGCCGCGATGCCCGTGCCGGAAAAAGCCGCATGATGATCCTCACCATCGCCGGGCGCGAACTCAAGCACCTGTTCCTGTCGCCGCTCGCCTGGTGCGTGCTCGCGGTGATCCAGTTCATCGTGGCCTGGATGTTCCTCGTGCAGGTGGACAACTTCCTCAAATTCGCGCCCACGCTCGCTGACATGGCGCATGCTCCGGGCGTCACCGACGCGATTGCCGCGCCCATGTTCAGCACCGCCGGTGTGGTCATGCTGCTGGTAGTGCCGATCATGAGCATGCGCCTGATCGCGGAGGAACGCCGCAGCAACACCCTGAGCCTGCTGCTGTCCTCGCCGGTCAGCATGACCGAGATTGTGCTGGGCAAATACCTGGGGCTGCTGGTCTTCCTGCTCGTCATGCTCGGGTTGATCACGCTCATGCCGCTGTCACTCGCGGTCGGCACCCATCTGGATTACGGCAAATTGTTCGCCGGTGTGCTGGGGCTGGCGCTGCTGCTGGGTGCGTTCGCGGCCGCCGGCTTGTTTGTTTCCACCCTCACCAAACAGCCGGTGGTCGCGGCGGTTGTGAGTTTCGGCTTGCTGCTGCTGCTGTGGATCATCAGCTGGGCCGGCAGCGGCGACGCCGAATACAGTCCAGTGTTCCATTACCTGTCGCTCGTGGATCACTACAGCTCGCTCCTGACCGGCAGCTTCAACAGCACCGACGTGATCTATTACGTGCTGTTCATCGTGGCGTTTCTCGTGCTCAGCATCCGCCGACTGGATGCCTACCGCCTGCAGCACTGAGCCGCATGCGCGTCACCCGCAAATCCCGCCTGCAACTGCGTGCCCAGAACTGGGGCTTCGTGGTGCTGTTTCTCGCGCTCATCGGCCTGCTCGCCTGGCTCAGCACCCGCTATGTCTACAATGCCGACTGGACCTACGGCCACCGCAACTCGCTTTCGCCGGCCAGCGTGCAGTTGCTGCACACACTCAAAAGTCCGCTGAGTTTCACCGCCTACGTGCGCGACAACGCGGTGCTGCGCGAGGCCATCCGCCGTTTCGTCGGCAAATACCAGGACGTCAAGCACGACACCTCGCTCAGCTTCATCAATCCGGAAACCGACCCGCAAGCCGCACGCAGCGCCGGCATCACCGCCGACGGCCAACTGGTGATCGGCTATCAGGGCCGCACCCAGAAGGTCACGCAGATCAACGAGGCCGCGGTCACCAACGCCATCGAGGGCATTGCGCGCTCCGCGGACGAATACGTGGTGTTTCTCGGCGGCGACGGCGAGCGCAATCCGCTCGGTCAGCACAATTTCGATCTCGGCGATTTCGGCATGCAGCTCGAGCAGAAAGGCTTCAAGCTCGAAACCCTGAACCTCGCGGCAACTCCCGGCATTCCCTCCAACACCGCGGTACTGGTGATCGCCGGCCCGCAGGTCAACCTGCTGCCCGGCAGCGTCAAGCTGATACAGGAATACGTGAAACGCGGCGGTAATCTGCTGTGGCTGGACGACCCCGGACCGCTCTACGGTCTCGAGCCGCTGGCCCGGGATCTGGGCATCGAGTTCGCCAAGGGCACCATCGTGGATCCCGACTCCCAGCTCTTCGGCATCACCAATCCCACCGTGATCCTGGTGGCCAAATACAACTCCACCTCCGCCATCACCCGCGATTTCAACACCGCCACGCTGTTCGCCGGCGCCACCGCCATCCGCACCGATCCCGGCAGCCCCTGGCAAGCCGAGAATTTTCTGCAGACCCTGCCGCGCAGCTGGCTGGAAACCGGCAAGCTCGAGGGCGACGTGAAGTACGACCCGGCGCGCGGCGACCAGCGCGGGCCGCTCACCATCGGCGTGAACCTGACGCGCGCCATCAAGGAATCCGCCGCGGCCAAAGGCGACGAACCCCGGAGCATTGAGCAGCGCGTGGTGGTCACCGGCGACGGCGACTTCCTCTCCAATTCCTATTTGAACAACGGCGGCAATCTCACCCTCGGCCTGAACATCCTCAACTGGCTGGCGCATGAGGACAGCTTCATCAACATCAATCCGCAATCCGCGCCCGATCGCACCCTGACGCTGTCGAAAAGCGATCAATCGCTGATTGGGTTGGGCTTCCTGTTCCTGATTCCGCTCGCGCTCGTCGCCTGCGGACTGATCATCTGGTCACGCCGCCGCCGCGCATGAAAACCCGTCTGTGGCTCAATCTGGCATTGGCCGTCATCGTCGCCATCCTCGTGGCACTGGTGTATTTCAAGCCGGGCCACAAGACGCCGGCGCCGGCAGCCACGCTCACGCGGTTGCAGGCGCAGGATGTCCATGAGATCAGGATCGCCCAGCCGGATACCGCTACCGTGGAGCTGGTGCGTGAAAACGGCGAATGGCGCATGACCGCACCCGCCAATCTGCCGGCCGATGCGTATCTGGTACAGTCGCTGATTGAGAGTCTGCCCGCCGAGATCAAGCACAGTTTCAGCGCCGCCCCCGCCAAGCTTGCCCAATACGGGCTCGATCCCGCGCGCGTGCGCCTGTGGATCAACGGCACGGAATTCGAATTCGGCGACACCGAACCGCTGCACAACTACCGTTATGTGCTGAGCGGCGGACAGGTGCACGTGGTCAGCGGTTTGCTGTTCTATCGCCTCGCCCACCGGCCCTATTGGTGGGTGAGCAAGCGCCTGCTGCCCGCAAATGCGCAGATCACCGCGCTGCAGTTGCCCGATGCCACGCTGACACTCACGGGCGGCCGGTGGCAATTGGCGCCCGCCGATCCCACAGTGTCAGCCAACGCCATCCAGACGCTGGTGGATAACTGGCAGGATGCCCAGGCCATAGGCGTCGCAAAGCTGGAGGCCGGCAAACCGGCGGGCGAGATCGCGATAGAACTGGCCGGTGAAAAATCCGCGCTGCGCTTCGCGATTCTGCGCAACTCGAATTTCTTCGTGTTGGCTCGTCCAGACCTGGGTGTCGAGTACCAGCTCCCCGTTGACCAGCGTGCGGCGCTGCTGAGTTTCAAATCCACCCCTCCGGCGCCCCAAGCCAACACCAGAAGCAGCTCAACCCGGGTCGGCGTGCGCCGGTAGGCCGCCGATGCCGGAACTGCCTGAAGTCGAAACCGCGCGCCGCGGCATTGAGCCGTATCTGCGCGGCCACAGAGTCACTGCCGTCAAAATCCGCAACCGCCGCTTGCGCTGGCCGGTACCGCGCACGCTGGTCGAGAACCTGCCGGGCCAGCGCATTGAAAGCGTCACGCGCCGCGGAAAATATCTGTTGCTGCATACCGCCGCGGGCACGGCGATTCTGCACCTCGGCATGTCCGGCAGCCTGCGCGTATTGCCCGCGGACACCGCAGCCGGCAAACACGATCACCTCGACATCGTGCTGGACAGCGGCCGCGCGCTGCGCCTGCGCGACCCGCGCCGCTTCGGCACCTTGCTGTGGACCACACAGGACCCGGCGCGCCACAAGCTGCTGCGCTCACTCGGGCCGGAACCGCTAGCCGACGGCTTTGACGGCAATTACCTGTTCGACAAATCGCGCAGACGCAGGCTGGCCGTCAAAAATTTCATCATGAACAGCCACATCGTGGCGGGCGTGGGCAATATCTATGCGTGCGAAGTCCTGTTCCTGGCACGCATCCACCCCGAGCGCAGAGCGGGCCGCCTCAGCCGCGAGCGCTACATCGCACTCGCCAAGGCCATAAGGAAAATTCTGAGTGCCGCCATCCGGGCCGGCGGTACCACGCTGCGTGACTTTACCCGCGAGGACGGCCGCCCCGGTTATTTCCGCCAGCACCTGCGCGTGTATGGGCGCCAGGGCCGGGCGTGCCGGCGTTGCGGCCATCGAATCGCGGCGCGCATCACCGGCCAACGCACCACCTATTACTGCCCGCACTGCCAAACCTGAACGCCGCGCGCGCTGACGTGGTGTCAGGCAATCCGCGAATCCAGTAAAATCTCACCCGTCCCACTGGCACCGTGGACGCGTTCCAAACATGCAAGCCATTGGCCGCCTGAGTTACATGGTGATACGCCTGTCCAAGGTAGAGGGCGCGGTGCGGCTGTACCTGTACGAGACTGCGGAGCGCGGCGGTCGCCCGTCGGGTTACAGCGTTGCGCTGCAGGCCTACGACGATCCGGTGCCGGTACTGTGCGAAAGCTGGTTCGAGGAACACCGCATAACCGCGCGCTACATTCCGCTCGCCAGTCTGCCGAACCTGGCCAAAGCGCAGCAGTCACTGGTGGATTTCGTGCAGAAAAATGACTATGAGCCCTACCTGATCGCGAACGACGCGGCACTGCAACCCACTCTGGTACTGCCCTACCTTGAGCGACGCCAGGAACTGCTGGTGCATGGCCGGGACTTGTCCATCACCGATGCGCGGCCGGCGTTTCTCGCGCGCCGCGGCCACGAGGCCTTCGAGTGCCTGGTCGCCAGCCGCAAGAATCGCAAGCAGGCCTTGTTGCGGGTGATTGCCAGCGAGCGCCTGGCGGCAGTGGATTTCCTGCTGTTTGAGGAACTCCCGAATCTCACCTGGACGCGCGACACCTGGCTTACCTGGCTCGCCACGGATCTCCTCACTCAGGGATGGGAAGTGTTTTGGTCCGATGGGTTCTCCGTGCCGATATCAAAATCCACCGTTTTGCCGGTGGCCGATACCTG
The DNA here is from genome assembly GCA_050739175.1 of Gammaproteobacteria bacterium. GTDB lineage: Bacteria > Pseudomonadota > Gammaproteobacteria > Natronospirales > REEB76 > REEB76. The sequence goes on from JBOIAZ010000069.1 coordinate 10,437, forward strand.
AAGCGGTCGCGTCAGGCGGCTCCGGCCGGACACGCGCATCAGCCGAAAGAATTACCTCATTCCAGCCAGCGGACCTTCGAACCGCTGCCTGCATTGCAGAAAACCGGCATACAATCGAATTCGCACCGTTTGGAAACTCCGCATGGGCAACCGGCTGAGCAAGATTTATACCCGCACCGGCGATGACGGCACCACCGGCTTGGGCGACGGCACGCGCGTACCGAAAGACGATGCGCGTGTCGAAGCCTACGGCACCGTGGATGAACTCAACAGCGTTATCGGCCTGCTGCTGGCGGAGAAATTGCCGCAAGACGTGAGCGAATGTCTCACACGCAGCCAGCATGAACTCTTCGATCTCGGTAGCGAACTCTGCGTGCCGGGCTACAAAGCCATCACCGCCGATCACATCACCTGGCTGGAACAGACTCTCGACCGCTTCAACTCCGATCTGCCACCGCTCAAGGAATTCATTCTGCCGGGTGGCAGCCGCGCTGCTGGAGTCTGTCACTTGGCGCGTACCGTCTGCCGGCGCGCCGAGCGCCGCACCCTGACGCTGCACCGCGCATCGCCCGTGAACAGCGAGGTGCTGCGCTATCTCAACCGGCTCTCGGATTTACTGTTCGTGCTGGCGCGCGTGATTGTGCGGCAGGATGACGGTTCTGAAGTACTGTGGAAACACGAACGCAAATGAGCTTGTTTATAAGCGTATTCAGATTCTGTGACTGATTTAACACTTACGTTGGTCAGAGAGTGACAAATTCAGATTTTGTGATTGCTCCGCTTTTCCAGGCCGATCTTCGTAGAACACTTGACGGTATCCGGTGAAATTTCTGACCGACTTGCCGTGAAACGGATGACCGGATTGATGAAATACGCAGCCATTGATTTCACAGTAACTGACGGTACCCGATGTGATATTTCAAGACCTGACCCCTAAACTGACCCCAAACGCATCAAAGCTCATCGTCTGAATCACCGTGCCCTGATCGTCGGTAATCGCATCCACGCTCCCCAAGTGATCGTAGTGCAGGTAGCTGGTGCTGGCATTGCCGCTCGCGGTGATAGTGTGTACCGCGACGGTCTGCCCGTCGGCCACGATGTTGTGCCGGTACTCCGTAGTGGAACTGGTCGAGACCACCTCGAACAGGCCCCCGAGGTAGGCGGTCGCGGTGGTGGCGCCGTTGAACGTGGCGGTCTGGGAATAGCGGTTGCCATCCGGTCCGTAGCTGAACGTGCTGGAGCCCGTCGCTGAAGCGATGGATTCCGGCAGATTGTCCACCGTCCATTGAGTCGCGTAGCCGTTGCGGCTGGTCATGTTGCCGTCGGCATCGTAGCTCGCGCTGTAGACAGTCCCAGAACTATTGGTCACCGTATCCACCGCGTACGGGTGGTTGGGATCGTAGATATAGATTCAAGCGCACACATCTCAGT
>JBOIAZ010000070.1:0-7487 GCA_050739175.1 Gammaproteobacteria bacterium
CGTGAAGAAGGGCGCAGTTAAGATCGCCGTGAATCAGACCTATCCATTACGGGAAGCCGCACAGGCGCATCGCGATCTGGAATCCCGCAAGACTACCGGCTCGACGGTACTGCTACCATAAAGTGTAGCTTGGCCTTTAAAAACTTGGGAGATAGCTACACATGAAAATCAGAGCTTGCAGAAATTGGGGTTTGCTGGCTGCCGTTGCAATGTTGACCGCATGTTCCTATGCAATGCCGTATGAAAGCACCGTAGTGCTTCCGGAAACCGGCGATGCGAAACTTGCTGTAGCCACTGTGGATGAGCGGCCTTATGTTTTGAATGGTAAGAATCCGCCGGAATATGTCGGAATCATCCGTGGCGGTTACGGCAACCCGTTCAACCGGGACACGGATGATGGCAAGCCGTTGGCAGATGATTTCAGCGCTAGCATCGCCAATTCGCTGACGGCCAAGGGTTTTCAGGTCATCACGATTAGCACTCCCCCGGCCAGCAGTCCCGCGGCTGCGCTTCAGATCTTGCAGCACAGCGGGGCTCACCGTCTGATTCTGGTGGAACTCAGGGATTGGCAGAGCGATACCATGATTAATCCAACAGTAAATTGCGATGTCACGTTGCATATCTATGATTCCTCCGGTAGGGAGCTGGCCTCCGTAAAGGATGCCGAGAATTATGATATGCACGGTGGGAGTATCTTCAGCACTCCTGGCAGATCCAGCGATAAGGTGTATCAGTTCTACGAGCACAAGATCACTGAATGGTTCTCCGACCCGAAGATTGAAGCCGCAATCCAGGATTAAACGCTCAGATACCAGGCAGAATTATCAAATTGATACGGTGAATAAAAGAAGCCCCGCTTGCGCGGGGCTTCGGTTTTATTGATGTTGTGTCTGCATGCGTCGCTGCATTTCCTTGGGTGACACGTCCTCGATGTGCGTGTGAATGTGCCAGCGGTGGCCATAGGGATCAATGAGCGTGGCGGTGCGGTCGCCGTAGAATTGATTCTCCATGGGCCGTTCGACCCGGGCGCCGCTGCTTACAGCGCGCTCGAATACCGCATCCACATCCTTGACGTACAGCACGACGCTCACGGGCGGTGCCGTGCCCGCCTGCGGTGCGCGGTGGCCCATTTCCGGGCTTTCGTCGGCGAGCATGACGCGAGATGTACCGATCAGAATTTCGGCGTGACCGATGCGCCCGCCGGGAGCCGGCATGCGCACTTTCTCCTTGGCGCCGAAAGCGTTTTTGTAGAATTCCAGCGCCGCCGCGGCACCGTTGATAATCAGATAAGGTGTAATGCTGTGGTAGCCGGCGGGAATCGGTTGAACGCGGCGCGCCTTGCGGGCCTTGGCCTTGGCTTTGCCGGAGCGGCGTTTTGCAGTTTTGGATTTTGCAGACTTCTTTGCCATGTTGACCTCCTGATATTTGCCCGGAACGAGCGCTCAGTTTAATGCCGTGAGGCAGGCTGGAGGTGAGTGCATCCAGATGAATACAACAACGCAGTCCGCTTATGTCACACGTCGGCTCCGCGCATGAACCATTCCGGCTCAATGCTGAATTGCAGCAACCTGCATTCGAGCGCGCCGTTATAAAAGGTGTTGATTTTCCGGGCACGCACGCCCATCTGCTTCGCCAGATCCCGGTTGTCCGTGATCACGCCGGCCCGCCATCCGCGGCACTGGCTTCGGAGCCATCGGCCGAGTTCAGCGTACAACGACCCGAGTTGCGCGACTTCGCCCAGCCGCTCGCCGTAAGGGGGATTAGTCACCACCAGACCGGGTTTGAGCCCGACGCTCAACACGTTTTCTTCCAATGCACGGCGTTCAATTCGGATCGCATCCTTGAGCCCGGCGCGTTCGGCATTGGATTGCGCAGCCGCGATGGCCTTTGGATCAGGGTCGAACCCGAGAATCACCGGAATCTTTGCACGGCCGGCGTCGCGGCGCTGGCGCGCCTCCTGCAACAAGTGTTCCCAGAGCCGCACATCGTGCTTGCGCCAGCCGCTGAAACCCCAGCGCGTGCGCCACAGACCTGGCGCGACATCGCCCGCGATGAGCGCGGCTTCAATCGCGAGCGTGCCGGAGCCGCACATCGGATCCGCGAACGTGCCGCCCTGTGCGGCGATTTCGGGCCAAGCGCACTTGAGCAGGAGCGCCGCCGCGAGATTTTCCTTGAGGGGCGCGGTCACGCTCGCGACACGGTAGCCGCGCTGGTGCAGGCTGTCACCCGAGAGGTCCAGGCTGACCGTGGCGATGTCGCGGTGCAGGTGCACGTTGATGCGCAGGTCCGGCTGCTCCAGATTAACCGCAGGGCGGCGGCCGGATTTTTCCCGGAAGTGATCCACGATCGCGTCCTTGACGCGTTGCGCGCCGAACTGCGTGTGGTGGATGTTTTCGTTGCCGCCGGTGAAATCCACCGCCAGCGTGCCGTCGGGCGAGAGATCGTTCTCCCAGGGCATGCGTGTGACCGCGGCGTACAGACGGTCGGCGTCCGGTGCGGGAAAGCGTGCCAGCGGCAAGAACACGCGGTTGGCGCTGCGCAGCCACAGGCAAGCGCGGTAGGCGATGGAGAACGGCCCGCCGAACGACGCGCCGCCGTGTGCCTCGCTCACGTCCTGCGCGCCCAGCGCGCGCAACTCATCGGCCACGATGGGCTCGATGCCTTTGGCGGCAGTGGCGAAAAAGCGGCGCTCGACACCCAGCGGCGGTTTGCGGCGGACAGCGGTGGACATTGTGTTAGGGTACGGGACGCTTCGGGACATTATGGTCGCATTCCGTGAATCGCTCCGCCACTTTTCCTGAGCCGCTGATGCCCGGGCTTGAAACCGGACTGACGCAATGGCGTGCGAATGGCGGTGATCCTGCGCGACTACCCGCAGCCGTCAATGACAGCCTGCCGCGGGTCTGGGCGAGCAGTGCGTTTGCGGCTGAAAGCTGCACGCGCGAGCCGCAGCTCCTCAATGATTTATGTGCATCCGGCGACTTGTTGAGCGCCCAGTCGCCGGGCGCACGCGTGACCGCGCAACTGGCCGCTCAGGCATTTGCCTCGGAAGATGCATTGATGACCGCGCTGCGGCGCCTGCGCCAGCGTGAAATGCTGCGCATCGCCTGGCGCGATCTCGCCGGCTGGGCGGAACTTGCGGAAACCCTGCGTAGTCTTTCCGAACTCGCCGACGCCTGTCTGGATGGCGCGCTCGGGCATCTGGCGCGCTGGCATGCGGAGCGCCACGGCGTCGCGCGCAACGCCAGGCGTGAACCTCAATCGCTGGTGGTCCTGGCGCTTGGCAAGCTGGGTGCAGGCGAGCTAAATTTTTCCTCCGATGTGGATTTGATTTTTGCCTATCCCGAACACGGCGCGAGCGACGGCGCGAAACCGCTCGACAACGATGAGTATTTCCTGCGCCTCGGACAGCGCCTCAAGCGCGTGCTGGACGAACCGACCGCCGATGGTTTCGTGTTCCGCGTGGACCTGCGCTTGCGTCCCTTCGGCGAAGCCGGACCGCTGGCCATGAGCTTCGATGCCATGGAGACCTATTACCAGAACCACGGCCGCGACTGGGAACGCTACGCACTCATCAAGCTGCGGCCCTGCGCCGGCGACCTCAAGGCCGGTGCACAATTGCTGGAGCGACTGCGGCCCTTCGTGTACCGCCGTTACCTGGATTTCAACGCCTTCGAGGCATTGCGCGAGATGAAAGAGCTGATCCGTCAGGATGTCGCGCGCCGCGGACTCGAAGACAACGTCAAGCTCGGCCCCGGAGGCATTCGCGAGATCGAGTTCATCGCGCAGGTATTCCAATTGATCCGCGGCGGGCGCGAGCCGCCGCTGCGCGCGCGCGCGGTGTTGCCGGTGTTGAGCCATCTGGGCGCGGAAAACTATCTCAAGCCGCAGGAAGCCACGGAGCTTGCCGAAGCTTACAAATTTTTACGCTGCGTGGAAAACCGCCTGCAGGAATGGCGCGACCAGCAGACCCACGAGCTGCCGCGCGAGACCGGGGGCCGGATGCGCCTCGCCTGGTCCATGGACTGCGCCGGCTGGGATGAGTTTGCATCAGCACTCGCCGCGCACCGCCGGCATGTGCAGCAGGTGTTCGACGCCGTGGTGGTGATGCCGCGCGCGCTGCGCGAGCAGCAGCGCCATGATTCGCCGTATGCGGCCTTGTGGCAGGGTGCGCTCGCACGGGAAGATTGTGTCACGCGGTTGGAAAACGCCGGATACGCCGAGGCCGCCGCCGTGGCTGAAGAGCTGAGCGCGCTGCGCAGTGGCGGATTCGTGCGTGGACTCGGCACGCGCGGCCGCCAGCGGCTCGATGAACTCATGCCGCGTTTGCTGGAAACCGCCGCCGCCACGCCGGCTCCCACGAATACCTTGCGGCGGCTGTTGCACGTGATCGAGGCGATCGGCAAGCGCTCCGCCTATCTGGCATTGCTGGTGGAGCGGCCCACGGCGCTGCAGCACCTGGTGCGGCTGGTGGCCGGCAGCCACTGGCTGGCGGAACTGGTGGCGCGCTCGCCGCTGCTGCTCGACGAGCTGATTGATCCGCGCATCTTTACGGAATTTCCGACGCAGGAATCGCTGCAACGCGAGCTTGAAACCGCCTTCACCGACATTTCGCCCGACGATCTGGAAGCGCAGATGGACGCGCTGCGCCAGTTCCAGCAGGCCGCGGTGGTACGGGTGGCGGCGGTGGATCTGGCTGGTGAAGCGCCGCTCATGAAAGTCAGCGATTTCCTCACCTGGATCGCCGAGCAGGTGATCCGCAAGGCGCTGGAAATCGCCTGGCGTCATATGCGCGCACGCCACGGCGAACCGCAGTGCATCGAGCGCGGGCGCTTGCGGCGCGCACGCTTCGGCGTGATTGCCTACGGCAAGCTTGGCGGTTGGGAGCTGGGCTATGGTTCGGATCTCGATCTGGTATTCCTGCATGACAGCCGCAGCGGCGAGCAGCAATCGAACGGTGTGCGCGTGCTCGACAACGGCGAGTATTTCACGCGTCTGGCGCAGCGCGTCATCAACGTGCTTTCCATCCCCACATCTTCGGGCGCCATGTATCAGGTGGACACGCGCCTCAGGCCGAGCGGCGCGGCCGGATTGATCGTGAGTTCGCTGGACAGTTTCGCGCGCTATCAGCGCGCGCAGGCCTGGACCTGGGAACACCAGGCCTTGCTGCGCGCCCGGCCGGTCGCGGGAGACAGCGAGGTGAGCGCGGAATTCGAAGCGCTGCGCCGCGAAGTGCTCGGCAAACCGCGGGACGCTCAGATGCTGCGCCGCGAAGTCGCCGAAATGCGGGTGCGCATGCTGCGCGAGCACCCGGTTAGTGCGGGGGAATTTGACCTCAAGCTGGATGCCGGCGGCCTCACGGATATCGAGTTCCTCGTGCAGTACTGGGTGCTGGCCAACGCAGACCGGCATCCCGCGCTGCTCGACTGGACCGACAACATCCGCAATCTGGAAGGATTGGTGACCGAGGGCGTGGTGGCGGCCGAGATCGGCGAGTTTCTGACGGACACGTACAAGGCGTTTCGCCGCATCGTGCATCGCACGAGCCTTGAAGGTCTGGCGGCGCGCATCCCGGCGGCGGAGGCGGAACCGCGGCGTGCGCGCGTGCGGGAATTGTGGGCATCAACCATCGGAGCACTGCCCGACGAAGCGCCTGCGGGGGCTTGATATAATCGCCAGCCTCCCACGCCACCTGGACGCCATCGTGAGCCAGCCTGCCGTCAAAACTCAAAAACAGGGGACGCCCAACGCCCGGCGTCACTACGAAATCACCCGCAAGGATCTGCCGCTGCACTGTCCCATGGACGGCATGAGCCTGTGGAATTCCCACCCGCGGGTGTTCCTGGCCATCGAGGCCACCGGTGAAATCGAATGCCCGTACTGCAGCGCGACCTACAAGCTGGTTGACTAAGAGCATCTCCAAGTGAATTCCCGCGACAAAGGCGTTGCCCGGATGCAAATAATTTCCCTTCTCCCGCCGGCGGGAGAGGGCGAGGCGGGAACCGCCGAGCGGGCGGTCATGAATGACCGCCCTGGACTTTCGGACGAAGCTGGAATGCGCAGTCCGAAAGAGGGTGAGGGTGGAGATCTCACCCCTCAGCCTCACCTTCTCCCCTCAAGGGGAGAAGGGACCGAACTCGGAACATTTTGTTAGGCGTTATCAACCGGCATCGCGGGAGAAATCATGGCCGCGACGTTCTCGCGTATCACCGTGGTAATGATAGTGCGCGACGCTACGGCCACGCTGGCCGCCACGCTCGATTCGGCACGCGGGTTCGATGAAGTGCTGCTGTACGACAACGGCTCGCGCGACGGAACTGTGGAAATCGCCGCGCGTTATCCGAATGTGAAAGTTCACCGTGGTGAGTTCACCGGCTTTGGCCCGACACGCAATGCCGCGGCCGCGCTGGCGGCGAACGACTGGATTTTTTCACTCGATGCCGACGAAGTGGTGGAAGCGGGTTTGGCTGCGGCCATCGCCGGACTTGAGTTGGACAAGCCGGAGCAGGCGTACGCTGTGGAGCGGCAGAATTATCTGCTTGGCAAGCGCGTGCGCCACGGTGGCTGGGGCAGCCAGTGGTTGACGCGACTCTACAATCGCGGCACGCATCAATTCACCGATGTGGCGGTACATGAAAAAGTGGAATTGCAGCCTGGTGAGCAGGCGGTCAGGCTCAGCGGCGTGCTGCGCCACACCGCCATGCGCGATGCCGGCGATTTCCTGGTCAAGATGCACCGCTACACCATGCTCAAGGCGGGGGAGTCCACGCGTACCTATTCGCCGGTTATTATTTTTTTCAAGACCGTGTGGGCGTTCATCCGCGCCTATTTGCTGCGGCTCGGGATGCTGGACGGCTGGCGCGGCCTGCTGATTGCGGTATCCGAGGCGAACGGCGTGTTCTATAAATACATGGTTATCTATTCAAAGAGAGAACAAGCATGATCATCGTCACCGGCGGCGCCGGCTTCGTAGGCAGCAATCTGGTGCTGGCGCTCAACCGCCGCGGCCACACCGACATCATCGTGGTGGACGATCTCAAGGACGGCACCAAGTTCCGGAATCTGGTGGAAGCCGAAATCGCGGACTACCGCGACAAAGACGTGTTTCTGCAGCAGTTGACCACGGGCAGCCTCGGCCCCATCGAAGCGGTGTTCCACAACGGTGCTTGCTCGGACACCACTGAGTGGAACGGCCAGTACATGATGGCGGTGAACTACGATTACTCCAAGACCTTGTTGGAATATTGCCTTGCTCACAAAATCCCGTTCATCTACGCTTCGTCCGCTGCTGTGTACGGCGGCGGCAAAGTGTTCAAGGAAGAACGCCTGTACGAGCAACCGTTGAACCTGTACGGCTATTCCAAATTCCTGTTCGACCAGTATGTGCGTCGCCGCATGCACGACAACCTGAAAAGCCAGGTCGTGGGTTTCCGCTATTTCAACGTGTACGGCCCACGCGAGCAGCACAAGGGCAAGATGGCGAGCAC
>JBOIAZ010000071.1:0-15166 GCA_050739175.1 Gammaproteobacteria bacterium
CCGCCACCACCGGGCATGGCAGGCTTCTCTTCCTTCGGGCTCTCGGCCACCATGGCTTCGGTGGTGATCAGCAGTCCGGCCACGGAGGCCGCGTTCTGCAATGCAGTGCGCGCCACCTTGGTGGGATCCAGAATTCCGAGTTCCACCATGTCGCCGTACTCGCCGGTCTGGGCGTCGAAGCCGTAGTTGCCGGTGCCGCCGGCGACCTTGTCCAGCACCACGTCGGGAGCGGCGCCGGAATTTTCCACGATCTGGCGCAGTGGCTCTTCGATGGCGCGGGCCAGGATCTGGATGCCGGCGCTCTGGTCGTCGTTGGCGCCCTTGAGCTTGGAAACGGCCTTGTGAGCGCGTACGAAGGCCACGCCGCCGCCGGGTACCACGCCTTCCTCGACGGCCGCACGCGTGGCGTGCAGCGCGTCTTCGACACGGGCCTTCTTCTCTTTCATTTCCACTTCGGTGGCGGCACCGACCTTGACCACGGCCACACCGCCGGCGAGTTTCGCCACGCGCTCCTGCAGCTTTTCCTTGTCGTAGTCGGAGGTGGTTTCCTCGATCTGTGCCTTCACCGCCTTGATGCGCGCCTCGATGTTCTTCTTCTGACCGCCGCCGTCAATGATGGTGGTGTTTTCCTTGTCCACGATCACCTTCTTGGCGCTGCCCAGGTCATTGAGGCTGGCTTTCTCGAGCGACAGGCCGACTTCCTCGGCGATCACGGTACCGCCGGTGAGGATGCCGATGTCTTCGAGCATGGCCTTGCGGCGGTCGCCGAAGCCCGGGGCCTTGACGGCCACGACCTTGACGATGCCGCGGATGGTGTTGACCACGAGGGTGGCGAGCGCTTCGCCTTCCACGTCCTCGGCCACCACCAGCAACTGCTTGCCGCTCTTGGCCACGGCCTCGAGGATCTGCAGCATTTCGCGGATGTTGGAGATTTTCTTGTCGTGCAGCAGGATGACGGGATTTTCAAGCTCCGCGCTCATGCTCTGCTGATTGTTGATGAAGTACGGCGAGAGGTAGCCGCGGTCGAACTGCATGCCCTCGACCACTTCCAGCTCGTTGTTGAGCCCCGAGCCTTCCTCGACGGTGATCACGCCTTCCTTGCCGACCTTGTTCATGGCATCGGCGATGATCTTGCCGATGGATTCGTCACCGTTGGCGGAAATCGTGCCCACCTGAGCGATGGATTTGCTGTCGGCGGAGGGTTTGGAGAGCTTCTTCAACTCGTCCACGACCGTGCCTACGGCTTTGTCGATGCCGCGCTTCAGGTCCATGGGATTCATGCCCGCGGCCACGGCCTTGAGACCCTCACGCATGATCGCCTGGGCGAGCACGGTGGCGGTGGTGGTGCCGTCGCCGGCCTCGTCGGAAGTGTGCGAAGCGACCTCTTTTACCATCTGCGCGCCCATGTTCTCGAACTTGTCCTTGAGCTCGATTTCCTTCGCCACGGACACACCGTCCTTGGTGATGGTGGGGGCGCCGAAACTCTTGTCCAGTACCACGTTACGGCCCTTGGGGCCGAGCGTGACCTTGACGGCGTTGGCGAGCACGTTCACGCCGCGAAACATGCGTTGACGCGCGTCGTCGCCGAATTTAACGTCTTTAGCAGCCATTGCAGTAATCCTCTAAATGAATGGGGTTGAATGAATTCGGGATGAAAACCGGATCACTTGCCGCCGATGATGGCGTAGATCTCTTTTTCCTCCACCGCGACGTATTCCACGTCGTCAATCTTGAACTCTGAACCGGCATACTTGCCGATCAGCACCTTGTCGCCCACCTTGACAGTCGGCGCCAGCAACTGGCCGTTGTCCAGGGTGCGGCCCTTGCCGACGGCGACGACTTCGCCTTTCATGGGCTTTTCTTTGGCGGTGTCGGGGATGACAATGCCGCCCGCAGATTTGGTTTCCGACTCGAGGCGCTTGATGATCACCCGGTCGTGAAGTGGTTGCAGCTTCATGGAAAGACTCTCCTTCTTGAAATGATTTCCAGGGATGACGGGTCTACAAAGGCAAGCGGAGGAACCCTGTTAGCACTCCGCCGCACTGAGTGCTAATGATAAGGTCGAATCCTCCGGAGTCAAGGGACGGGCCGTTGGAAATTTATGGAAACTTATGCTTGAGAATCATGTAGTTGTATTATCCACGGTTCCTGACCAGAAGTCAGCGGAAAAAATCGCGGCGACTTTGGTGAAGGAGCGCCTGGCGGCCTGCGTGAACCTGGTGCCGGGGCTCACCTCCATATATATCTGGAAAGACGAGCTCAAGCGGGAACCTGAATACCTGCTGATCATCAAAACCACGGCCGGGCGCTTCGAGGCCCTGCGCCAGCGCCTGCGCACGCTGCATCCCTATGAGACTCCGGAGATCCTTGCGCTGCCGGTCAGTCACGGTGACCCCGACTATCTCGGCTGGCTGGCGCAATATACCCGCGGCTCCTGAAGACACTGTAACTGTATACGTCGAGCGACATGCCGAATATGCGCGCCAGTCAATGGCCCCTTAAATCCCCCCTCACCCCCCTTTTAAAAGGGGGGATGGCGCCGTTGTCTTCTTGGAACGATACCGGTACATCACCGCCCACCCCCCTTTGCAAAGGGGGGAATGCGCATCTATGTCCTTGTCGATGCCGCGGCCCTGTTCCGCCCATCCCCCTTTGCAAAGGGGGGAACGCGCATCGAGCGTGGAGGGATTTTGCAGCGCGACTGTTGATTTCGCGTGCTGCGTGGGTATTGACGATCCTCGCACTGCTGCCGGCCCTGGCGTATGCCGACTGGCAACCCCTGCCACCCGATCAGGCGTACCGCCTGCAGGTGCAACCGCAGAACGGAATGTTGCTGGCCCACTGGGACATCCAGCCCGGCTATTACCTGTACCGGAGCAAATTCCAGTTCATCAGCCAGACACCCGGCGTGGAGTTTGAGAGCGCGCAATTTCCGGCGGGCGAAACCCATACAGACCAGTTCTTCGGCACGCAGGAAATCTACCGCGGCGGTGTGACTGCCAGCGTTCCCTATACCGGTTCGGGACTGTTGGCGCTGAAAGTCATCTACCAGGGCTGCGCCGACCACGGCTTTTGTTATCCGCCGCAGACCAAGACTTTCCACCTGACTCTGGCCGCCGTACAGGTCGCCGGCGTGCATCCGCCGGATCTCGCGGCCGTAGTCGCCGGTGACCCAAGCGCCGGCGGTTTCCCGCCGCCCGACCAGGTATTTCATTTCAACGCCTATGCCAAGGACGCGAACACCATCGAGGCCCAGTGGCAGATCGCCGACGGCTATTATCTGTATCGGCAGAAATTCCGTTTCGTCAGCACCGATCCGAACGTATCGCTGGGTGCACCGGATTTCCCGCAGGGGCAGATCGAGAGCGACCGGTATTTCGGCACGCAGGAAATTTATCGCGGCAGTGTGAATGCCATGATTCCGGTGACGCGCAACGGCAATGCCAGCAGTATTCCGCTCGCCGTGACCTACCAGGGCTGCGCCGACAAGGGCCTGTGCTATCCACCCATCACACGCACCGTGATGATCAACTTCAGCGCACCGGGCGCTCCCGCGACGCCCACGGCCGACGCGGTGTCAACAGTTGCGGCGAACCCTCCGCCTGTTGCACAACAGAACCGGCTTGCGGAATTGATCCGCCACGGCAACCTGGCCTGGGTGCTGCTGGTGTTCCTGGGTCTCGGCATCGCACTGTGCTTCACACCCTGCGTGCTGCCCATGATTCCGATCATCGCCGGATTGATCGCGGGCCAGCAGCGCAAACCCTCTACGCTGCGGGCGTTTTCGCTGTCGCTCACCTACGTCATCGCCATGGCGCTCACTTACACCGTGGCCGGCGTGGTGGTGGCGCTGGTCGGCGCCAACGTGCAGGCCTGGTTCCAGAACCCCTGGATTGTGAGCGTGTTCGCGCTGATTTTCGTGCTGCTGGCGCTCGCCATGTTCGGCGTGTACCAGCTGCAAATGCCGGGCGCCATTCAGTCGCGTCTCGTGAGCCTGAGCAATACGCAGCGCGGCGGCGCATTCGCGGGTGTAGGCGTGATGGGCGTGCTCTCGGCGCTGATAGTCGGTCCGTGCATCACCGCGCCCCTGGTGGCCGCGTTGCTGGTCATCGGCCAGAGCGGCGACCCGCTGCGCGGCGGCTTGAGCCTGTTTGCGCTCGGTCTCGGCATGGGCGTGCCACTGCTCATCGTCGGCACCTCCGCCAGCAAGTGGCTGCCCAAGGCTGGCGCCTGGATGACGGCGGTAAAATATTTTCTCGGCGTACTGCTGCTGGCGGTCGCCATCTGGTTCCTGTCACGCATCCTGCCGGGCGCGGTAACGCTTGCACTGTGGGCGGCGCTCGCCATCGTCTGCGGCGTGTACCTGCTGTTGCAGAAAATGCCGGCACTCGGCTGGCGGCGGCTGTGGCAGGGAATCGGCGTGCTCGTCGGACTGTACGGCATGGTCATGCTGGTGGGCGCGGCCAGCGGTGCCCAAGATCCGCTGCAGCCCTTGGCGCGGTTCACACGTTTGAATGCCGGCACACAAACCGTGGTCCAAGGATTGCAATTCACGCGCATCAAGACCGTCGCGGATCTGGATCAGGCCGTGGCGGCGGCCAGCGCCCGGCATCAGACCGTGATGCTGGATTTCTACGCCGACTGGTGCGTATCCTGCAAGGAAATGCAGCACGGCGCGTTCCAAAATCCCGGCGTGATTGCCGCGCTCGGCAATACGCGACTCCTGGAAGCCGACGTCACCGCCAACGACGCCGCGGATCAGGCGCTGCTCAGACACTTCGGCATCTACGGTCCGCCAAGCATCATGTTCTTTAATGCCCGCGGTCAGGAACTCAGGGACCAGCGCGTGGTCGGTTACATGGACGCGCAGGTTTTCGCGCTGCGCGTGCGCCAGGCATTCGCAAATCACACAGGCACCGAAAATTGAAACACGCGCAGGCTACCGGACTCGTGATTGCCATCTTGATCGCGGCCGCAGCCGCCGGTTTTGGGGTGTACACCTGGATGCGGCCCGTTCACCGCCCGGCCCCGGCCGTGCCGGTGGCGGAAACTTCGGCGCCGCCGCCCGCGATACCCGCCATGTCCGTCGCCGAAGCGCTGACGGTTCCCATGAACGATCTGCAGGGCAAGCCGCACAGCCTGGATGACTGGCGCGGCAAGGTGGTATTGGTGAATTTTTGGGCAACGTGGTGCCCACCCTGCCGCGAGGAAGTGCCGCTGCTGGTGAAGCTGCAGGCCAAATACGCGGCCCAGGGCCTGCAGATCGTGGGCATTGCCACCGATGAACAGAGCGAGCAGGACGTGCGTGACTTCCTCAAGAGAATGGCGGTCAATTACCCGATTCTCATGGGCGGAACCCATAGCGCCGACATCGTGAATGCCCTGGGAGGCGACTTCATCGGTCTGCCGGTGAGCGTAGTGCTGGAGCCGGATGGCAGCGTATTCCGCATCAAGGCGGGCGCCATGGAGCCCATGGGTGCCGAAAACCTGATCAGAGCCGCGCTCAAACTCCCTGCCCTGCCGTCCGCAAAGCCAGCGGCTGTAACCCAGGCAAATTAGCCGTCAACTGCGCTGATCTCCCTGCTTCTGTCAAAACCGGGCATGGACAAACCGTCCGGCCTGCCTCACAATTCACGCCTCGACCAGCCCACAAGAGCTTCCGGCCGATTACGCCGGTAAATTCCAACCAAACAGTCAATGGGGATTCAGGGGCGTGGTCCGGGAAAGTGGAATTACTATAATCCTGCCGCCATCTCCCTGGAACCCAGGCTTAAATGAAGGCATCGAGTGGCAAGTATCCTGATGTTGAATGGGCCCAATCTGAATCTTCTGGGCGAGCGGGAGCCCGAATTCTACGGCCATGACAACCTGCCGGAGCTCGAACAGCGTCTCCAGAACCAGGCCAAGAGCCTGGGCCACATGCTTACGCCATACCAGAGCAATCATGAGGGTGCACTCGTGGACCGCGTGCAACAGGCGCGTCACGACGGCACCGCGTTCCTGCTGCTCAATCCCGGGGGTTACACGCACAGCAGCGTGGCACTGCGCGACGCGCTGGCCGCGGTCAAGCTGCCGTTCATCGAAATCCACGTGAGCAACATCCTGGCGCGTGAAACCTTCCGTCGCCACTCGTATTTCTCGGATTTGGCGCTCGGCACCATTACCGGCCTCGGCACCCAGGGCTACGAGCTGGCGCTCGTCGCAGCCGACCGCTGGCTGCACACCCATACCCACTGAACCTGCTTTTCCGGGGTAACGCCTATGGACATACGCAAGGTCAAGAAACTCATCGAGCTGCTGGAAGAATCCGGCATCGCCGAAATCGAGATAACCGAGGGCGAGGAATCGGTGCGCATCAGCCGCTACGGCGGAAGTGCGCCGACCGTCACGCATGCGGTGGCGGCGCCCACCCTGGCCCCGGCCGCCCCCGCACCGGCCGCCCCAGCACCTGCGTCACCGGCGGCGATCGCGACGCTGACGCCCAGCGGCAAGGAAATCCCCGCCGGTCACCAAGTGCAATCGCCGATGGTGGGCACGTTCTACCGCGCCGCCACGCCCGGCTCCAAACCGTTTGTGGATGTCGGTAGTGTGGTCAAGGAAGGCGACACGCTGTGCATCATCGAGGCCATGAAGATGATGAATCAGATCGAGGCCGACAAGGCCGGCACCGTCAAGGCGATCCTGGCCAGCAACGGCGATCCGGTGGAATTTGGCCAGCCGCTGATTATCATCGAGTAAGCCGCCATCGCCGCCAAAGCCACCACCCGCGCGCCGGCGATGCTCGACAAGATCGTGATCGCCAACCGCGGCGAGATTGCGCTGCGCATCCTGCGTGCCTGCCGCGAGCTGGGCATCAAGACGGTGGCGGTGTTCTCCACCGCCGATCGCGACCTCAAGCACGTGCGCCTCGCGGACGAAGCGCTGTGCATCGGCCCGCCAGCCTCCGCCGACAGCTACCTCAACATGCCGGCCATCATCAGCGCGGCCGAAGTCACCGACGCGGTCGCCATCCATCCGGGCTACGGCTTCCTCGCCGAAAACGCGGATTTTGCCGAACGCGTGGAAAAAAGCGGATTCATTTTCATCGGCCCGCGTGCTGAAACCATACGTCTCATGGGCGACAAGGTCTCGGCCAAGCAGGCCATGCAGAAGGCCGGCGTGCCCACGGTGCCGGGTTCGGAGGGCGCGATTACCGACAATGTGAAGCAGACCCTGCAGAGTGCCAGGAAAATCGGCTATCCGGTGATCATCAAGGCTTCGGGCGGCGGCGGCGGCCGCGGTATGCGCGTGGTGCACAGCGAGGCCGCGCTCATGTCGGCCATCAACATGACCAAGGCCGAAGCCAAGGCCGCATTCGGCAACGACACGGTGTACATGGAGAAATTCCTGGAGCGCCCGCGGCACATCGAGTTCCAGGTGCTGGCCGACGGCCAGGGCAACGCCGTGCACCTCGGCGAGCGCGACTGCTCGATGCAGCGTCGCCATCAGAAAATCATCGAGGAGGCGCCCGCGCCCGGCATCACCGAGAAACAGCGCCGCACCATGGGCGAACGCGTGGCCGAGGCCTGCGAGGACATCAGCTACCGAGGCGCCGGTACCTTCGAGTTCCTGTACCAGGACGGCCAGTTCTATTTCATCGAGATGAACACCCGGGTGCAGGTCGAGCACCCGATCACCGAGTTGATCACCGGTATCGACATCGTGAAATGGCAGTTGATGATCGCCGCCGGCAAGCCGTTCACGCTCAAGCAGAAAGACATCGGGATCAAGGGCCACGCCTTCGAGTGCCGAATCAACGCCGAGGACCCGCACAAGTTCACGCCCTCACCCGGCCTCATCACCCGCTGGCACGCGCCCGGCGGCCCCGGCATCCGCGTGGACTCGCACGCCTACAGCGGCTACCGTGTGCCGCCCTACTACGACTCGCTCATCGGCAAGATCATCGCCTATGGCGATGACCGCGCCAGCGCGCTCGCACGCATGCGCACCGCGCTCATGGAAACCGTGGTCGAGGGCATCAGCACCAACATCCCGCTGCACCAGGAATTGTTCAGCGATTCAGCCTTCATCGCCGGCGGCACCAACATTCACTATCTTGAAAAGAAATTGGGTTTGTAGCCAGCAGTGCTGCGCGCCGTGAAACCGCTATAGACCACGCCGCGCCCCAGCACTCAGCCCCGCCCATGACCTGGCTTCAACTTGAGATGCTGCTCGACGCCGGCGAAGTGGAATGCGTCGAGGCCGCGTTCAACGCCGCCGGCGCCATGTCCGTCACCTGCTGCGACGCCGCCGACAATCCGCTCTACGAACCCGGTCCGCTGCCCCCGCCTCTCTGGCCGCACACGCAGGTGAGCGCGCTCTTTCCGTCCGCAGTTGATGCGGACACATTGCGCGCAGTGCTCGCCGCGGCGCTCGGTCGGTTGCCGCCGCACCGCTTCACGCCACTCGCGGACCGCGACTGGGAACGCGAATGGCTCAAGGATTCCAAACCCATGCGCTTCGGCCGGCGCGTGTGGATCGTGCCCAGCGCCTATGCGCTGCCCGACCCCCGCGGCATCAACGTGAGGCTCGACCCGGGCCTGGCCTTCGGCACCGGCACCCATCCCACCACCGCGCTGTGTCTCGAATGGCTGGACGCGGCGGCTCTCGCCGGAAAAACCGTGGTGGATTATGGCTGCGGCTCGGGCATCCTGGCGATCGCCGCCGGCCTGCTCGGTGCCGCGCGCGTCCGCGCGGTGGATAATGATCCGCAGGCACTCACGGCCACGTGCGAAAATGCCCGCCGCAACCACGTGGATGCACAAATTGAAATCGGCCCACCGGAAAACTTGCCGGCTGCGCCCGTGGACGTAGTACTCGCCAACATCCTGGCTGCGCCCCTGATCAAACTGGCGCCGCGGTTTGCGGCCAGTGTCAAGGCCGGCGGAGAGCTGGTACTTTCCGGTATCCTTTCCGACCAGGACAGCGAGGTGCGCGCCGCCTACGCGCCCTGGTTCCGGTTCGGCCCCGGGGCGCAACGCGAGGGATGGCGTCGGCTGGATGCGCACCGCAAACCAGAGAGTCATTATTGATGTTTACTACCTGCACTGCGTGTGGCACCCAGTTCCGTATCAACACTGCCCAATTGCGCGCGGTGCATGGGCTGGTGCGCTGCAGCCGCTGCCAAAGCGTGTTTGATGCCTTTGAAACCCTGCGCGAGGCTTCCGAGGTAGCACAACAGGTAACCGAAACCGACGCACCGGCTTACACGATTGAGCCGCCAGAAGATACCTCGGTCCCGAAAATCGAAGACCTCGAACCGATTGCCATTGAAACCGCCAGTCCGGCACCGCCGGTGCCGGATGTGAAAATCACGGTCAACGCCAAGGAACCCGTGCCGCCGATGGACGATCTGTTCGCGGATTTATGGGGCGAACCCCCTACGGCGAAGCCGGCTGAACCTGCGTCCGGACCGTTAGCGACGCAAGCATCCCTGCTCACCGAGGATCACATACCCAAGCCCCCGGAACTGGCGCGCGACCAGGCGCTGTATCGTGACACCCAACTGCCGCCGAGCGAACCGCGCGTGGCACCCGTACCGCGGCGGCGTGCCGTCATCAGCGGCTGGGGAGTAGGCGCGGTTGTGTTGCTCGTGCTGCTGGCCATCCAGCTGACCAACGCCAATCGGCTGGCATTGAGCGAAACCGCCGTGATCGGCCCCTCGCTGGGCGCGGTGTACGCCGCCTTGGGACATCCGTTGCAGGCGGCTCCGCAACCGGACTCCTGGGTTATCAGCAGCATCAATGTGACTTCCGACCCGGAAACACCCGGTGCCTTGTCCATTACCGGCAGCCTGCAGAACCACGCGGACTTCGCGCAAGCGTGGCCGCTGCTGCGCGTGGAACTCACCGATCGCTACGGCGACGCGCTGCGCGCGCGGGATTTCACCGCCAGCGAGTATCTGCCCGCGAACCGGCCCGCCATCTGGCTGGGCAGCGGCATGGCCACGCATTTCCGCATTGACGTGGTGGACCCGGGACCGAACGCCGTGGGCTTTCAGGTACAGGCATGCCTGAACATGGATAATCAGCGTCAATGCGGCGGCAACGCCGGTGCGAGCTGACGCTCAAAGAACCGCGCCTGTCTGCGGGACAAATTGCGCAAATCTCCGCTGCCGAGCCGAAGCTTGTGCGGCGCGTTCGCATAGAACGTGGCGCGGAAAATTTCAAGTTTGACACCCAGGGGTTTGCCGTTATCATCCGGCCCCTAATTCCCGCGTTCTGCAATGCCACGCACGCATGCGTATAGGGCCGTATTTTTTGCGCAACTCCGTGGTGCTGGCACCGATGGCGGGCGTGACCGACCGTCCGTTCCGCCAGTTGTGCATGCGCCTGGGCGCGGGCCTGGCAGTTTCCGAAATGCTGACGGCACAAGTCGCGCTCTATGACAGCCTCAAAAGCCGCCGGCGCCGCGATCACGACGGAGAGGCCGAGCCCCACATCGTGCAGATCGCGGGCGGTGAACCCCTCATGCTGGCCGAAGCGGCGCGTCGCAACGCCGACGAGG
This sequence comes from Gammaproteobacteria bacterium, assembly GCA_050739175.1. Taxonomy (GTDB): domain Bacteria; phylum Pseudomonadota; class Gammaproteobacteria; order Natronospirales; family REEB76; genus REEB76. The sequence continues at coordinate 10,546 of JBOIAZ010000071.1, forward strand.
GCGCGCAAATCATCGACATCAACATGGGCTGCCCGGCGAAGAAAGTCTGCAACAAAGCGGCCGGTTCGGCACTGTTGCAGGATGAAAAGCTGGTAGGACAGATTCTCGATGCGGTGGTCAAGGCGGTGAACGTGCCGGTAACGCTCAAGATTCGCACCGGCTGGGACCGCGAACACAAAAATGGCGTGCGCATTGCAAAAATCGCCGAACAGGCGGGCATCTGCGCACTCGCGGTGCACGGCCGCACGCGCGCCGATCTGTACGGCGGCGAGGCCGAGTACGAAACCATCCGCGCCATCAAGACGGCGGTCAACATTCCGGTGATCGCCAATGGCGACGTGCACTCACCGGAGAAAGCCCAGGCGGTGCTCGCGCACACCGGCGCCGACGCCATCATGATCGGGCGCGCCGCCCAGGGGCGGCCGTGGATCTTCCGCGAAGTCGTGCATTATCTGGCCACCGGCAGAAAACTGCTGCCGCCCGAGCCAGGCGAGATGGCCGGCATCATGCTGGCCCATCTGGACAATCTGTATGCTTTTTACGGCGAGTTCACCGGCGTGCGCATGGCGCGCAAGCACATCGGCTGGTATCTGAAGACCGTGCCGCACCCGGGCGGTCTGCGCGAACAGTTGCTGCGCGTGGAAAGTGCGCGCGCGCAGCGTACCTTGGTTTGCGATCTGTTTGGGGACAACAACAACGAACTGGAGTTGGCGGCATGAACAACAAAGCCACGGCACAACGTTTCGAAGTGGTCGAGGGCGGCGCCCCGGACCTGACCGCCTCGCATTGCCTGCGGGACTACGCCGAGAAGACCTTGCGCCGCTACTTCAACGACCTCGACGGCCATGACCCCACGAACCTGTATGACTTCGTGCTGGCCGAGATCGAGCCGCCGTTGCTCAAGGCCCTGATGGACTACACCCGCGGCAACCAGTCGCGCGCCGCGGTAATCCTCGGTCTCAACCGCAGCACGCTGCGCAAAAAGCTGCGCCAATATAAAATCAACACCTGAAAAAATTACATTGTGGGAGCGGCTTCAGCCGCGATGATTTGAAATCGCGGCCGCAGGCCGTTCCCACAGTGAAAACCCGCTGCAAGGAACCGCCGTGCCGATACGCCGCGCTTTGCTCTCGGTTTCCGACAAAACCGGCCTGGTGGATCTGGCGCGCGACCTGCATGCGTTGCACATCGAACTGCTGTCTACCGGCGGCACCGCGAAACTGCTGCGCGACGCCGGCCTCCCGGTTCAGGAAGTTGCGGAGTACACCGGCTATCCCGAAATTCTTGGCGGTCGCGTCAAGACCCTGCACCCCAAGATTCACGGCGGACTGCTCGGCCGGCGCGACGTTGACACCGCGGCCATGCAAAAGCACGGCATCCCGCCGATAGACCTGCTGGTGGTGAATCTCTATCCCTTTGAAGCCACCGTCGCCCAGCCGCAGGCCACGCTCGCCCAGGCCATCGAAAACATCGACATCGGCGGTCCGGCAATGCTGCGCGCCGCCGCCAAGAATTGGAACGACGTGGCGGTGCTGAGCGCACCTGCGCAGTACGCCGAGGCGCTTGTCGAAATCCACCGCGACGGCGGCCTCGGACGCGCCAGCCGCTTTCGACTCGCGGTGACCGCGTTCAATCTGGTATCCGATTACGACGCCGCCATCAGCGATTATCTCTCGGGCCTCAAGCTCAATGACGCGCATGACACTATCGTCGGCCGCGACGCCTTCCCGGCTCACGCCAACGGCCGTTTCGTAAAGCTCATGGACTTGCGCTACGGCGAGAATCCACACCAGCCGGCGGCGTTCTACCGAGACCTGTACCCCGCACCCGGCACGCTCGCCACCTTCCGCCAATTGCAGGGCAAGGAACTTTCCTACAACAACCTCGCGGACACCGACGCCGCCTGGGAATGCGTGCGCCAGTTCGAGGCACCCGCCTGCGTGATCGTGAAGCACGCCAATCCCTGCGGCGTGGCGCTCGCGGCCGATGGTGTGTCGGCCTACGAGCTGGCTTACGCCACCGATCCGGAATCGGCCTTCGGCGGCATCATCGCTTTCAACCGCCCACTCGACAAGCAAACCGTGCAGGCGGTGATCAAACGCCAGTTTGTCGAAGTGCTGATTGCAACGCAGGTACCCGCGGACACGCTGGCCGCGGCCGCCGCCAAACCCAATGTGCGCGTGCTGGAGATTCCGCCGGGCGACGGCCACAACAACCTAGACGTGAAGCGCGTGGGCTCCGGGCTGCTGATACAGATGGCCGACCATCAGCGCGTGACGCGCAGTGAGCTCAAAGTGGTGAGCAAACGCCAGCCCACGGCAAAGGAGTTCGACGATCTGCTGTTCGCGTGGAAAGTGGCAAAGTTCGTGAAATCCAACGCCATCGTCTATGCCAGGGATGGCCGCACACTCGGCATCGGCGCCGGTCAGGCGAGCCGCGTGATGAGCGCGAAGATCGCCGTACTCAAAGCCGCCGAGGCCAAACTTCAGGTACGCGGCGCAGTCATGGCCTCGGACGCCTTCTTTCCCTTCCGCGACAGCGTGGACGCGGCGGCGGCCGCGGGTATTGCCGCCATCATCCAGCCGGGCGGCTCGATGCGTGATCCGGAAGTGATTGCGGCAGCCGACGAACACGGCATTGCCATGGTGTTCACCGGCATGCGCCATTTCAAACACTGATATGAAAATCCTGCTCATCGGCAGCGGCGGACGCGAGCATGCGCTCGCCTGGAAGTTGGCGCAGTCGCCGCGCGTGGATCGGGTGTACGTGGCCCCGGGCAATGCCGGCACCGCCCTCGAGGCGAAATGCCAGAACCTGCGCATCGCGACCGACAATCTGCAGGGTCTGGTGGATTTCGCTCTCGGCCAGGGCATCGCGCTCACCGTGGTCGGCCCGGAACAGCCGCTGGTGGCGGGTATCGTGGACGTGTTCGTCCAGGCGGGTCTGAAATGCTTTGGCCCGACCCAGGCAGCAGCGCAGCTCGAAGGCTCCAAAGCCTTCGCCAAGGATTTTCTCGCGCGCCATAGCATCCCCACGGCCGGGTACCGTACCTTCACCGCAGTGGAAACGGCGCTCAAGCATCTGCACGAGCGCGGCGCGCCGGTCGTGATCAAGGCCGACGGACTCGCCGCCGGCAAAGGCGTGATCGTGGCGCAGACGCCTGCCGAGGCCGAGCACGCGGTGCGCCACATGCTGGCCGGCAACGCCTTCGGCGCCGCAGGACATCGCGTGGTGATCGAGGATTTTCTGCAGGGCGAGGAAGCGAGCTTCATCGTCATGGCGGACGGCGAACACGTGCTGCCGCTCGCAACTTCCCAGGATCACAAGCGCGTGGGCGACGGCGACACCGGCCCCAACACCGGCGGCATGGGCGCGTATTCGCCCGCGCCCGTGGTGACGCCGGAAGTCGAGCGGCGCATCCGTGCGGAGGTCATCGAACCCACCTTGCGTGGCATGGCCGCCGAAGGCGCGCCGTTCACGGGGTTCCTCTACGCCGGGCTGATGATCGACAGGACTGGCGCACCGAAGGTCATCGAGTTCAACGTGCGCTTCGGGGATCCCGAGACACAGCCGATCATGCAACGGCTGCAATCAGATTTCGTGGCCTTGATCGAAGCCGCGTTGGATGGCAGGCTCGACGGCGTCGAGGCCAAGTGGGATCCGCGTCCATCGCTGGGCGTCGTGATCGCCGCTGCGGACTATCCGGGCAAGCCGAAGACCGGCGACCTCATCTCAGGCCTGGATTCCGATTTCGATGCCGACGTGAAAGTCTTCCACGCCGGCACCAAACTCGACAGCGACGGCAGCGTCGTCACTGCCGGTGGCCGCGTACTGTGCGTGTGTGCGCTGGGCGATGATCTTCCGCAGGCGCGCGAGCGCGCCTATGCCGCCGTCGAACACATCCACTTCGACGGCGCGTTTTATCGCCACGATATTGGACATCGCGCGCTGGCGCGGCGCACCTGATCGAGAATTTGCCTTCCGTGGCTGCGTAACCCTATCTAGCCACCGACGACTTCATATTCACTCGAAACCAGGCCGCTGGCGTACGAACGCGTTGCCAAGTGTCTGAGCGCAATGTCGCGGTGCAACGGCCCGAACAGCGGAATGCCAGCGCCGATGAGTATCGGGACGCGGGTGATGACGATGCGCTGGATCATGCCGGCGCGCAGGAAGCGCTGGATGGTTATGCCGCCGTCCACGTAGATGTGTCTGAATCCGCGTACCTCCAACTGCCGCACGATGTCTGCGGGTTCGCCCGATAGTGATTTCACGACCGCGCTTGCAGGCGCCGGCGGCAGCGCATGAGTGCTGAGGGCGAATACGGGTTTGCTGCCGTAGGGCCATTTTTCGAACGCGAGCACTGTTTCGTAGGTGTTGCGACCGATGACCAGCGCATCGACGCTGGCGATGAACTCGACGTAGCCATGCGGTTCGCCACCGCCGGCCGGCAGGAAATCGAGTTCGCCTCCCGGGCGGGCGATAAAGCCGTCGAGGCTGATGCCGACGAAGACGGATGCTTTCATGGCGGCGCTCCGATCGTGCCTGGCGCTTCTTATACCGCAAGCTGCTGCCGCGGGCATGGCGAGGGGTATGCACATCACCTATGCTGGGAGCGGCC
>JBOIAZ010000072.1:0-5584 GCA_050739175.1 Gammaproteobacteria bacterium
GCACATACAACTTCAACGCCAATCACGTTCAATTCGGCACACCCTCGTCCGAGCCTATGATGTTCTTCATGTCCGGCGAGTGGGGCGACATCTACAGCGGTCATTACCATGATATCGTTCCGCAATTCTCATGGTCGGCGCCCGGCGGCCATTTCACCAGCAGCCTGGCGACCGGGGCCATCTGGCTCTACACACCCACGGGCAACGGCATCCTGCGGTTTTCGCAGTTGAACCTCGGTTATTCCTTCACGCCGGACCTCACGCTCTCGACACTCACGCAGTACAACAACATCAGCCACAACACTTCGGAGAACGCCATTCTGCAATGGAACATCCAGCCGGACCGCATCCTTTATCTGGTCTGGAACCACGGCCTGACGCTCAATCCCAACCTGCTGCAGGGCACGCAGACCATCACCGGCAACACCGTGGTGGCCAAACTGGTGTGGGGCATTTACTGATTTTTCATCCCATCAGGAGACAACCCATGAACAAGCAAGTGATCCTTGTCATCGTCGTACTGGTCACATTGGCCCTCGTGTCGCCCATGGCCTCGGCGCATCGTGCGCATGCAACCATCTGGTCGGCAGATCATCAGGGGATCACCCTGGACGGCGGCGCTGCGGTCATCCACGGCGATGACGGTACCGAGGCACGCATCACGCCGGATGGCACGCTGACCATCGCCGGCAGACCGGTGACAGTGAATGCGACACAACGGCAGAAGCTGGTGCAATATGTGGCCACCGTCAAGGACATCGAAATCAAGGGCGTGGAACTTGGCGCAGCGGCGAGCGGTTTTGCCACCGGCGTGGCCGCGGAGGCCATTGTCGCGCTGTTCGCGGGCGCCAGCGAGGATGACATTGACCGCAAGGCCAAGATCCGTGCCAACGAGTTCAAGAAAAAAGCCCTGCCCCTCTGCCAGGACGTGCAGACCCTGAAGCAACTTCAGGACTCGCTCCAGGCCAGCCTGCCCGCGTTCGAGCCCTACGCGGTAATCGAAGCGAACGACGCCGGGGATTGCGAGCACGACATCAATTCGGATGATTGAAATACAGGCAATGCGCTGGCCGCCGTACTCCGCACGCCAGGCGCCCCGAGCTTCACCGCACAGGTCACTGCCCGAACCCCGGAGTCCCGCCAGCAGCGCCGTGCGACTCCCCGCGGGAGGATATTGCGTATCTACCCGGTGCCGACGGCGGGGCGCAACTCAAACTGACCTCCTTTGCCACGGGCCGTGGGATTCGCGTTGTACGGTCGGGGCGCCAAAGACGCCGCAGGTCGCAAATAAATTAGATATGAATCGGCGTAATTTCACAGTTATGCCGGACGACGGCTCCGGAAACGCGCTATACCTGTTAACAGATCCAAGGTCACGGGTAATCGCACCCAACACTGCGCAACGCGAAGGAGTCAATCATGCAACGTTCACTTTCAAACATCACGCGGCTGTTGCCCTGGTTGTTGGGCGCGGCCTGCATTGTGGCGTCGTCGCTCCCGGCACACGCCGACCACCTGCCGCCCGGCGTGCTGGTAATCCACATTCATCAGCCCACCTATCTGGACCGGCCACCGGGTTCCGGGCCGTACAGTCAGTCCGATATCAACAATGCCATGGGACTGGCAAAAATCGGCGACGCCGAAGCCCAGGCCAATCTCGGCATTATGCTGCAAACCCGCGGGGAATATAAGGAAGCTGCCTACTGGTACCAGCAAGCGGCACGCGCCGGTGTGGCGAATGCGCAATACAACATGGGCACGCTGTACTTCAATGGTGAAGGCGTACCGCAGGATTACGCCAAAGCGCACGAATGGTTCACGCGCGCGGCACGGCGCGGGAATAAGTATGCGGAATTCCAGTTGGGCATGACTTATTTCACCGGCCAGGGTGTGAACAAGGATCCGCAGCAGGAGATCTACTGGTACGAGAAAGCCGCGCGTCAGGGACTACCGGCTGCGGCCTACAATCTCGGCGTGATCTACAACAACGGCGATGAAGTGCCGCCGGACTATGTGCGTGCCTACGCCTGGCTGCTGCTCGCGCAGGAGGGCAAGCTCGACACCAGCAGCGCACTGACAGCGGTCGCCACGAACCTGTCGCCGGATCAGATCAAGCAGGCGCAGAAGCTGAGCCACGCGCTGGAGCGTGATCCAGCGTCGAACGCCGGCCGGTAAGCAACGGCGCTGCAGGCTTCACGCACGTAATCAGACAGCGTGCGTGAAGCCCGAACTTGGGGATGGCCGCTTGCGGGTTGCCGACAATAACAGGTTCGCATTTTGACCACCCAACAGCGGCACTTCATCGCGTTGGGCCATCCGCTGTTTGCGGCCGGCATCATTGCGCTGGGTGTAATCTGCCTCCGGTACGGAGATTCCTCACTGGTGTTGCAAGCCATGCCCGAATGGGTGCCGTGGCGGGGAGATTGGATCTACGCGTGCGGGACGCTGATGCTGGTCGGCGGCGCGGGACTGTTTCTTGCGCGCACGGCAATACATGCATCCCGGGTCCTGCTGGTCTATCTGCTGCTCTGGCTGCTGCTGCTGAAAGTCCCGATATTGGTTGAGGCGCCCCGGGTGATAGGCTCCTGGGAAACTTTTGCCGAAACCGCGACGCTGCTTGCAGGCGCGTGGGTGATTTTTGCCGCTATTGGCGGACAAGGGCGCAGCTCGTGGTTGAAATTTGTTGCGGGCGAATGCGGCATGCGCACGCCGAGAAACCTGTTTGGCATTGCGCTGATTCTGTTTGGGCTGGCGCACTTCGGGTACCTCAAATACACGGCTTCGCTGGTGCCCGCGTGGCTGCCGTGGCATATCGGTTGGGTTTGCCTGACCGGCACGGGTTATATGGCCGCCGGTCTGGGTACGGTTTTCAGAATTTATCCGCGCCTGGCTGCGGCGTTGACCGCCGGCATGATGAGCGTGTTTCAGCTGCTGATCTGGGTCCCCAAGACCATAGACTTGCCGACCGACCAATCCCGCTGGTCGGAACTACTCGTTGGCTGGACACTGGCAGCCGCCGCCTGGGTCGTTGCCGATTCGTATCGGGGCACGGCGTGGCTGTCAATCGGAAAGTCATCAATTGTTACGGCAGATTCCGGCAACGAAACAACTGTGTGAAGTTTGCATGGCAAAGGAACGCCAGAGGTATTTACCGACCTCGCATTTATCAAATCACTTCGCCTGCGCGCAGCCGGGCTGACCGAGTTGCCGTGTAAGCAACACAAACGCCGTTTCGCTGCACAGCGGATGCAGACCGGGCCAGACGCTCATGAACGGAATCAGGGTGCTTACCTCGCGGTTGTGCACCGCGGCGCCCAGCGTCTTGAGCGCCTGCTGCGGCCGGCCGAGGTGCATGTAAGCGTCCGCAAGGAACACGGCCGTGAGCTTGTCGGGCGCCTGCGTGGCGAGCGCCGTGACGTACCAGTTGAAATAATCCACCAACGCCTGCGGGCGATCCGTACGCAAGCGTGAGAGGGCGGCGGGCGAGGCGCCCGCGTACTGCATTTCCAGCGCTGCCTGCTGTGTCGCCTCCGTGTAATGGCCTTCACCGAGCAGCGTCAGCACCAACAGATGCCGCGCGAGCTCGTTGTCGGGTTTAAGACCGATGGCAGTTTGTGCATATTGGCCGGCCACGTCGTACTGGCGGTCGATGTAGAACAACACCGCCGAATCCAGCGAGATGCGCATGGAGACCGGATCCAGGCTCTGGGCGATGGACATGGCCTGACGCATATCCTGGTTCTGGTCCATCGCGGAGTAGTATGCGGCTTGCGCCTGCCACGCCCAAGCATTGCCGGGATTGTGGCGCAGCGCTGCGCGGATTTGCTGTGCGGCGGCCGTGGGATTCCAGCGGTAGAACAAATCCAGTGTGCCCTGCAACAGATGGGCATCGGACGAATCGGCATTCAACTCCAGGGCCTTGGCGACCAGCGCCTTGGCATCGTTAACCTGCTGAGCGGATAGGCTGTTCATCGCCAGCAGCGACTGCGCGGTACACACGTAAGCCGCGGCGAAATTCGGGTCCAGTGCCATCGCCTGACGGCAATAGTCCCCGGCCTTGGCGTTATCCCCCTGCAACAGCACATAGCGACCAAGCTGGTAGTCCAGCGCGGCCTGACGGTTGCCGGTGAATTCCAGCGGTTTGACGCTGGCATCAGGGGCCAGCAGCGACGCCACGTGCGTGGCAATCTGCACCACGGTCTGCTGAAAGGTATTGCTTGTGTATTTGAGATTGAGGCGGTATTCGCTGCCCCACACGTATCTCTGATCGGTGACGCGGATCAGGCGTGCCGACACTTGGATGAACGCGGGATTCTGGGTGATGCTGCCTTCCAGCACGTAGCTTGCGCCCAGTTCCTGGCCGATGGTCTTGATGGTCTTGCGGGCACCGGCGTAGTTCATGCTCGAGGTGTCCGCAATCACCCCCAGACGGTCGGGGGCAATCGGTCCGAGCAGATCAATCAATTCGCTCGCGACGGACGCGCCCAGAATCTCGTTGGCAGGATTGGTGGACAGATTGGTGAACGGCAACACCGCAATCACCGCATGCGGCGCCACGGGTACCGCCGTCTGGGTGAAAAATTGCACGCGGTAACGGTAATGCGCCACGGCCAGTGCCGCCGCCACGATCAGTACCAGCACAATCACCGCTCCGGCGACTGGCCAGTGCCAGCGGCGGCGCGGCACACTCGCGGTGGCGGGCATTGTCGGTACAAGAGCAACGGTCGCAGCGTTGTGGAATACCGCCGCCTCGCCGGTGATCCGGCTCACCGGAAAGATGAACTTGTACCCGCGGCGCGAGATGGTCTGGATGTAGCGCGTGCCGGTGGCGCCGTCATTGAGCGCGACGCGCAACTGCCGCATGCAGGCACTGATGCCCTCCTCGAACTCCACCACCGTTTTGCTGCCCCACAGGCACTGGCGGATTTCCTCCCGCGACACGATGTCGCCCGCGTGTTCGAGGAGCAGCGTCAGCAGTTTGGCCACCTGCGGGCGCAGCAGTGCGGTTTTCCCCCCATCGCGCAACTCGCCGCTGCGCGGATCAAACACGAACTCGCCGAAGGCGAATTTTCCGTGGGAAAGGTCCGGCGAGATATCCATGACTGTTGCAGCCATTATCCTACCCGTTTGCCAACCCAGGCACCCGACACATCTGTTTATAGCGCCAATCGACAGCGGCGGCGGTATCTCGGCAATAATTCACATATGAATAATAAAAAATGCGGCGACCGCGGCGCCGGCCCGCGTCCGCACGCCGGCTCAGTGTAGTATGGGGCCGGCATTCGTCCGCGGTTCTGGGCGTTCCCACGCGGTCTGATCGGAGTTTCCGGGTTATGCAGGCGCTGTCTTACACACTCCGGATAGGCCGGCTGGTCCGCGAACTCCCGTTGTTCGAAGTCCAGCCGGGCTTGCGCATCGCGGTGCTCAACATCCTGGGCGACGTGGAACTGGTGGAGGAAGCCGCGGCGGCGCTCGCGCCGCGCATAGCCGCGCACACGCCGCAGGTACTGATGACGCCGGAGGCCAAGAGCATTCCGCTGGCCTACGCCCTGGCGCAGCGGCTGACATTGCCTTACGTGGTGCT
>JBOIAZ010000073.1:0-26845 GCA_050739175.1 Gammaproteobacteria bacterium
AACAGAAGTCCGCCCATGCCGCCCATGGAGGCACCCGTCAGCCAGATTTCCTGACGGCCCTGCGCGTGCGCCGGCAGAATGATTTCATTATGCAGACGCTGGCCCACGCCGCCGCGCAGGTAGTACCCGAGAGTCGCAGCGGTCAGCAATACGTCGGCGCGCGGCCAGCCGTGCTGGATGGCTGCGGCGATGCCGGAATTTTGCAAATCCAGGAGATCATCGCCGATACCGGGCAACACAATGACCAGCGGGGAATCCGCGGCCTGCTGTCGCGCGGGAATCAACAGCACGGGTATGGGCTTGTCGGGCTGACGCGTGATGCAACGTGCGATGGCCAGGCCGACCGTACCCATGCCCGGAAGCCAGCGCAACGGAATCAGCCGGTGCAGAATGCGCGGGTTCATTCCGGCAAGGAGGCGTGACGGTTGTTTGCGGTCGGCTCGGCGCTCATGTGGACCGGTGATTGGCTGCCCTTGGCTGCGGTTCGGCGTGCTCGCGTTCCACGTCGCTCACCTGCGCGAGAATCGCGGCGCGCACCTGATCGCGCAACGTGCGCGCATCTTCGCCGCGCTTGCCTGCCGGCACGATCGGCGCCAGCACTTCGATTTCAACCCATCCGGGGCGCGGCCACGGGGTTTCGCCGGGAAGAATTTCGCGTGCTCCGCGTATCACCACCGGCACCACTGGAATGCCGGCACGGGTGGCGGCAAGAAAAGTTCCCAGATGAAACGCACGCAAGCCCGGCTCGACACGGAATGTGCCCTCGGGAAATACGCAGAGCGACACGCCTTGGCGCGCAAACTGGATGAGGCGATTGCCATCAAGCATGGCACCGCGGGTGTTGAAGCGTTCCACGAACACCGATCCCAGGCGCACCAGCAGCCAGCCGAGCACCGGGGTACGCATGGCTTCGCGTTTGATCACGAACCCGAAACGCGGGGGCAAGGCACTGGTGAGCAGGGGACCATCCAGATAGCTGGCGTGGCTGGAGGCCAGAAAGCAGGCGCCGGCAGGCAGGTGCTCGAGCCCGGTGGTGCGTACGCCGATACCGGCGGCGGCGAAGATCATGCGGCTCGCGCGTCTTGCCGCCCGGCGCCGGTGCTCCCGGCCGGGCAGGACTGCTACCAGCACGGCGGCCGGAATGGCGAGCAGCAACAGCACCGCCCACACTCGCAGGGGGAAGGCCGTCCGATTCAGAGGGTTACTCGGGAATTTCATTAGAGACGAGCAGTATCCGAATTGGTTTTGAAGCTGGCAAGCGGTCGGAATTGTGTTAATGTTTTACATAACGGCATGGCCTGAACTTTGGGCTGGTTGTGCAAGACTGCGTAAATCAGAGCCTATACAACGTTTTTGTGTACGAAGTACTTGGCCAGAGATTGAGGTGTCTGCGTGGCTGAATTTGGGAGCAAAGGCAATCTTGTTGAGCATCGCGGCAAGGAAGCCGCACGTCCGGTGCCGCCGCAGAGTGCCCGTGACATCGAGCAGTTTCTGGATGCGATGTGGAGTGAGCGTGGCTTGGCCGATAACACGCTTTCTGCCTATCGCGCCGACCTGCAGGGCTTGACACGCTGGCTGGATGAACAGGGAGTCGGCATTCTCGGCGCGGTACGCGATCAGCTGCTGGCGTTTCTCGCCTGGCGCATGCAACAGGGCGCACGCCCGCGTTCCACCGCGCGGCAGCTGTCCAGCATCCGGCGGTTTTACCGATACATGCTGCGCGAGGGACGCGTCAGTGAGGATCCCAGCACGCGCATAGACATGCCCAAGCTCGGGCGCCCGCTGCCGAAATCGCTTACCGAAGCCGAGGTGGTGATGCTGCTCAACTCACCGGACGTGAACAACGCGCTCGGCATGCGCGATCGCACCATGCTCGAAGTGCTGTACGCAACCGGTCTGCGCGTGTCGGAACTCGTGAGCCTGCGTCTCGATCAGGTGAATCTGCGCCAGGGTGTGGTGCGCGTGCTCGGCAAAGGCAATCGCGAGCGCCTGGTGCCCGTGGGTGAAGAAGCCCAGAGGTGGGTGGAAAAATACCTGCGCGATGCACGTCCCGGGATTGTCGGCGCACAGCAAACCGATTATCTGTTTCCCACGCACCGCAGCGACCACATGACGCGCCAGGCGTTCTGGCACATCACCAAACGCTATGCGCAGAAAGCCGGCATCCGCGTCGCGCTCTCGCCGCACACGCTGCGGCACGCTTTTGCCACGCATCTGCTCAACCACGGTGCTGATCTGCGCGTGGTGCAGATGCTGCTCGGGCACAGCGACGTGTCCACCACCCAGATTTACACGCATGTGGCGCGCGAACGCCTGAAGGAACTGTACGCTCAGCACCACCCCCGGGGCTGATTTGCAGTGCGCTCGCCGCGGCGGTGTTTGCCGCGAACTTCGCGCACGCGTTGCTGTCTCAGGCGGCATGCGCAGGCAGATGACAACATGAAAGGCATTGCGGCACTGCTGCTCGCGGGAGTCATGCTGACTGCGGCGGCGGCGGCCCTGGCGGACGACAATTCGGCCGCGCCGGCGCGTCTCGCCAAGCAGCTCGGAATCAATTCGACCGACGTGGTGGTTTCGCCCATTCCGGGCCTGTACCGCATCACCATCGGCCCGCAGATCGCGTACGTGAGTGCGGACGGCCGCTATCTGGTGCGCGGCGACATCATCAATCTGCAAAGCGGCGACAATCTCACCGCGGTCCAACGCGACGCTGCGCGCCTCGCGTATCTCAAGCAACTCGGTCCCGCCAGCATGCTGGTGTTCGCCCCGCCGCATCCCAAACAGACCCTGACCGTGTTTACCGACATCGACTGTCACTACTGCCGCGTGCTGGAGCACGACCGGCTCAGGCTCAATGCCATGGGCATTGCGGTTCAGTATGTGTTTTTCCCGCGCGACGGCCGCGGTTCGCCGTCGTGGCAGAAAGCAGTAGATGTGTGGTGTGCGGCGGATCGCAAGGCGGCGTTTGAAGCGGCGATGAACGGGGCAACACCGAAACCGGCACACTGCGATGCGGCCGCGGTGGCTGCGGGCTACAGGTTTGGCCAGATGCTGGGCCTGGATGGCACACCGGCGTTGCTCACCGAAACCGGCAGGTTGATTGACGGCTACCTCCCGCCCGCGGCGCTTGCGGCCGTACTCGAACAGGAAACAAAACTCACCCCAGGCGGCGGACCCTGATTGCGTCCGGATTCAATCTGCGGTGCGGACGCATTCGTGAGACAATGGCCGCACTGCAAGCAGTTCCATTGCCTGTCGAGTGCGTACCGGCGGCTGATTCGCGGTACGCGTCTGTTTGGGATTTGAACCTCATTTGCTGGAGAAATGTCATGCACAAGAAACTTGCCTTGGGCGCACTTGCGCTCGCGGCGGCGTCCCTGATCGCCGCCAATGCCTACGCCAAGACCTACACGGTGAAGGAGCTGAACAGCGGTGCCGGCGGCACCTTCGTGTTTGAGCCGGATTTTCTGCACATTCAGCCGGGGGACTCGGTGCAATTCGTGCCGGCTGATCCCGGTCACGACGTGCAATCTTACTTCGTGCCCAAGGGCGCCGAAGGCTGGAAGGGCGAGATCAGCCAGGGCCTCACCGTGAAATTGACCAAGGAAGGCGTGTACCTGTACGACTGCTCGCCGCATTACATGTTCGGCATGCAGGGCGTGATTGTGGTGGGCAAGGCCACCAACAAGGAAGAGGCTGAAAAAGCCGCGAAGGCAATGGAAGCCAAGCAGATCATGAACAAGGACCGGCTGGAAAAGCTCATGCACCGGGTCAAGTAACCGGCGCCGTTGTTCAGGCGCAATAAACGCCCGTCACTGACGGGCGTTTTTGTTTGCGGCTTCAGCGTTCCAGCAACGCCAGCTTGCCCGGCTGGCCTTCCCAGCTTTTGGCATCGTCGGGGCCGGGCTTCTGCTGCGTGAGTGTAGGCCAGCTCTTGCACAGTTCCGCATTCAGGTCCTTGAACTGCCGCTGGTCTTCCGGCAGGTCGTCTTCGGAGTAAATCGCGTTAATCGGGCACTCCGGCTCGCAGAGCGTGCAGTCAATGCACTCGTCCGGGTCAATGACCAGCATGTTGGGGCCTTCGTGGAAACAGTCCACGGGACAGACCTCCACGCAATCGGTGTACTTGCACTTGATGCAGTTTTCAGTGACGACAAAAGCCATGGGTCAGCCTCGGAATACCCTCAACGGGGTGCCAATTCTGCCATAAGCCGCAAGGCACCGCGGTTTCAGCCGGACAGGGGCTTGCGCCAGGTGCTGATGTGAAACTCGAATTGTCCCCGGCTGCGATCGGCCAGATAGCACTCGAGCGCGTAGCGCACGCTCGGGAACGCGATTTCGGGCCATGGAATGCCGGCCGCGTCGAACAGGCCGGTCTCCAGCGTTTCCGCCCCCACGCCGTGTCTGCCATGCTGAAGTTGCGCCCGGAAGAACAGGTGCACTTGGTGCACGTGCGGCACGTTGATGAGCGCGAACGGCGCCGGATCCGTTACGGTCGCCAGGGCTTCCTCGCGGGTTTCGCGCAGCGCGCCCTCTTCGACGGTCTCGTCATTTTCCAGGAAACCCGCCGGCAGCGTCCACCGGCCCGTGCGCGGCTCGATGGCGCGCTTGCACAGCAGTACCTTGCCCTGCCATTCCGCCACGCAGCCCACCACCATGCGCGGATTCTGGTAATGGATCCGGCCGCAATGTCCGCAAACCCAGCGCGGCAGGTGATCGCCTGAGGGAATCTTTTCCTCAGTCGGGTGGCCGCAGGCCTCGCAATATCTTATTGTCGGCGACATGAGCATCGGGGCGGATTTCGGGGAGCACGCGTTCCGCAAGTGCAATGGCCGGGCCAATCTTCCCGGTGCGCGTGCGCCTGCGGATTTGCATCATACGGGGTGTGATAATCGCGGTGCAAACGCCGCCGGACGCCACACGTTTGCCGCGCAAATCCGCGACGAGTACAATGTGTCGCGTCGCGATATACGTGAATTCCCGCAGCCTGCGGGCGTGCGCGTGGATCGCGCCCGTCCCGTCACAGGAGTGATTTTCGTTTCAGCATACCGACCCTGCGACCGGCAGGCCGGGTGGCAAGCGCGTGCGCGCCGCCGGCCGGTTGCATCGTCCATTGACACCCCAGGCAGACAATCATGAACACAGATTCCACTTTGGCGGTACAGCGGCTCGGCCAGAGCCTGTGGCTCGACAACATAACGCGCGACCTGCTGGATAACGGCACGCTGCAGGCCTACCGCGATACCAGTCATGTCACCGGCCTCACGTCCAATCCCACCATATTCGATCATGCCATCGGTAAAAGCAGCGCGTATGACCGCGCCTTGCGCGATCAGGGCGGCAAGGATCCCGAGCAGCTGTTTTTTGATTTGGCGCTCGATGACCTGCGGCGCGCGGCCCAGCTGTTCGCGCCGGTCCATCGGCGCACGCAGGGCGTGGACGGCTGGGTGTCGCTGGAAGTCTCGCCGCTCCTGGCCGACGACACCGCGCGTACCGTGGAGCAGGCGATAACACTGCACCGGCGCGCCGGGGTGCCGAATCTCTATATAAAAGTGCCCGGTACGGCCGCCGGGGTCGGCGCCATCGAGGAACTCACCTATCGCGGCGTTCCGGTCAACGTCACTCTGCTGTTTTCCGCCAAGCAGTACCAAGCGGCGGCCGACGCGTACTTGCGCGGGCTGGAGCGGCGGCAAGCGGAGGGGCTGATGCTGGAGGTGAATTCAGTGGCCTCGGTATTCATCAGCCGCTGGGATGTAATGGTTGCTGACCAGGTGCCGCCCGCCATGCACAATCAGATTGGCTTGGCCGTGGCCGCGTGCGCGTACGCGGGCTATCGCCGCGTGCTGGATTCCGCGCGGCTGCAGGCGCTCATGAATGCGGGCGCGCGCCCGCAGCGGCTGTTGTGGGCCAGCACCGGCACCAAGGACCCCGCCGCCAGCGACGTGCTCTACGTGGAGGGACTGATCGCGCCGCTCACCATCAACACCGTGCCCGACAAGACCCTGCAGGCGTTTGCGGATCACGGCCGGGCCCAGGTCTCACTGTCAGCCGACGACAGTGCGGCGCGCACGGTGCTCGCGCGATTCGCCGCGCGCGGGCTCGAAGTGGATGTGCTGGCGGCGAAATTACAGGCCGAAGGCGCACAGAAATTCGATGCGTCCTGGAAAGACCTGCTGGCCACCGTCCGCCAGCGCGCGGAGCGCGCCGCATGAGTGCGTTGCGCGCATCGGTCGCGTGGAAGAAGCTCGAAAGCCATTACCGCACGATGCAGGCGGTGCACCTGCGCGAGCTGTTCGCGCAGGATGAAGCGCGCGCCGCACGCTATACGGTGAAAGCCGCCGGCTGGCGGCTGGATTATTCCAAGCACCGCGTCAACGATGCGACCCTGAAACTGCTGTTCGATCTGGCGCGCACGCGCGGTCTGGAAGCGCGCCGCGATGCGATGTTTGCGGGCGAGAAAATCAATACCACGGAAAAGCGCGCCGCCCTGCACATTGCGCTGCGCGCGCCGGCGGATGCCGTGATCCGCGTGGATGGCGTGAACGTGGTGCCCGAAGTGCAGGCGGTGCTCAAGCGCATGGCAGCCTGTGCCGGTGCGCTCCGCGCGGGTGTGTGGCGGGGCTACAGCGGCCGGCCGATCCGCAACATCATCAACATCGGCATCGGCGGCTCGGACCTGGGGCCGGTGATGGCCCACGAAGCACTGCGCTACTACAGCGACCGCCGGCTGCAGTTCCGCTTCGTGTCTAACGTGGACGGCACGGATTTTGCCGAAGCCGTGCACGGTCTGCGGCCGGACGAAACCCTGTTCATCGTGGCATCGAAAACCTTCACCACGCTCGAAACCATGACCAATGCGCGCACCGCGCGCGACTGGCTGCTGGCGGCCGCGGGCCGCAGCAAGCAGGCCGTGGCCCCGCACTTCGTGGCGCTCTCCACCAACGAGCAGGCCGTGAATGCCTTCGGTATCCCCAGCGAGCAGATGTTCGGATTCTGGGGCTGGGTGGGCGGACGCTACTCGATGGACTCCGCCATCGGCCTGTCCACCATGATTGCGATCGGTGCCGACGCCTTCGGCGAAATGCTCGGCGGGTTTCACGCCATGGACGCGCATTTCAGGAGCGCGCCGCTCGAGCAGAATCTGCCGGCGATCATGGGCTTGCTGAACGTCTGGTATGCGGATTTCTTCGACACCGCCACGGTTGCGGTGCTGCCGTACGCGCACTACCTCAAGCGTTTTCCCGCGTACCTGCAGCAGCTCACCATGGAGTCCAACGGTAAGCACGTGACGCTCGCCGGCCAGCACGTGGACTACCCCACCGGCCCGGTGTTCTGGGGCGAGCCCGGCACCAACGGCCAGCACTCGTTCTATCAATTGATCCACCAGGGCACGCGTCTCGTTCCCTGCGACTTCATCGCCTTCGGTACCGCGCTCAATCCGCTCGGGAATCACCAGGATCTGCTGCTCGCCAACGTGATCGCGCAGACCGAGGCGCTGGCCATCGGCAAGACGCTGGAGGAGGAGCTTGCCGAAGGCACCGACCCGCAGCTCGCGCCGCACAAGGTCATGGAAGGCAACCGGCCGTCGAGCCTGCTGTTTGCCGAGCGCCTCACGCCCGCGAGTCTGGGTGCGCTGGTGGCGCTGTACGAACACAGCGTGTTCACGCAGGCGGCGATCTGGGACACCAATCCCTTCGACCAGTGGGGGGTGGAACTCGGCAAGCAACTGGCGCTGCGCGTGGCGGAGGAAATTGAAACGCCTTCCAGGGCGCTGGCGCACGATGCTTCGACCAACGCGGCGATTCGCTGGTACCGCGAAGAGCGCAAGCGTCCGCGCGCACGTACGCTGCAAAAACGCCAGCGCGTGCTGGTGCTGGACGTGGGCGGCAGCCACGTGAAGGTACGCCGCAGCGGCAGCACGCGGGAAGTGAAAATCGTTTCCGGCCCGACGATGACGCCGGCGTCCATGCTCGCCGGTTTGCACAAGGCGCTGCGCGGCTGGCGCTATGACGTGGTGAGCATCGGCTTTCCCGCGCCGGTGGTGCGCGGGCGCATCGTGAGCCAGCCGGTGAATCTGGGCGCGGGCTGGATCGGATTTGATTTTGAGGCGGCCTTCGGTTGCGCGGTGAGACTTGCGAACGATGCCGCGATGCAGGCGCTCGGCAGTTACGCGGGCGGTCACATGCTGTTCCTGGGACTCGGCACCGGACTGGGATCGGCGGTGATCGTGGACGGCGAGGTGCAGGCGATGGAACTCGCGCACATGCCTTACCGCAAGAAGACCTACGAGTATTACGTGAGCGAAGCGGCCCTGAAACGCCTCGGCAAGCAGCACTGGAGCGCCAATGTGTTTGCCGAAATTGAAATGCTGCGTGCGGCGCTGGAACCCGATTACGTGATACTCGGCGGCGGGAACCTGCGGCTGCTGAAACAACTGCCCAGGGGCGTGCGCCGCGGCAATAACGCCAATGCGTTCATCGGTGGATTCCGCCTGTGGGAGAACGAAACGTGAGTGCTCAAAAAAATTCCGACGCGGCCTTGCAGCTCGGCTTCGTGGGCCTTGGGCGCATGGGCCTGAACATGGTGGAGCGGCTAGAGAAAGCCGGCGTGCGCTGCGTGGCATTGGATACCAATGCGCAGGCACGCAGTTCCGCGGCCAAGACGGGTGCACAGGCCGTTGCTTCAGTGCCGGAGCTGGTCGCGAAGCTCTCGAGCCCGCGCGCGGTGTGGCTGATGCTGCCGACGGCGGTCGTGGACCAGGTGCTGGATGCGCTCACGCCGCTGCTGCATGCGGGCGACATGGTGATTGATGGCGGCAATTCACATTACGTCGAGGATTTGCGCCGTGCCAAGTCGCTCGCCGAGAGGCAGATTCAGTACCTGGATGTCGGCGTGAGCGGCGGCGTGTGGGGGCGCGAGCGGGGGTACTGCCAGATGATCGGCGGCCCGCAGGCCGCCTACCGCCATCTCGAACCCGCGTTTCGCGCGCTCGCGCCCGGCGTGAACGCCGCGCCGCGTTCGCCCGGCCGCAGCGGCGCTCCGACGCCGGCCGAGCAAGGCTATCTGTACTGCGGACCAAACGGCGCCGGCCATTTCGTCAAGATGGTGCACAACGGCATCGAGTACGGGCTCATGGCCGCGTATGCCGAAGGCCTGAACATCCTGCATCAGGCCAACGTCGGCAAGACCACGCAGGAAGCGGATGCCGAAACCAGTCCGCTCGAACACCCGGAGCGTTATCAATATGACTTCGCGCTGGATGACGTCGTTGAGGTATGGCGGCGCGGCAGCGTGATCGGCTCCTGGCTGCTTGACCTCACCGCCATCGAGATGAGCCGGGATGCCGCGCTCGTGCATTACGCCGGGCGCGTGTCGGATTCGGGCGAAGGCCGCTGGACCGCGCTCGCGGCCATCGAAGAGGGCGTGCCTGCTCCGGTGCTGACGGCCGCATTGTTCGCGCGCTTTGCCTCGCGCGGTCACGACGAATTCGCCGGCAAGGTGATGTCCGCGATGCGCCACGCGTTCGGCGGCCACGATGAAAAGCCCGCCGCGGACAAGGAGTAAGGGCATGCCGGGTGCGAACCTCGTGATCCTCGGCGCCACCGGCGACCTGACCCAGCGCCTGCTGATGCCCGCGCTCTACCGGCTGTATCGACTGGGTTACGCGCGTGGTCTCAGGATCACGGGTTATTCGATCGAGGCCTGGAGCCGCGAGCGTTTCCGCGCTCACATCCACAAGGCGCTGCGCGCATTTGCACCGGATTACCAGGGTGCGCAGGCGCGGCGGTTTTGCGCCGGTCTGGATTACCTCAGCGGCGGCCTCGATGCCAAGCAGATGGCGCCGCTCGCGCAGCGCATCCAGGGTTGCGCGCTGTTCTATCTGGCGCTGCCTCCGCCCCTGTTCGGTACCGCGGCGGTGGCGTTGGGCGAAGCCGGTCTCACAAAAACGGCCAAGGGCTGGCGGCGCCTGGTGGTCGAAAAACCTTTCGGCACGGATCTCGCGAGCGCCGAAGCGCTGCGCAAGCAGATTCACAGTCAATGGGCCGAAGACAACGTGCTGCGCATCGATCATTTCCTCGGCAAGGAAACCACCCAGAACCTCATGGTGTTCCGCTTCGCGAACCGTTTCCTCGAACCGTTGTGGAACAGTGCGCACATTTCCCAGGTGCAGATCAACTGTCCGGAAATGCTGGGCGTCGAACACCGCGCCGCGTATTACGATCACGCCGGTGCGCTGCGCGACATGCTGCAGAATCACCTGATGCAGCTGTTTTGCCTCACTGCCATGGAGCCGCCGGCGAGCTGGGATGCCGACGTGCTGCGCGATCACAAGGTCGAAGTGCTGCGCGCCGTGGTGCCGTTCAACGCGCGCAGCGTGCGCCGCTATACCGCACGCGGCCAGTATGTG
Source organism: Gammaproteobacteria bacterium (assembly GCA_050739175.1). Classification (GTDB taxonomy): domain Bacteria; phylum Pseudomonadota; class Gammaproteobacteria; order Natronospirales; family REEB76; genus REEB76. The sequence continues at coordinate 10,409 of JBOIAZ010000073.1, forward strand.
GCCGGCCGCATCGGCCGCAAGCGCGTGCCCGCGTACCGCAAGGAGCCCGGCGTTGCGCGCAGCTCGCGCACCGAAACTTTCGCCGCCTTACGCTTCGAAGTGAACAACTGGCGCTGGCGCGGGGTGCCGTTTTACCTGCGCAGCGGCAAACGCATGGCGAGCAACCGCTGGGGCATCGCCGTCGAGTTCAAGCAGGTGCCGGACGTGCTGCCGGGCGCCAACACCATCGCCAACAACTGGATGGTGTTCCGCCTCAAGCCGCAGGAAAGCCTGAATCTGGTGGCGACCGCCAAGGTGCCGGGCGCCAAGCTTGCAACGCACAACGTGGTGCTTACCGCGCCCTATGCGCGCGACCCCGACAAGGAATTCTCCGCCTACGAGCAGTTGCTCATGGACGCGCTCGAGGGCGACCGCTCGCATTTCCTGCGCTTCGATGAAGTCGAATGGGCTTGGCGCCTGCTGGATCCGGTGTTGCGCGCCTGGCAGCACGGCGCGCCGGAGCCGTACGCATCGGGCTCCGAGGGGCCCGCCGCGCAGAACCGGCTGCTTGCGCCGGGTCACCGCTGGCGCCCGGTGCGCGTGTCGGCAGGTGATCTGCCATGAATGCTCCCGGCCAGCCCGGCAATGCGCCCACCTGGGCGAGCAGTGCCAAGGACCTCGTCGGCACCGCGCTCGGATCGAGCCGCGTGTGGTTCACGGTCGGCTATGGCATTCTGAATGAAGTGTTCTGGCCGACCTGCAGCCTGCCGCAGATCCGGGATCTGGGCTTCATCGTCGCGGGCGAGGATTTCTGGGTCGAGGTCAAGCGCGAACATCGCTACCGGCTGAGTACGCCGGCGCCCGAGATACCGCTGCCGCGCGTGCTGCATGCACATGCGCGCTACCAGTTGCAACTCGAGTTCCTGACCGACCCGCTGCGTGATGCGGTGTTGATCCATTACCGCTTGCAGGGCGCGGGACTGAAACTCTACGTATTGCTGGCACCGCATCTCGGCAGTTCCGGTCACGACAACACCGCCTGGGTCGCGCCGCGGGCGCTCATGGCCGCGCACGGCGAGTCGGCACTCGCGCTCATGGCGGAGGGCGGCCTGGCACGCGGCAGCGCCGGGTATGTCGGTGAGTCCGACGGCTGGCAGGACTTTCAGCAACACGGCGCGCTGACCTGGCAGTACGATTCAGCGGGCGCCGGTAACGTGGCGCTCACCGGCGAACTGGCCGAGACCAGCGGCACGCTGGCGCTCGCGTTTGCCAAAACTCCCGAGGGCGCGGGCACGCTCGCCCAGTCCGCGCTGGCCTCCGGGTACAAGGTCGCGCGCCGCCGCTTCATCGACGGCTGGCGGCGCTGGGCACGCGGCCTCAAGGCCTCGTCACCCACACCCGCGCTCACACGCGAGGCACGCCGTTCGGCCATGGTGCTCAAGGTGCATGACGACCGCACGTATCCGGGTGCGGTGGTCGCGAGTCTGAGCACCCCCTGGGGCGCGAGCCGTGACGATCCCGGCGGTTATCACCTGGTGTGGCCGCGCGACGCGGTGGAGGCGGGATTTGCATTTCTCGCCTGCGGGCAGCACCAGGAAGCGCGCGCCATGCTCGCCTACCTGATTGCCACGCAGCAGTCGGACGGCCACTGGCTGCAGAACAATTTCGGCGACGGCCGGCCCTTCTGGACCGGCATACAACTCGATGAAGCCGCGCTGCCGGTGCTGCTCGCAGCCAAGCTCGACGAGGTCGGCGAACTGGGTGAAATGCGTCCCGCAGCCTTGCGCATGGTGCGTGCCGCGCTGGGATTCGTGGCCCGCACCGGGCCCTTCAGTCCGCAGGACCGCTGGGAGGAGAACGCCGGCGCCAATCCCTTCACGCTCGCCGCCGCGATTGCCGCACTGGTGGCCGGCTCCGCGCATCACTTCCTGGATGCGGCCGAGCAGGACTATGCCTTGTCGCTGGCCGACGACTGGAACGCGCGCGTGGAGACCTGGGTGTACGCCGAGGGCAGCGAACTTGACCGCGAGCACGGTACGCGCGGTCACTATGTGCGCATCACTCCGCCCTGCGAAACCGCGGAGCGCGGGCGCGTGCAGCTCAAGAACCGCGCCGGTGAGAGCGTGCGCACGCGCGACCTGCTGGGGCTGGAGTTCCTGTATCTGGTGCGGCTCGGCCTGCGCGCGCCCGACGACCGCCGCATCCGCGATACCGTCAAGCTCGTGGACAGTCTGCTGCGCGTGACCACGCCGACCGGCATCTTCTATCACCGCTACAACGAGGACGGCTACGGCGAGCACGCCGACGGCCGGCCGTTTGACGGCAGCGGCATCGGGCGCGCCTGGCCGTTGTTGAGCGGCGAGCGCGGCCATTATGCGATTGATGCCGGCGAAGATCCTCTGCCGTATCTCAAATCCATGCTCGGCGCGGCAAGTGCGGGCGGCATGATTCCCGAACAGGTTTGGGATACCGCACCCATTCCCGAGCGTTTTCTGTCGCCCGGTCAGCCGAGCGGCAGCGCCATGCCGCTGGTGTGGGCGCACGCGGAATTCCTGAAGCTCGCACTGGCCGCGAAACACGGCGCACCCATCGAGCGCCTGCAGGTCGTGGCGCAGCGTTTCCGGAGCGCGCCACGCCCCGAGCGGGTGCACTGGCGCGACGATGCGCCCTGTCTGCAGTTGCCGGCGGGCACGCAGATTTCCATCGAGGCCTGCGAGGCCTTCGAGCTGCATTACGGACACGACGCCTGGCAGCACGTGGCGGATGTGCAGAGCGCGCCGCTCGCGTTTGGCTTGCACGCCGTGCGCCTCGATCCACGCCGCCTTGCCGCCCGGCAAAGCATCGAATTTACGCGCCGCTTTCTCGGTCCCCGCGGCTGGGAGCAGCGCAACTGGCAGGTACAAATTGGCTCTACGAGCAAGGAATGAGGAGGACGCAACATGAGTACGACTTCATCGAATCGGAAATCTTCGGCACGGCGCGTGGCGGCACTCAAGCCGGCGCCCGTGGCGCATTGGCGCGACGATGCTCCTTGCGAGCGCGTGAGTCCCGGTGCGCGCCTGTCCGTGGAGTCACGCGAGGCGTTCGTGCTGCATTTCGGCCACGACGGCTGGCAGGAGGTCACGGATCTCGACAGCCAGCCGCTCGCTTCGGGCGGGCACGCGGCCGCGCTTGATCTCAGGCGCCTGGGCGTGAGCCGGAGCCTGGAATTCACGCGCCGTTTTCTCGGGCCACGGGGCTGGGAACACCACGACTGGCAGGTGCGCGTCGACAGCGCCACCCCGGGCCACGATAAATTGTGAGTGCTGCGATGGAGTCCGCATTGCATCGTCGAGTCGTGGATGGCGCGGGCTTTTACCGCAGCGTCGCGCAGCAATTCGTGGAGCTTGCGGCGGATGCCATGCGTAAGCACGGCCGGTTCCGCGTGGCGCTCGCGGGTGGCAGCACGCCCAAGCCCCTGTACGAACTGCTGGCCACCCGGGAATTCAACACCCGCGTGGATTGGGCGCACACCGAGGTGTTTTTCAGCGACGAACGCTGTGTAGCGCCGGATGACACGCGCAGCAATTTCCGCATGGCCGCCGGGGCGCTGTTGCAGCACGTGCCGCTGCCGGCGGCACAGTTGCACCGCATGCGCGGTGAGGATGACCCGGCACTCGCGGCCTTGAGTTATCGGCAGGAGCTTGCGGCCGCGTTCCGGACGGTGACCGTGCCGCGCTTCGATTTGATCCTGCTCGGGCTGGGCGAGAACGGCCACACCGCGTCCCTGTTTCCCGGCACCGCGGCCTTGCGGGAATTCCTGCGCAGCGTGGTGCCGCAGTATGTCGAAGCGCAGCGCGAATGGCGCCTCACCTTCACGCGCCCGGTACTGAACAATGCCGCGCAGCTCTGGGTGCTAGCCTGCGGCGTGGCCAAGGCCGAAATCGCACAGCGCGTGCTGGAAGGTCGATTTGAGCCGCAGGTATTGCCGGCGCAATATCTCAGGCCGTCAGCCGGGCAACTGATGTGGTGGCTCGACGCCGCCGCCGCGGCGCGCCTGCAACCGCAGTCCGGCGCAAGCTGAATTCGGAGAATTTCGCAGGGCGCGACGTCTGACGTGGCGCCGATATTGCAATACGGGATGGGCTGGTTTCACCGGGAGCGTGGTGCATCGGGAGCACCGCGGCCTCACCGGCGGTGTCATGTTGTCTGCGGCTCACGTGCGATCCGGCGATGGAAATGCGACAACTGACCAGGAGAGAACGTGATGAGTTCAAGGCGCCCGCGCGTGCTCATGCTCGGGTGGGAATATCCGCCGCTGTTCGCCGGCGGGCTGGGCAAGGCGAGCCAGGGTTTGGCGCGCGGGCTGGCAGCGTGCGGAGCTGAGGTATTGTTCGTGCTGCCGAGCTTTCGGCGGCAGCGTGACTCCGCACACCTCAAGGTGGCCGGTGTGCGCGATTGGTTGCGGGCGGGCAGCGGATTACGGCGCGCGCGCGGTGCGGGCCTGAATGTTTTTGCGCTGCCCGCAAGGCTTTATCCCTATCAGCGTCAAGGCCGGAGTCAAATTCAGCGTCACAGCCGCTATCAGGATCAGGATCCGCGTCCGGCAGGCGTCGCGGACCGCGGAGACGTCAACGGATTCGATCCGCTGCGGCAGCTTTATGGCGAGGATCTGGGGCGCGAGGTGTCGAGATTTGCCGCGCAGGTTGCACGTCTGGCCGCGCGCCTGGACGCCGACGTGGTGCACGCGAACGACTGGATGAGTTTTCCCGCCGCCTTCGCCGCCGCCGCGCCGCGCCGCCTGCCGGTGTTTGTGCACGTGCATTCAACCGAATACGACCGCAGCGGCGAGGACGTCAATCCATACATCGCCGGCATCGAGCGCCAGGCCTGCGCACGTGCGACCCACGTATTTGCCGTGAGCCGTTACACCGCGAACGTGCTCGCCAGCCGTTACGCCGTGCCACGGAATAAAATTACCGTGGTGTACAACGCGCCCGATGAACCCATGGATGCTGCTGCCGAGGATGCGGCGGACCCGAAGCGCGTCCCCTGGGTGGTGTTCCTCGGTCGTCTGACCTTCCAAAAGGGTCCGGATCATTTTCTGCGCGCGGCCGCGCGGGTGGCGGAGTTCAACCGCGAGGCGCGGTTTCTGGTCTGCGGCAGCGGCGACATGTCCGACGGGCTGCATGCGCTCGCGCAGGCACTCGGCATCGCGGCCCGCGTTGAATTCCGCGGCTTCGTGCAACCGGCGGCGGTGGACCGGTTGCTCGCGCGTTCCCGGATGCTGGTGATGTCGAGCGTATCCGAGCCCTTTGGGCTGGTGGCGCTGGAAGCGCTGCGTGACGGCACGCCGGTTATATTGTCGAAACAGTCCGGCGTGCGTGAAGTCCTGGGCCACAGCCTGCAGGTGGATTTCTGGGATCACGAGAAGCTCGCCGACCGGATGCTCGCGCTGCTGCGTCTGCCGGTGCTCGGCCAGCAACTGGTGGAATCCGGGCGCGAGCAGCTGGCACATCTGTCGTGGGATGAATCGGCGCGCACCATTCTGCATACCTATGCCAAGGTCTGCGGACTGCCGTTGCCTTGACCTGAGGAATATATATGGCGCTCAATCTGTGTTTTTATTTTCAGGTGCATCAGCCCTGGCGCTTGCGCACCTACCGTTACGCCGAAATCGGGAAACGGCACGATTACTTTGATGCCGCGGAAAATGCCCGCGTGCTGCGGCGCGTCGCGGACAAATGCTACCTGCCCATGAACGCCTTGCTCGAAGAATTGATACTCCGGCACCGGCCGCACTTCAAGCTGAGTTTTTCCGTTACCGCCACGGCACTTGCGCAGATGCAGGCCTACGCGCCCGATGCGCTCGCGTCCTTTCGCCGCCTGATGGCAAGCGGCGGGGTGGAGCTGCTGGCCGAGACATCGCACCACAGCCTCGCGGGCCTTTACAGTCCGGCGGAATTCAAAGCCGAGATCGAGCGCCATGCTGAAGTCTGCCGGAGCCTGCTCGGCGCGCCCGGCAGGGTGTTCCGCAACACCGAGCTGATTACCAACGATGCCATTGCCGCACAGGTCGCAGCGTTCGGATTTCAGGGCATCTGCATCGAGGGGGCGGACCGGTTATTCCAGGGGCGCAGCGTGCTGCGACCGCATCCCTTGGCGGCTGCGGCAGGCATGTTGGCGCTGCCGCGCCATTACCGTTTGAGCGATGACATCGCCTTCCGCTTCTCCAACCGCAGTTGGCGCGCCTGGCCGCTCACGGTCGGGCGTTACGTGCAGTGGCTGGAGGACACCGCGGCGGCCGGAGGCGGCGAGCGCCTGTTGGGGCTGTTCATGGATTACGAAACCTTCGGCGAGCACCAGTGGGCGAGCACCGGCATCTTTGATTTCATGCGGGCGCTGCCGGAGGCCGTGTTGGCACGGCCGCATCTGCGTTTTGCCACCTTGTCCGAAGCGCTCGCCCGCGTGGCACCCGCCGCGGGACGTCTGGCGCTGCCCACGCCCGTGTCATGGGCGGATCTCGAACGCGACACCTCCGCCTGGACTGCCAACCGCATCCAGCGCTCGGCACAGGCCGCGGTCTATGCGCTGGAGCCATACGTGCATCGGGCCGCGGATGCCGTGCTGCTGGAGGACTGGCGCCGATTGCTGACCAGCGATCACTTTTACTACATGTCCACCAAGTACTGGGCCGACGGTGACGTGCACAAATACTTCAGCCATTACGACTCGCCTTACGACGCCTACATCAACTACATGAATGTGCTCGCCGACCTTGCGCGGCGCTGCGGCGCAGAGCAGGTGTTGGCCGCAGCCGGGTCATCGGTGGCGGCCTAGACCGCGTCGGGACTGCCGGGCAATGTCCGTACGCCGGTTCCGTCTGACGGTCGCAAGCGGCCGACGCGTCATCCGGGATAATGCGCAGCCCTCAGCATGCAGACTGCACTTTTAGTCCCATGACCCGAGCCACGGCCATGCACCACATCGCCAGACGCCTGGCGCACGAAACGGCGGCGCTCAGATGGCGCACGCCGAGCCACGTGTACAACCCGCTGATATATGCCTGGCCGACCTACCGGGAATATCTGCGCCGTTACGGCGCGCAGCGCGGCCGGGTGCTGTTGCTCGGCATGAACCCGGGGCCTTGGGGCATGGCGCAGACCGGCGTGCCGTTTGGCGACGTGGTGATGGTGCGCGAGTGGTTTGGCATCGAAACCCGCCTCAGCCGCACGCTACCGAAACAGCACCGCAAATACCCGATTCTCGGCATGGCGTGTCACCGCAACGAGGGCAGCGGCTCGCGGCTGTGGCGCTGGGCCGAGGCGCGCCTCGGTGCGCCGGAGAATTTCTTTGCGCGCTTCTTCGTGTGGAATTACTGCCCGCTGCTGTTCATCGGCGACGGGCACAACCTAACGCCGGAGCGTTTGCGCGGACGCGAGGCGGCGGCGCTGACCGCGGTCTGCGACCGCGCGCTGGCGAGCGTGATCCACGCGCTCGCGCCGGCCGCGGTGGTCGGCATCGGACGTTACGCCGAAGGGCGCGCGCGCGAAGTGCTCGGCGAAGGTGCCGAGGTGTGTTATCTGCCGCATCCGAGTCCGGCGAGTCCCGCCGCCAACCGCCACTGGCCGGTTTTGGCGGAGCGCGCGCTCAAGCCGTGGCTACCCAGGCGGCGGAAGCCGGCGTCGTGACACGGCCTCGGCGTCGCAGAGGCGGAACCTACCCGGCAAACGGAAAGTGAACTTTGCCACAGCCCATTCTGCGCGGGCCGCCGTCAACGGCGCCCGGGCGCTTCTCCATCAGGTCGGCGACTTTGTCTGATGACCGCAAACTGCGTGTGGTGTTGTGCTGGCACATGCACCAGCCGCAGTATCGTGAGCCCGTGTCCGGCGAATACCTGGCGCCGTGGAGTTATCTGCACGGGCTCAAGGACTATACGGACATGGCGGCGCACCTTGAGAACCAGGAGGGCGCGATCGCGGTGGTCAATTTCTCCCCGGTGCTGCTGGAGCAGATCGAGGACTATTGCGCCCAGTTGCAGGACTTTTTCGCCGGTCGCGGAAAGTTGCGCGATCCGCTGCTCGCGGCATTGGCCAGACCGGAGCTGACCGGGAGCGGCGAGTCGCGCCACAGCCTGATACGCAGCTGTTTGCAATTGCTGAGCACCCGCATGCGGGAGCGCTGCGCGCGCCTGCGCGAGCTCGCCGAATTGGCGGAATGGATCCTGGCGCATCCCGACACCAGCGGTTATCTGGACGCGGCCTTTATCTGTGATTTTCTGGTGTGGTGTCACCTGGCGTGGCTGGGTGAGACGGTGCGGCGCACGGATTCCCGTGTGCAGCGGTTGCTGCAGAAGACGCAGAACTACACCGGTGACGACCGTCGCGAGTTGCTGCTGGTGATGCACGAGTTGTTGCGCGGCATCGTGCCGCGCTATCGCGCACTCGCCGCGGGCAAACGCGCGGAACTCAGCATGAGCCCATACGCGCATCCGCTCCTGCCGCTGCTGCTGGACTTCAACGCGGCGCGCGAAGCGCATGCGGATTTGCCCCTGCCGGGCGCGGCGCGTTATCCGGATGGCGCCGGCCGTGCGCGTTGGCATCTCGAACACGGGCGTCGCGCCCATGCCCGGAATTTTCTGAACGCCCCGGCGGGATGCTGGCCGTCGGAAGGCGCGCTTTCCGACTCAACACTCGCGCTCCTCGATGCATCCGGATTTACCTGGGCCGCCAGTGGTCAGCAGGTACTGATGCACAGCCTGGGGACCGCACAGGTGTCTTCCGATGTGCTGCATCGCCCTTACCGGGTTGAGGGACAGCGCATCGCGGTGTTTTTCCGCGACGACCGACTGTCGGACCTGATCGGCTTCGAGTACAAGAGCTGGAAAGCGGACGACGCGGTCGCGGACCTGAGCACGCGGCTGGCGGCCATCGCCGCCGAGTCGCGCGCCGGTCCGGGCCGGGTAGTGAGCATCGTGCTCGATGGTGAAAACGCCTGGGAGCACTATGCGGACAATGGCTATCCATTCCTCAGCGCGCTTTATCGCGCACTGGTTCAAGACCAGCGGTTTTGCCTGTCCACCTTCAGTCAATGCGTGGCGGATGCCGGCGTCCCGGTTCGGCCGTTGACGAAGCTCGTGGCCGGCAGCTGGGTAAAGGGCAACCTGGACACCTGGATCGGTCATCCCGACAAGAACCGTGCCTGGGATTTCCTGGTGGAGGCGCGACGGCATTGTGATGCGGCACTGGCCGCGGGCCGGCTCAACGCCCGGCAACGTGAGCGCCTGGAGTTGCAATTGGCAGTCTGCGAAGGCTCGGACTGGTTCTGGTGGCCGGGAGGCGAGAATTCAGTCGCGAGCGTGTCGCGCATGGAGCACCTGTACCGCATGCAGTTGACCGGCCTGTATCGCCTGATCGACGAGCTGCCGCCGGACTACCTCTCGCAGCCGTTCAGCCGCGGCAGCGTGCAGGGCAGCGGCGGCGTGATGCGTCCCGCGCAATGAGCATGCAACCAGTGTCGCCCACATCCGGCCGCCGCCGTTTCGGAATTACGGCGCATATCACTTCGCTTCCGGGTCCCGGAGCGCACGGCGGCCTGGGGCCCGAGGCGTACCGGTTCGTGGATTTTCTCGCCGCTGCGAGTTGTCGTGTCTGGCAGGTGCTGCCGCTCAATGCGGTGAATGCTTCCGGCTCACCGTACCAAGGCAGTTCCGTGTTTGCCGGCAACCCTGCATGGCTGCCGCGCGCAAGCGCCGCGACGCCAGCGGATGCGGAGTACGCCGAATTCCGCTGCGCGCAGGCTCATTGGCTGGAGGACTATGCGCTGTATTGCGCGTTGCGCGCGGAGCAAGGCGGGCAGCCCTGGTATCTCTGGCCGCCAGCCTTGCGCGACCGGGAGCCCTCCGCGCTCGCGCAGGCGCGCGTACGTTGCCGTCGTGCCATGGAAAAAACCTGCAAGGCTCAATGTGCGTTCTTCAGCGCCTGGCGGCAGTTGCGACAATACGCGCACCGTGCCGGCGTGTACGTGTTTGGCGATCTGCCGATGTTCGTGGCGCACGACAGCGCGGATGTCTGGAGTCGGCGCGAATTCTTTGCTGTGGACGGCAGCGGGCAATTGACGCAGGTGGCCGGAGCCCCGCCGGATGACTTTGCCGCGCACGGACAGAACTGGGGCTGTCCGGAGTATCGTTGGGAGCCGCTCGCAAAGGACGGGTTCCGCTGGTGGCGTGCGCGGCTGGCGATGCAGGCCTCGCTTTTCGACATCCTGCGTCTCGATCATTTCCGTGGCTTCGAGGCGAGCTGGTGCATTCCCGTGCAGGCGCAATCCGCGGCCGAGGGCGCGTGGATGGAGGTGCCCGGCCGGGCGCTGTTCACCGCGCTGCAACCCGAGCTCGTGTCGCTGCAACTGGTGGCCGAGAATCTGGGCCACATCACTCCAGAGGTGGAGCAGTTGCGCGCCGAGCTCAGCCTGCCGGGGATGCGCGTGCTGCAGTTTGCGTTTTCGGATGCTTCGGACAATCCGCATCTGCCACAAAATCACGCGCCCAGGGACGTGGTGTACACCGGCACGCACGATACTGACACCACCCTCGGTTGGTGGCGGGCGCTCGACGCCACAACCCGCGAACGCGTGTTCAATGAATTGCGGCACCCAACGGAGCCCATGCCCTGGCCACTGGTGCAGGCGGCCATGGCCTCGGTCTGCTGGCTGGCCATGCTGCCGCTGCAGGATTGTCTGGCTCTGGGATCGGAGGCACGCATGAACACGCCGGGCCGGGTCGAGGGCAACTGGGCGTGGCGGTGTGCGCCGCACGTCCTGAATGCGGAATTGCAGTCCCGCCTGAGGGAACTCGCACGCCGTTACGGCCGCAGTGACTGAAGGCTTACAACGCGAGCAGGCAGCCCATTTCGAAGCGGTGCACGAGCAGCGAGTGCGTAGGATACAGGCGCACGCCCAGATGCATCAGCCCGCTGGTCTCGGGTGTCAGTTGCAGCTGATAGAGCGTGCCCTGGTCCGCGGTTGCCGTGGGCGTGAAGGCGAGTGTTGACGCGCTGCCGTTGTCGGAATTTTCCACGCAACAGTCCATGCACACGTCGGCGCTGGTGAGTTCACCCAGATTCACCATGACCGACAGGGTCAGGCGTTCGCCCAGACGCAGCCGCGTCGGCGGCGGCGGCTGCCAGTGCGCGCTCACCTGCGGCCAGTGCGCGCGAATCCGGAGTTTCCAGGCGGCCAATACGCGCGCCGCGTTGGCGTTCTGTTCCGCGAGTTTGCGGCCGTGGCGCAAGGCCGGCAGGTAAAACCGCTGCAGGTACTCCAGGAGCATGCGCCGCATGCTGTAATGCGGCAGCACGCTTTCCATCGAGTGTTTGGAAATCTTGATCCATTTTGTCGGCAGGCCGTCGGCGTCGCGCCGGTAATACAGGGGCAGCACTTCCTGTTCCAGCAGATCGAGCAGATCTTCGGCTTCCACGCGATTGCGTTGATCCGCGTCGAGCGCCGGGTCGTGCATCGGGATGGCCCAGCCGTTGGCGCCGTTGTAGGCTTCTTCCCACCAGCCGTCCAGCATGCTCAGGTTGATGACGCCGTTGATGGCGGCTTTCTGGCCGGAGGTGCCGCTGGCTTCCTGCTGGTACGCGGGAGTGTTCAGCCACAGGTCCACGCCCGTGACCAGCTTGCGTTCGAGCGCGATGTCGTGGCCTTCCAGGAAGAACACTTTGCCCGCGAACTCCGGTTGCTGCGCGTAACGGTTGAGTTCCCGGATGATCTGCTGCCCGGGCTGGTCCTGCGGATGCGCCTTGCCGGAGAACAGCACGATCACCGGCTGCTCGCGGTTGTTCAGCAGCTTGGCCAGGCGCTGTGGATCGTGGAACAGGAGCAGGGCGCGCTTGTAGGTGGCAAAGCGGCGTGCGAAACCGATCACCAGGGCATCCGCCCGGCTGTCATCCAGACCCTCCAGCATCTGCTCGGCGCGCAGGCGGCCCACGCTGTTGCGCTGCAACTGACGTTGCAGGATCTCGCGCGCGCTCGCCAGCAGTTCGCGTTTGAGCATCTGGCGCAGTTTCCAGAAGCGCGCATCGGGGATTTTCGCCAACACCTGCCGCCAGTATTCGGCATCAGCGATGTGTTCGCGCCAGTCGGGGTGCTGTTCGTCCAGCAACGAAACCCAGCGGCGCGCCAGAAAGGTGCGGGCATGGACGCCGTTGGTGACGTAGTCCATGGGGTTATCAGCCGAGGGAACCTGCGGCCAGACATGGCCCTCCATGTGTGCGGCCACCTTGCGATGCACGCGGCTCACGCCGTTATGCCAGCGCGAGCCGCGCAGTGCCAAGGCGGTCATGTTGAAACTGTCCGGGCGGGATGGCGAAGCGCCCAGGGCCATGAGTTCGTCGAAAGGCATGCGCAGTTCGTCGGCGTAGCCCTTGAAATGCGCCAGCATCAACTCGCGATTGAACACATCATGCCCCGCAGGCACCGGCGTGTGCGTGGTGAACAGCGTGGCCCCAGCCGTGAGCTCGAGGGCGGTGGCGAAATCCAGGTCTGCGGACTGCAGCTGCTCGCGGCAGCGCTCCAGGACTGAAAATGCCGCGTGGCCTTCGTTGATATGCCATACCGCGGGATGGATGTTGAGTGCACGCAGCGCCCGTACCCCGCCGATACCCAGCACGATTTCCTGCGTGATGCGCATGCTGCTGTCACCGCCATACAACTGGTAGGTGATGGAACGGTCCTGCGCGGTGTTTTCCGGCAGGTCCGAGTCGAGCAGGAACAGGCGCACGTTTCCGATTGCCAGTTCCCACACCAGCACCGCTACGCGGCGGTCCACGATTGTCACCTGTACCCTGATCTGTGTGCCGGCGGCATCCAGTGCCGGGCGCACCGGCAGGTCTTCAATGGGAACCGGGTGGTCATGCGCCTGCTGCTCACCGGCGGCGTTGATGGTCTGGGTGAAATAGCCGAGTCGGTACATCAAGCCGATGGCAACGAAGGGCAGGCCGGAATCGCTGGCCGCCTTGCAGTAGTCCCCGGCCAGCACACCCAATCCGCCGGAGTACAGCGGCAGGCACTCGTACAAACCGTACTCCATGCAGAAATACGCGACGATTTGCTGGTCCATCGGCCGTACTTCGGTGTCGGGGAAGTCACCTTTTTGTTTCAGGTAGCGGTCAAAGCGTGCCAGCACCTCGGCGTATTGGTGCAGGAATGCCGGGTCGCGGGCCAATTGGTCGAGGCGTTGCTGGGACAGGCGCCGCAGGAATACTTTGGGGTTGTGGTTGCAACTGTCCCACAGGTCGGCATTCATGAAATAGAACAGGTCGCGGATGCGGCGGTCCCAGCTGAACATGAGGTTTTCGGCCAGGTCCGCGAGACGTGCCAGCGGTGACGGCAGGGCGGGGACGATCTCGACCGTGTGGCGGTTCTCAGGCACGGCCTAGCCGACCTTCACGGAACGGTTGCGGGCCGCGCCCGTGAGCTTGTTTGAGAGTGTTGCGCGCAATTTGAGCTGAGTCAATTTGAGCCGAGTCAATCGTGAGGCCGATACAAAAACGCGCATCACCAGACTGGTGAATGCCGGAATGGTCCAATGTCATTGATGATTATGAAACTCGCGCTGCGGTTATTCAAGTCTGCGTCATCGGCACAGACCTTGCACCTGGAGACGGAGACCCGCGGAGCTCAGTGCGAAACTTCTTCGAGCCGCCGCCCGCTGGTGCGCGGACCGAGCAATGCGATCAATCCGGCGATCAGGCCAGTCACGCCGATGCCGAGGAAGCCGGTGAAAAACGACAGCGCGCCCACTACGGTCGGCAACAGCAACGCACCCACGGCGCCGCCGCAGTGGCCGATGCCGTCGGAGAGCGAGAAGCCGCTGGCGCGCGCGCGCGTCGGGAAAAGTTCCGCAGTGTAGGTATACGCCACTTGCAGATACAGGCCGAGCGCCAGCGAGGCCACGAACGAGCCGACGGTCAGCACCACGTCGCCGGCTTTGGTGCCTATCAGCAGCATGCCGATCAGCCACACGACGGTGGAGCCGAAGATCAGCAGGCGCCGTTCCACCCGGTCGGCGATGAACGCCATGATGAGGGCGCCCACCGGGTAGCCGATGGCGCCGACGCCTAGGAACAGAATGGAACTCCCGACCGCGAAACCGTGCGCCGCGATCAGCGACGCCGCATCGCCAAGAAACCCGTAATTGCCGATGTACCAGCAGAACCACATGGCGGCGAGGAGCGCGAGCCGCGTGCCGTAGGGCGGGGCGAACAGCGCGCGGAACGGGAAGGCATGGCGCGTATCCGATACCTCGGTAAGGCGCGGCTCGGGCAGCCGGATGCCTTTCGCCACAGCGCCGGCTTCCATGCGGCGCACCACCGCATCGGCCTCCGCTACGCGCCCGTGCAGCGCCAGCCAGCGCGGCGATTCCGGCAGTTGGAAGCGCGCGATTACGCCGATGGACGCAATCAGGCCGCCGATCACGAACATGAGCCGCCAGCCGAAACTGAAGTTCGGCACCAGCGCGAGCGCCACGAACGGCGTCACCGCCTGGCCCAGGATGCCGACCAGGAACGTGAGCGTGGAAATGCGCCCGCGCTTGCTCGCGGGCGCGAGCTCGCTGATGTAGGTGGACACCAGATTGAGGTCAGCGCCCACGCCGACGCCAGTCACGAAACGCCAGATGGAGAGCGTCACGATGCCGGTCGCGGTGGCGTCCAGAAACGAGCCGATGGCGGTGATCGTGAGCGTCACGATCAGCGTGCGGTAGCGGCCCGCGCGATCGGCAATCGCACCGATGACGATCGAGCCGATGACGTAGCCGACCAGCCCGAGCGCCAGCGCCACGAACAGCGCTTCCGATCCGGTCAAGCTGAACTGTCCGGCAATGGCCGGCATGGCATAACCGATGTCGGCGATATCGAAGAAGGTGAAAAAGTAGCCGATGCCGATGACCACCAGATACCAGCGCGGCAGCGTCCATGCCGGGATACGGTCCTGGCGCGCGAGTACCTGCGCTGCGCTCAGCACAGCGGGAGCGTAAGGCGTTGCATCCATGCCCGATGACTTGTTGGTGTTGTGCATGGGGCCTGTAACGGGTGCGCACACGGGCGCGTGCCGTGCGGCATCATAAGGCGCAGCCGGCCCGCGGCGCTACCGCCGTGGAAGCGAAACTTCGCGCCAGGGAGGGCTCTGTGCACGTGACGCGTATAGCCAATTTGGTGCCCGGAGTCGGGTGAGGGCCGTGGTCTGATGCGAGCACAGCTCGCATCGGCCCGAACGCCCCGACACGATGTCGGGGCTGGACTTCGCGCCAGCGACTCGATCAGAATCGCTGGATGTATTTGTGGGCCGACGGCCTCCACAGCGGACTGCGTGCCGAGACCGAGCGGCGGTGCGTGCTGGTGATCATTGGGGTCAACGAACGCGGCGAGAAACACTTTCTCGCGATTGAGGGCGGGGTGCGTGAGTCGGCCCAGAGCTGGCACGAGGTGCTGACGACACTGAAAGATCGAGGGCTGAAGCTCGCGCCCAAGCTTGCAGTCGGTGATGGAGCGCTCGGATTCTGGGCGGCGCTTGCGGAAGTCTATCCCGAGACGCGTCACCAGCATTGCTGGGTCCATAAAACCAAAAATATATTGAACTACCTGTCGAAAGTGTGGCAGCCCAAGGCCAAGGAGGCGTTGCAGCAGATCTGGATGGCGCCCTCACGACAGGAGGCCGAGCGGGTCTTCGATCGGTTCTTCACGACCTACCAAGCGAAGTATCCGAAAGCCGCCGAGTGCCTGGCAAAAGACCGCGCAGCGTTGCTTGTTTTCTACGACTTTCCCGCTCAGCACTGGGCGCACATTCGCACGAGCAACCCGATCGAATCGGTCTTCGCTACAGTGCGCCACCGTACCGATCAGAGCCAGGGTTGTGGCAGCCGGCAGACCGTGCTTGCCATGATGTTCAAGCTCGGTATGTGTGCCGAGAAGCGCTGGCGCCGGTTGCGTGGATTTGAGTCTCTGGCGAAAGTGATGACCGAGGTGTGGTTCAGAGATGAAATCGAAGAGGTTGAGGGTGATTTACAAGACAGCCGGTGCGCCGCTTGACGAATCCTCATACACCAGATTTGTACATAGCTCCTTGAGCATTGGAGAAAAGCGTATTGAAGCGTTACGCAGTCTTTAATGTTTCTTTAATTTAATGTTACATCTATCGGTTAGATTACCGGTTAGATTAAGGATGATTCCTTAAAGCAGTTCAGGGTGATCACCCGCAAGCTTGGTTTGTGGTTTAAGCCTGCGCAACACTTGCAGCTTGTTTATCTGAGAAATGTTGTCGTTCCCCTGGCAGATAGGCGATTGATGCAAGCTTGGACGCTGAGACGAGGTGACGACGATGGACAGGCAAAGTGCAGTGACGAAGCGGGCGGGGCGCTGGGCGCTGTTGGTACTCGTGGCGATGGCGGGCGTGCTGGCCGCGGGGGCGAGCCGGGCGGACAGC
>JBOIAZ010000074.1:0-1932 GCA_050739175.1 Gammaproteobacteria bacterium
TTGGCGCCGGGTTGCTGGAAAATATTGAGCAGAACCGCGTTATGGCCATTGGCCGTGATACGTATCCACTGCGGAACCGTGGACAGTGTCACTTGGGCCACGTCACCCACGGTCACCAGGCCGTCCGATCCACGCCGGAGCACCACCTGTTTGAGCTTTTGAATGTCCTGCAAGCGCGTGTTTGATACCAGCAGGTAGAGTTTGTAGTGATCTTCCAATCGGCCCACGGCAGTCAACACGTTTCCCGCCGAGACCGCATTCACCACGTCAGCCAATGACAAATGGAAGGCGCGCAGCTTGCCCGGATCCACGTCCACGTGATATTCCGCTTCTTGCCCCCCCTGCACTTCCACCCGCGCCACCCCGTCCACGCGCGACAACAGCGGTCGCAACTGGTAAAGACCGATGTCGCGCAAAGCAACCAGGCTTTCCGTATTGGATGTCAGGCTATAGGCGATCACCGGAAATTCCGTGGGATCGCGCCGCTCCACGGTGAAGCGCGTGCCCGCAGGAAGATCAGGCAGCAGCAAACTGATCTTCGCTTCAACTTCCAGCAAGGCCTGGTACATATCCGCGCCCCAGGCATAATTCACAGAAATCTGGGCGCTGCCGCGGCTGGTGATGGACCGCACCGATTTGACGCCGGGAATGGCGCGCACCGCGATCTCGACCGGACGGGTGACCTGCAGTTCCATCTGCGAAGCGGGCCGGTCGCCCGCATCCAGCAGCACAAGGATGCGCGGCGATTGCACGTCGGGCAGCATGGCAACCGGCAATTTGAAGGCCGCGAACACGCCGCCGATGACCAAGGCTGCCGCCAGGAAGACCAGCGAACGGCGATGGCGTTGCAGGAACGCCGGAAAATTCAAGGAGCCTGCTCCCGGACCACCATGCCGTTCGTGAGTTCGTAATTGCCGAGTGTGACCACCAGATCGCCCGCCTGCACCGCGCCACTCACGGCGATCCAGGTGCCGTCGTCAATGCTGGCTTTCACGTTCACACGATGTGCGACGTGGTTCTTCACGATAAAAACGTAGGCGCCCTGCGCGTCACGCAGCACGGCCGAGCGCGGTACCGCAAGCGCATGCACTTCCTTCACGGTGATGCTGGCTGTCACCTGGCTGCCGGGCAGGAAGGTTTCGGCAGATTTATCATTTACCGAAGCCAGCACATCCACCAAACCGCTGGCGGGGTCCACTTGTCCGCTCACTTGGCTGACTTTGGTTTTGGCAGAGGTTTGCGGATCGAACGCGGATCTCAGGGTAATCGGCATGCCGACGGCGATTGCCGGCGCCTGTTCCGGCGTCACGCCGAGACGCGCGTACAAGCCGCCCTGCTCGGCCAGGGTCAGCACGCTGGTGTTGGCGGCCACGCGCGCGCCGCTCGCCACATGCACCGCCATCACAACGCCATCCGCCGGGGCTCGAATTACGACGGGGTGTCCGCCCCCCATCTGCTGCTGGGCCGTCAAGTTTGCTTCGGCATCCGCCATGGCTTTTTCGGCCGCCGCCACCTGGTCGCGGGTCGCGAGTTTTTCGGCGAACAGGCTCTGCATTCGCTTGAGTGCGGAGCGCGCGTACTCGGCTTGCGATTTGGCCTGTGCATAGAGCACGGCGGATTCCGGCGTGGCCGAAAGCGTCACCAACGCCGCGCCGCGTTTCACGCGCGTGCCGGCTACCACGTCCAACTGCACTTCACTGGCGCGCGGCGCCACGATTTCCCTGAGCTGCCGCGGCCCCGGCTCGATACTGCCGAAAACCTGTACGGTTTCGGCAACGCTTCGCTCCGCAATCGTGGCGGTTTGCACCAGCGCGGTCGGCTGACTATCGGCCTTCGCTGCATTCGCCAGCGGCGCAATGACCGCTGCCAAAATACAGGTATATAGGTATAAGGGTTTCATGATTGTTGCTCGCTGATGGGGTGGACAAGATC
>JBOIAZ010000075.1:0-2242 GCA_050739175.1 Gammaproteobacteria bacterium
CAGCATCAGCCAGGCGACGCCGATGGCATGCTGCACCAGCGGCAGCAGAAACACCGCGATGAGCGCGCCCGCGCGCGACACCGCGGTCGCCAAGCCGTGGGCTGAAGCACGCAGGTCGGTTGGATAGAGCTCCACGGGGAAAACCCAACAGGTGTTGCTCGGGCCATAGCTGATCGCGACCTGCCACAACGTGAGGCCGGCAATCAGCACCGCGAGCGGCGGCGGCCCATGCAATGCAAACACCCACACCAATAAAAGACCGATGACCGAGCCGACGAAGCCGATGACCTGCGCGCGCAAGCGGCCGACATGCTCGATGGTTTCGGCGAGCATTGCGGTGCCGATGATCGCCACCACGTCGAGCAGCGTGTTGCCGATGACCGATTGCACCTTGGTATGCAGCCCGAGCCCAAGCAGCAGCAGCGGTGCGTAGATGCCGAAGCTGTAGCCCATGATGTCAAACAGAAACCACGGCAGCGTGATGAACAGCGTGCGTCTTATATAAGTGCGCGCAAATAAATGTTGCCAGGCCGCGCGCGGCACTGGTCGGCGCGCCTGCTCCGCCACGATCAGCGCGCGGCGCTCGGTTTCGCTGAGCGCCGGCACCAGTTGCGCCAATACGTTGACAGCTTCTTCAATGCGGCCACGGCGCAGATACCAGCGCGGCGATTCCGGCAGGTTCTTGCGCAGCCACAGGATGCCGAGCGCGGGAATCGCGCCTGAGATCAACATGAACCGCCAGGCATGTTCGCCGAGCGGCAAGAGCGCCAAGCCGATCGCGCTCGATACCGCCGCGCCGCCCATCCACAGCGCGAACACCCACACCGTGATGCGACCGCGGCGCGCACGCGGCAGAAACTCAACCAGATAGGTGGCGGAGAGCGGGTAGTCCGCGCCCACACCCACGCCCAGCACGAAGCGCAGGACCACGAGTGAAGTGAGGTCCCAGGCAAAGCCCGATGCCAGTGCCGCGATCAGAAAGGTCGCCATGTCGAGCAGGTAAATCGCCTTGCGACCGTAACGATCGGCGAGCGGTCCGCCGATCAGGCCGCCGAGCAACGCCCCGGCCAGGGCCGCGCCACCCAGCAAGCCGGTTTGCAGCGGCCCGAGCTGCCACTGCGGCTTGAGCAGGATCAGCGCAATGGCAATGATCGAGAGATCGTAACCGTCGAGGAAAATGCCGAGTCCCGCCGCCCACGCCGAGCGCCGGTGCAGTTGCCCGATGCGTGCCTCATCCAGCCGTTCAAGAACGCCTTGCATGCTCGCTTGGTCCGGGAGTCCCTAACGAACAGAATGCCACAGGGTGCAGCAGTCCGCTAAAAAGCCGGAATCGGTCGCACCAACCGCGCGGTTGGTGCAAACTGTACTGCCAGTTACCGGGATATCACTGCCAGCGGATGTTCGAGAACAATGTGAACGGGACAGCCACAACCCCGAATGAATTCAGCCGCGATGAGTGGCTGAACACGCTCACGCATTTCTGCGGCCTGCTGCTTGCCCTCGGCGCGGTGCCGGTGCTGATCACCTTTGCCGCATTGCGCGGCACCGCGAGCGACATCGTCACTTTCAGCATCTTCAGTGCCGCGCTCATCGTGACCTATCTGAGTTCCTCGCTGTATCACCATGCACAACCCGGCGCGCTCAAGCGGATTCTGCGGCGCGTGGATCATCTCGCCATTTATCTCTTGATCGCCGGCACCTACACGCCGTTCGCCATAGTGGGACTGGGCGGCGCCTGGGGCTGGAGCCTGTTCGGCACGGTCTGGGGACTCGCGCTGGTGGGAGTGGCCGCCAAACTGAGTGTCGGTCACCGCTTCGATTTGCTGTCCACGGTCACCTATGTGCTCATGGGCTGGGTTGGTCTCGTCGCCATCGTGCCGCTGGTACATCACCTGCCCTGGGATTCCACGATCCTGGTATTGACCGGCGGGGTGTCGTACACCGTCGGTGCGGTGTTCTACGCCTGGGAAACGCTGCGCTTCAACCACGCCATCTGGCACATGTTCTGCCTGGGCGGCAGCGTGCTGCAATTTACTGCGGTGTGCTTTCTGCTGGGCTAGCGACGCAGCGCGCGTCGATCCGACAAGCAGCCTCACACTGAATTTAACAGTCATCATGTCTCGGCCTACAACTGCCGGTGCGTCGTGCACCAACCAACCCGGGCACGCGCAAGCACAACCCGGACCCTGCCCGAAAGGGCGTCTCATCTACATTACACGATGCGTATTCTGACCCGCGCACA
>JBOIAZ010000076.1:0-10550 GCA_050739175.1 Gammaproteobacteria bacterium
TTGACGGCCTGTTCCAGAAAGTTGTTAACGATGCTCAACGCCATGGCCCGAAACCACCAGCCGTGGTGTACTGAAATACCTTCATGTACTTGACAGCCATTACGGTTGCTTTTCTTTGCGCCAAAGAAAAGTAACCTGCGCTGCGGGAGCGGAACCCCGCTCTCTTGAATGGCTGCGGCCATCTGCACAAATCTGGATTCTGGCTTTGGCTTCCTGCGTCACCCTACCGCCTACATCCCTGTAGGCGTTCGTCGGAATGACAAGAACCCCCTCACCCCAACCTCTCCCGCGAAATGGGGGCGAGGGGACAAAGAGTGTTAGAAACAAAGAAGGCGCCGAGAGCGCCTTCTGTATCAAGAACTGGGTTCCCGCTTCCGCGGGAACGACGACGCTACGGCATGTCGTCCACTTTCTTTTCTTCCTTGACCCTGACCATGAGGTCTTTCTTGCTCACGCCCAGCACCAGGGCAATGGCACTGGCGATGTATATAGAGGAATAGGTGCCGACAATGATGCCCACCAGCAGCGCCACGGAAAAGCCGTGCAGCACCGGTCCACCGAGGAAGAATAGCGCAATCACTACCAGCAGCGTGGTGCCCGAGGTGATGATGGTACGCGAGAGTGTCTGGTTGATGGCGAGGTTGATGATCTCGATGGGCGTGCCCTTGCGCATGATGCGGAAGTCCTCGCGGATGCGGTCGAAGACCACCACCGTGTCGTTCACCGAGTAGCCCATGACCGCCAGCACCGCCGCCAGCACATTGAGGTCGAATTCCAGGTGGAATATCGAGAAAAATCCCACGACGAACACCACGTCGTGCAGCGTAGCGAGCACGCCGCCGACGGCGAGGCGCCACTCGAAGCGGAAGATGATGTAGATCAGGATGCCGGCGAGCGTAAGCACGAATGCCATCGTGCCCTTGGTGGCCAGATCGCGCCCCACTTCGGGGCCGACGAAATTCACCTGTTCGAGCCGCACCTGAGACACGTCCTTCCGCAGCAGCGTCATGACCGCGTTGCCGGTGTCCTTGCCGGAAACACCTTTCTTGGGTTGCAGGCGGATCAGGACCTCGCGCGGCGTGCCGTAGCTCTGGGCGATGGCGTCCTTGTAGCCGGCCGCCGTGAGCGTGCCGCGGATCTGCTGCAAATTGGCGGGCTCGGGGTAGCTGACCTGCACGGTGACGCCGCCGGTGAAATCCACGGCGAAGTTCAGGCCGTGGATGGAGAGCGACACCACCGCGATGATCAGCACGATGATGGAATACGCAAACGTGAACTTGCGCAGGCCCAGGAAGTTGATGTGCGGAACTTTGTGAAAGAACTCCATGGCGCGCTCCTACACCGGCAGCTTCTTGAGGTTGCGGCCGCCGTACAGCCAGTTGACGATGGAGCGTGTGCCCATGATGGCGGTGAACAACGAGGTGAGGATGCCGAGCGACAGGGTCACGGCAAAGCCCTTGACCGGTCCGGCGCCGAACAGGAACAGCATGACCGCGGCGGTGAGCGTGGTGACGTGCGCGTCCACGATGGTGGCGAAGGCGCGCTTGTAACCGGCATGGATCGCGGCCTGCGGCGTGTTGCCGGCACGCACTTCCTCACGGACGTGCTCGTTGATCAGCACGTTGGCGTCCACGCCCATGCCGAGCGTCAGCGCGATTCCCGCGATGCCGGGCAGCGTGAGTGTGGCCTGGATCAGTGACAGCAAGGCCACCGTCAGCACCAGGTTCATGATCACCGCAAGGTCGGCGATCACGCCGAAGGTCTTGTAGTAAAGACCGATGAAGACCACCACCAGCAGGAAGCCCAGCAATGCAGCATGGAAACCCTGACGGATGTTTTCCTGACCGAGGCTCGGGCCGACGGTGCGTTCCTGCACGATGTCCATGGGCGCCGCCAGCGAACCCGCGCGCAGCAGCAATGCCAGGTTTTGCGCTTCCTGCTGCTGCAGGCCGGTGATCTGGAAACGTCCGCTGAAGATGCCCTGGATGGTGGCCACGTTGATGACGGTGTAGGTCTTCTTGTGCACCGGCACGGTCTGGCCATTGACCGTGGTGTTCTCGGTCTTGGTTTCGATGTACAGCACCGCCATGGGTTTGCCGAGATTCTGGCGCGTCACCTCGCCCATCTTGCTGGCGCCGGCGGAATTCAACGACACGCTGACATCCGGCAGACCGTTCTGCTGGTCGAAACCGGACGCGGCATCCACCAGCTGGTCGCCGGTGACAATCACGTCGCGCCGCAACAGCACCGGGTTGCCGGCCTTGTCCTTGAACAGTTGATCGTCGAGCGGAATATGGCCGGTCTGCTGCGCAAGCAAGGCATTGGCCGTCGGGTCCACGAGCCGGAATTCGATGGTGGCGATGGCGCCGAGAATTTCCTTGGCGCGCGCGGTGTCCTGCACACCGGGCAGTTCGACCACGATGCTGTTGCCGCCCTGTTGCTGTACCACCGGGTCGGCCACGCCCAACTGGTTCACGCGGTTGCGCAGCACCGTCATGTTCTGCTCGACCGCGGTCTGCCGCAGCGCCTGCAACTGCTTGGGATCAATGGTCGCCACCAGCGTGTTCGGCTGGCTGCCGGCGGCGACCGCGAGTTCCTGGAACTGGCTGCTCAGCAGTTGTTTAGCGCGCGTCACGTCATCCGGCGCGCGCAACTGCATATTGATGTTTTCCCCGGTCAGCGCCACGTCCTCGTAGCGGATCAACTGTTGACGCATGGTGCCGCGGATATCGGCGGCGTCGCGCTGCAGCTTGGTCTGCACCGCGGCGTTCACATCCACGAGCATCTGGAAATGCACGCCGCCCTGCAGATCCAGGCCCTTGGCCATGGGTTTCAGGCCGAGCGTGCGCATCCACGCGGGGGTGCGCGGCGCCAGATTCAGGGCCACCGAGTACTGGTTGCCGAGCGCCTTGGTAATCGCCTCCAGCGCCTGCATCTGCGTGTCGGGAGTGTCGAAGCGCACCAGCAGGCGGTCGTCGTCGAGCACCGCGGACGTGTACGGCAGCTTGGCCGCGTCCAGTGCCTGCTCCACTTGGGTGGTAGTGGCCTCGGTGACAGTCCCGTTGGTTTGCGAGACCTGCACGGCCGGATCGTCGCCGTAAAGGTTCGGCAGCGCGATCAGGATGCCGGCCACGGTCACCAGAATGACAAGAATGTTTTTCCAGGCTGGATAGCGGTTCAGCATGTGCGCATCGGCAGCGGCTTAGAAATTCTTGAGCGTGCCCTTGGGCATGACCGCGGTCACGGACTGGCGCTGGACGCGCAATTCCACGCCCTTGGCGACTTGCAGCGTCATGAACTGATCACCAAGTTCCGTAACCCGCCCCAGCACCCCGCCGCTGGTAATCACTTCATCGCCCTTGCCGATGGCGCCCAGCATCTTCTGGTGTTCTTTCTGGCGCTTTTGCTGCGGACGGATAAGAAAGAACCAGAAGAACGCGATCAGGACGACGAAGATGATGATGGTGATGTATTCGCCGCCGCCCTGCTGTGGCGCCGGCGCGCCGGCGGCGTAGGCGTCTGATATGAAGAAGCTCATGGGCAATCCTGCGTGGCTTGGGAACACTGGGTTGCCCGCAATCTGACCGCGGCCGGCACAGGTGGTGGCGGACGGGCGGTGCGTCGGGCGGCGCGCATTATGGCACAGACATGGGCGTTTGCCGCGCGCGGGCGAGGAAATCCGCGGCAAATGCACCAAACCGTCCGGCCTCGAGTGCCGCGCGCATTTCGGCCATGAGCCACTGGTAGTAATGCAGGTTGTGCAGGGTCATGAGCCGCGGCGCCAGGATCTCGCCACACTTGTCCAGATGCCGCAGATACGCGCGACTGTAGTATCGGCACGTATAGCAGCCGCAGCTTTCATCGATCGGCCGGGTGTCCGCCCGGTGCTCGCGGTTGCGGATGCGCAGCACCCCGCCGCGGGTGAACAGGTGGCCGTTGCGGGCATTGCGCGTGGGCAGCACGCAGTCAAACATGTCCATGCCGCGGGCCACGGCCTTGACCAGATCCTCGGGCGTGCCTACGCCCATCAGATAGCGCGGCCGATTGGCCGGCAGTTCCGCTGCGAGCAGGTCCAGCACCGCGAGGCGCTCGGGCTCGCTCTCGCCCACGGCCAGGCCGCCGAGCGCATAGCCGTCGAAGCCGATGCCCTTCAGTTCTGCCAGCGAGGCGCGCCGCAGCTCCGGGAATACGCCGCCCTGCACGATGCCGAACAGCGCGGCCGGATGATCGGCATGCGCCATCTTGCAGCGCCGCGCCCAACGCAACGAAAGCTCCATGGATTCCCGGGCCTGAGCCGCACTCGCCGGATACGGTGTGCACTCATCGAACACCATGATGATGTCGGCGCCCAATTCGTGTTGCATGCGGATGGAGTCTTCCGGGCTGAGAAATACCGCGTCGCCGTTCACCGGCGACTGAAAGCTCACGCCCTCTTCCGTGACCTTGCGCAGCTCGGCAAGGCTGAATACCTGGAAACCGCCGGAATCGGTGAGCATCGGCCCCGACCAGTGCATGAACGCGTGCAAGCCGCCGTGGGCGCGAATGATTTCCGTGCCCGGCCGCAGCATCAGATGGAAAGTGTTGCCGAGAACGATTTCCGCGCCCACCTCGCGCAACTCTTCCGGCGTCATGGCCTTGACCGTGCCATAGGTACCGACCGGCATGAAGGCGGGAGTTTCCACCGTCCCGCGGTCAAACATCATGCGGCCGCGGCGCGCGGCGCCCTCCGTGCTGAGCAGTTCGAATTTCATGCGCGAAGTTTAAATTAGGCGGGGCTTTCGCGCCCCTGCGACAAGATACTTTCCTTGTACGACCAAGAAAAGTACCCAAAGAAAGCCGCCCCCGGGATCCCGCGCTTAGCGGAATCGGCGGGGTTGTAAAGAGCAAGCAGAGCCTGATGCCAACGCCCGCTCTTATACCCGTAGCACGAGCCGAGCACTGGACTGAGCAAGGCAAGCCCGAAGGGGCGCGAACACGATGTTCGCGCTCTCGCCGTCAGCCCAGGGATGGGCTGTCGGCGGGACTCCGCAGCGAAGGAAGGGCACAGGGAAGTTGCCGTCTTCGGCAACCCGCGCTCCGGGGGAATGGCTTTGGGCACTTTCGCCGAAACGAAAGTGCCCCGCCCGCGGGTGCGGGAACCCGCTCCAAAAAAAATGGTTGCCGCCGGGGGCGGCTGCATTCTAGAACTGGATTCCAGCGTCCGCCGGAATGACGGAAAAAGTACCGCAGGCCGCTCAATTACCGGCCAGTCAGCGCCCCCGACGCGGGCGTCACGAGCATGGCGTCGCCATAACTGAAGAACCGGTAACGCGCCTCCACCGCGTGCCGGTACGCCGCCAGCACCAGCTCACGGCCGGCAAAGGCGCACACCAGCATCAGCAGCGTGGATTCCGGCAGGTGAAAGTTGGTGATCAGCGCATCCACCACCCGGAACTGGTAACCGGGATATATAAAGAGTGCGGTGTCGCCGCTGAACGGCGTGAGCACCCCGCCCGCCGCCGCCGCCTCCAGGCTCCGCACGGCGGTGGTACCGACCGCCACCACCCGCCCGCCGCGCCGCCGGGTCTCCGCCACCGCGCCGCACACCGCCCGTGACACGCACGCCTGTTCGCCGTGCATGTGATGCTGCAGCACGTCCTCCTCGCGCACCGGCTGGAACGTACCGGCACCGACGTGCAGGGTCACGAACTCGCGCCGCACGCCGCGGCCCGTGAGTTCGTCGAGCAGCGCCGGGTCGAAATGCAGTCCCGCGGTGGGTGCCGCCACCGCACCCGGCACGCGCGCGTACACGGTTTGATAACGCTCACGGTCCTCGGCCTGATCGTCATGCCGGATGTAGGGCGGCAGCGGCACATGACCGAATTGATACAGAAACTCCGGCAGCGCGGCTGCGGGAAACTCCAGCCTGAAGAACTCGCCGTCGCGCCCGACGACGCGCGCGTCGGTCGCGTCCGCGATACGCAGTGGCATGCCGATGCGCAGCGGCTTGCTGGCACGCGCTTGGACGAGCGCGGTGTGTGTATCCAGGATGCGCTCGATCAGCAATTCCAGCTTGCCGCCGCCCGGTTTGCGGCCGAAGAGCCGCGCCGGGATCACCCGCGTGTCGTTGAACACCAGCAAGTCGCCAGGCCGCAGCCACTGCGGCAGCTCGTGGAATGTGCGGTCGGTGTATTTACCGCTGGCCCCGTCCAGCACCAGCAGCCGGCTGGCCGTGCGCTCCGGCAGCGGGTGCTGCGCAATCAGCTCGGGAGGAAGCGCGTAATGAAAGTCTTGCCGCCGCATAGGCGGCACAGCGTAGCAAACCCGGCGATGGCGTTCCTGATTCGGCCGGCCGATGGGTTATCAGTCGTTCAAATGCATCGGCTGGTAAACACCGACCGGACCCTGGGCTTTGGGTGTGGTGACGTCGAGCATCAAGGTTTTGCCCTTGCGCAGAATGCCCAGCTTGAGGGGCTCTCCGGGCGCGTAAGAATGGAGAATGCGCATGGCTTCCGCCGGCGTGGCGGGCTCGCGATCCCCGATCTTCAGAATCACATCGCCATCCTGCAGCTTGAGCGCCGCATCGTGGGGCGCGCGCACCACCAGCAAACCCTTGCTGGTGCCGAAATACTGACCCAGGCCGGAGGTCAATTGCGTCAGTTGCATGTCGCCCCATGCGCCCCACCAGCCGGGCGGAAACAGCGCGCGCAAATTCTCCGGCTGCAAGGGCGGCATCGGCGGTACCGGGGGCACGGGCGGCGGCGGAGGCACATCGAAAGCAAAACTGTAATCGGACAGTTTCCCGGCCTTCAAGGTGACGCTGTGCGGTTTGTCGGCGCGCACATAGCTGAGCTTGAGCGTGTCACCGGGTTTGACCTTGTCCATGAAATCCATGAGCTGGTCGGCGGCGGATTGCTGCGCACCCGCGCGCAACACCGTGCCATTGATCGCGGTGATGCTGTCGCCGGCGCGCAAACCGGCCTGATCGGCCGGTCCGCCGGGCGTGACCGCCAGCACGCGCACGCCCTGGGCGTTTTTCGCATCGCGACTCTCCGCAATGCTGACCCCCAGGACCGCGCGGTTGGAATCGAACATGCGCGACATGCGCGACAGCATTGGCCCCTGCATCTGCAGGCTGAGCTCCGCCATGCGCTGCGCGGCCTGTTCCATTTGCTGGCGCGCCTGCTGCATTTGCTTTTCAAGCTGCTTCTGATTCAGTTCCAGGGATTGCTGATCCTGCTCGATCCTCCGTTGATCGTGCTCCACCGCGTGCTGATCCAGTTCCAGCCAGCGCAGATTTTGTTCCTGGTCAATCGCCTGTTGATTGCCCTTCAGTGATTGCTGATCCTGATACAGCTTTTGTTGATCCCGTCGCATCTGTTCCTGATCGCGTTGCAGTTGTTGCTGAGCCGCCTGCGACTGCGTGGCGGCAGGCGCCGGGTGCTTGGCGCTGGTTTGCGCGTGCGCTGCGCAGGCAACAGTCAACATCAGCGCACAAGATACGATCGTCAGGATTTTCATGGAACACCTCGATATGAATTCATTGCGCCCAGGTCACCGCCGAGGCCTGTGCATAGCGCACCGCCACCAGCGATTGCATCAAATCCACGCGCTGCTGCCAGAGTTGCGTCAACTGCGCGCCGGCCTGCGGCCGGACGGCCGTGCTGTTGATGGCGTAATCCACCAGCGCGATGCGGTCTTCAAGCGCGGCCACCGTGGCGGCGCTGCCGGCGTTCACGATGCTCGGATGGCTGTCCGCATGCATGAACTGCACCGCGTTTTCCAGATTACGCGACTGCGCCTGAAGCTGCGCCAGGCGTCCGGTATCTGCATCCGTGCCGCGAACCGCCGTGGCAACGGAGTTCAGCGGAAACCATGGATGCCAGGCAACCAGCACCACGGCAGCCGCCAGTGAGGCCGCGAGGCCGATTCCGGCCGCCGGCAACCAGCGCGCCCGGTTCACGCCCGCGGGCCGGTCGAGACGCGCGGCCACCCCGGCCCAGGCGTGTTCCGGAGCGTCAAACGCCGGCAGTGCGCGCATGCGTTGCCGCCACTCGGACAGCCGCAGCAGCGCTTGCCCGCACTCGGCGCAGCCGCGCACGTGCGCCGCCGCTTCGGCCGTGAGCGGTTGGCCGTTGCGCAGCGCGATCAGTTGTTCAGCACTGGCGTGCATAGCTTTGCATCAGCCTCCACATCGGCCCAGCGCCGCAGACGCGCATAGGCGCGCGCCAGTTGGGATTTCGAAAAACTCGGTGTGGCGCGCATGCATGCGGCAATCTCGTCGTGGGTGTAGCCCTCGACGTCGTGCAGCCACACCACCGCGCGCGCCGTCTGCGACAATTCCTCCAGCGCGCGCTCCATGTCCAGCAGATCCTGCCAGCGGCGGCTGTCGTCCTGGCGCAGCGCTTCGGGTTCCAGCGGCATCGCCGCGCGGTAGCGCAGCCAGGGCGAACGCAATTGCATGAGACAGCGGTTCACCGCAATGCGGCGGATCCACATGCCAACCGGCGCCTCACCGCGGAAGGCCGGCAGCCCGCGCATGACCTCGACGAAAGTGTCCTGCAGCGCATCCTCGGCCAGTTCGGGCTTCACCAGCAGCCGCCGGGCGAGCGTGTACACCGCCGTGGCGAAATGCTCGTAAAGCTGCGCCTGAGCCGCGCGCTCACCGGCGCAGGCACGCGCCAGGATTCCGGCCTCCACCGCCTGATTAAACGCGCCGCTCATGGATACTAGGATGCGCGGGCCGGCCGCTGGGTCGCAAGCCGGGCAAAAAAAGTTTCGGCCGCCGGGAGATTTGCCTATACTGTGCGCCCTCGCGCGGCCCGTGCCGCGCGCCCGCTGGCCCGGGTGGCGGAACTGGTAGACGCGCGGGACTCAAAATCCCGTTCCCCTCAAAGGAGTGTCGGTTCGACTCCGACTCCGGGCACCAAATAGACTAACCGCAATATCCACAAACTACCCTAAGCATCTGTTTATACGCTACTTTCACCCGTAACCTTGTCTCGTAGTATCTCTGCATTTCCCTTGACTACCGCCAAGTATGGCAGTATCTTTGGCGGTATGTAATGGGCGCGTATGACCTGATACCGCCAAACGGCGGCCGCCTACCGCCAAAACCAAGGGTGTCATGCCGAAACGAATCAACCCGCTCTCACCGTCTGCCGTTGCCAATGCCAGGCCGAAGGACACCCCCTATTCATTGCGTGATGGCTACGGCCTGCGCCTCTTGGTGGACCCACGCGGCGGCAAGTTGTGGAGATTCGATTATCGCCGGCCCATAACCGGGAAACGGAACTCGCTCAGCCTGGGAACCTATCCCGAAGTGAGCTTGAAGCAGGCGCGCACAAAACGCGAAGCGCTGCACAAGCTGTTGACGGATGGGGCCGATCCAGCCGGTCAACGCAAAGCCGAACGCAATGGCAATGCGGATGACTTCGCGGCTATCGCGAGTGAATGGCTGACCAAGAACTCACCCCGCTGGAAACCGTCACACGCGGACAAGATCAGCCGGCGCATAGAGAAAAACGTGACTCCGTGGCTAGGCGCAAAACCGGTGACCAGCATTACCGCACAGGATGTGCTCGGGGTGCTGCGCCGGATTGATTCACGGGGCGCACGCGAGACTGCGCACCGCGTCCACCAGATCATTGCGCAGATCATGCGCTACGCGGTCGCAACAGGACGCGCGAGCGTGGACCCGACACCTACACTGCGCGGCGCGATTCCGCCGGCAAAACAAGAACACTTCGCGAGCATTACCGATCCTGACCGTATCGGCGAACTGCTGCGCGCGATTGACAGCTATACCGGCTATTACGTGACCCGTGCCGCTTTGCAACTTGCGCCGTTGACGTTTGTGAGACCAGGTGAGCTGCGACAAGCCGAGTGGAGTGAGTTTGACCTGGACGCCGCAGAGTGGCGTATCCCTGCCGCACGCATGAAGATGGGCGCGCTGCATATCGTGCCGCTGGCGCGTCAAGCGGTGGCGATCCTGCACGATCTGCAACCGCTTACAGGTTCCGGGCGGCTTGTGTTCCCGTCGCTGCGCACCCGTGAGCGGCCTATGTCGGAAAACACGGTCAACGCCGCGCTGCGCCGCTTGGGATACAGCAAAGACGAAATGACGGGACACGGCTTCCGCAGCATGGCGAGCACGTTGTTGAACGAGCAGGGCTGGCAGCCAGACGTGATTGAGCGGCAGCTCGCACATGCTGAGCGTAACGCAGTACGCGCGGCCTACAACTACGCCGAACACGTACCCGAACGCCGCAAGATGATGCAGGCTTGGGCGGACTATTTGTCCAGCCTGCGCGAAGGTAGCAAAGTGGTGGCGATCAAACGCAAGGCGTCCCATACGTGAGCGGGAAACGCCTTTCAGCGGATGCCACATTGATTTCTGCGGCGACCTGATCGTCTGGAACCGGCGGAAGCTTGCGCCGGCGGCTCGACTGTTTCCACGTAACGCCCATCCTGATGCTTCCCTAATGGAAGCATGAGCCTGCGCGGGTGATTCGAGCGTTCCTGCCTTTATTCTTCGACATTCCTGCAAATATTCCCGCCGCCCGGTGATG
>JBOIAZ010000077.1:0-5281 GCA_050739175.1 Gammaproteobacteria bacterium
CGGTGAACAATATCGCCCAGGGCCGCGTGTGGAGCGGTGAGCAGGCGAAGAAAATCGGATTGGTGGATACCTTCGGTAACCTGCAGGATGCAATCGCGGAAGCCGCCAAGCTCGCCAAACTCGGCCCACATTATTCGGTACGCTACATCGAGCGGCCGTTGAGCTTCACGGACCGCCTGCTGATTTCCCTGGCCAACAGCAATAATTCCCGTCTGACTGCCGGATTACTGCCATCCGCAAATCTGGACGCTCTGCCGTGGGTGGATCAATTGCATCAGTTGACCGACGCGCTCAAGGTGTTCAGCGATCCGCGCGGCGTGTACGCCTACTGTTTCTGCAATGTGCATTGAATTGCAGGAGCGGCTTTCAGCCGCGATCGTTATTCAGGGCCTTTGCACGTTTGCAACGAGCCCGGATTTCTGTGCGTGTTAAATGAAAGCGATGGTCAGAGACGCGCGGTATTGGAACATTGGCTTTAGCAACTCAGGAATGTGCGTTGTCTCCGGACTGTCAGCTCCAATCCAGTACGACTTTTCCGGACTGACCTGAACGCATCACCTCGAAGCCTTTCTGGAACTCGCCGATGGGATGGTGATGGGTGAGCGCCGGGCGGATGTCGAGGCCGCTTGCGGTTTTCTGGGTTCTTGCTGCTCCGGGGCTGCCACCAATACCGGACGATAAATCAATCACAGTTTCTTCATGGGCTCCGCTTGGACGTACACATACTCAGCGGCATTGGCGAGGAGATTGTGCAGATCACCAGGCGCGCCGGTGAAGCTGCGGGCGGCAAAGCCG
Source organism: Gammaproteobacteria bacterium (assembly GCA_050739175.1). GTDB lineage: Bacteria > Pseudomonadota > Gammaproteobacteria > Natronospirales > REEB76 > REEB76. Next base: position 796 of record JBOIAZ010000077.1, read on the forward strand.
GTGCCGCGTACCGTCAGAGAGATTTGCTTGCCCTGTAACACAACTTCGCCGTTTATCTGGATTTCATGGCCGATCCAGGCATGCAGCGAGCGGTGAATATCGGCCAGGGAGACATGCACGTCGGGTATTTGCAACTGGATGTTGTTGATCCAGGAGCCCTGCAGGCTGCGAGACTCCGGGGAGCTGAGCGCGCTGGCTTTCAGAATTTGCAGCTGATCGAGAAACTCACTCGCGACCACCGTGCCATTTTCTCCGGCGGTGACAAACTCGGGTGGCACCTCGAACTGGTTTACCACGACAGAATGATCGGTGGCGGCGGAGTACACCGCGTAAGCAATCACGCCCAGCAGTGCCACCGCGATCACACTAAATACGGATTGATACACCGTGCGTAGCCATACGTGCCGGTGCTGCGCCCGGATCTTGGCTTGTTTGGAACGCAACTCTTCATTGCGGAGTTTCAGGTATTCAACATGCAGATCATGCGCAATGGCTTCGCGCCGGAAATGCCCGATCTGCTCATCCAAATATTCCGCTGTACGTTGTGCCATCTCGGGATGTTTGCTGATCTCGTTCAGAGCCATGAAGCCCCCAAGGTTTTTGTCAGCCGTGTTTTTTTCGTCGTTCACGCAGACTGCCCGCCTGGTATCCCGGTTCATCGCTAGGATACCAGAACACAAATGCGCGACGGCGCGTATCGGCGGGGGCTGCGACTATGCCGAAAAATTACCAACCCCGGCGCCCGGCTCCGGCATGGCTACCCTTTTGTTCCGGGCGTATAATTTTTTTCAGCCGCAGGCAGAACCTCAAGGTTTTACCCATGTGGGGCACCCACGCATACCATTCGGAGAGTCGTTTATGAATAAAAATGTGTTCTTTGTTTTTATCGTTGCGATATTGGCAGCCATGCCAGGGCTTGGATTTGCCTCTCAAAGTGCGGACCAGGAAATCACTACCGCCATGACCCATGCGCAAATGGCGACGGATGCTGCTGACGTTGCCACAGCCACCATGCATTTTCATCATGTGATCAATTGTCTGGTGGGCCCAAAAGGCAAGCTGTTCGATGCTGCCGTGGGGAATCCATGTAAAGACATGGGCAAAGGTGCGCTGAATGACGTGGGGAAGAAATCGGCGGAACACGTCAAGTTGAGCCACGCACTGGCTATCGCGGAACAGGCTTTGCAGGCCAAAAAACTTGAAGCCACCCAGCAATATGCGACACGTATCGCCGAGGTGCTCAAGAGCATCAATCTTGAACAGTAATCAGCGGCACACTAATCGGCGCTGTTGGATTGGGCCAGCCATCCCCAGAGGCAGCATCCCGCCGGAATGACGGAAGATGAATTATTCAGATCTTCACTAGCCCCAATCCAGCACCACTTTTCCGGATTTACCGGTGCGCATCACGTCGAAGCCTTTCTGGAACTCACCGATGGGGAAGTGATGGGTGAGCACCGGGCGGATGTCGAGGCCGCTCTGCAGCATGCTCACCATTTTGTACCAGGTCTCGAACATCTCGCGGCCGTAGATGCCTTTCAGGATCAGTCCCTTGAAGATCACCTGATTCCAGTCAATCGCGACTTCCGAAGGCGGCAAACCGAGCAGTGCGACTTTGCCGCCGTGTACCATGGTTGAAAGCATTTGACGGAAGGCCTGAGGGTTGCCGGACATTTCCAGCCCCACGTCAAAACCTTCGGTCATGCCCAGCTCGTGCATTACCACTTCGAGTTTTTCTTTTTGCACATTCACCGCGCGCGTGGCACCCATTTTGTGCGCGAGGTCCAGACGGTAGTCATTCACGTCGGTGATCACCACGTAACGCGCGCCCACGTGTTTGGCGATGGCTGCGGCCATGCAGCCGATGGGACCGGCGCCGGTGATGAGCACGTCTTCGCCCACCAGATCAAAAGACAGTGCGGTGTGCACCGCATTGCCGAGCGGGTCCAGAAACGCGGCGATGTCGTCGGGAATGCTGTCCGGCAACGGGAAGGCGTTCATGGCCGGAATCACCAGGTACTCGGCGAAGCAGCCCGGACGGTTCACGCCCACGCCCACTGTGTTGCGGCATAGATGCCGTCTCCCGGCGCGACAGTTGCGGCAGTGGCCGCAGGTGATGTGGCCTTCGCCGGAGACGCGCTCGCCAAGCTTGAAGCCCCGCACCTCGCTGCCGATTTCGGCCACCGTACCCACGTACTCATGGCCCACGGCCATGGGCACGGGAATGGTTTTCCTGGCCCATTCGTCCCAGTTATATATATGAATGTCGGTACCGCAGATCGCGGTCTTTTTGATCTTGATAAGCAGGTCGTTGTGACCGATTTTGGGTTTCGGCATATCCTGCAGCCAGATGCCTTGTTCGGCTTTTGCTTTGACCAGTGCTTTCATTTACAAAGACCTCATGCATATTTGTGGGAGCGACGGTCTCCGTCGCGATCCTGGATGACGAAGAATCGCGGCGAATATCGCCGCTCCCACCGAGCTAATGAATTACCCTTAGGTTCTTGCCGACTTTTCCAAACGCAGCAATAGCTTTGTCGAGATGCGGTTTCTCATGCGCCGCGGACACCTGCACGCGGATGCGTGCCTGGCCCTGCGGCACCACCGGGAAGGAAAAACCGATCACGTAAATGCCTTCCTGCAACAATTCATCCGCCATGGTCTTGGCAAGTTTCGCGTCGCCCAGCATCACCGGGATGATGGGGTGGTCGGCGCCGGCGAGCGTGAAGCCGAGCTGCTGCATGGCGGCGCGGAAATAGCGGCTGTTGTCGTGCAATTTCTTGCGCAGCACGTCGCCGTGTTCCAGCAGGTCCAGCACCTTGATGGAAGTCGCGGCGATCACCGGCGCGAGGGTGTTGGAGAACAGATACGGCCGCGAGCGCTGGCGCAGCCATTCGATGATCGGCCCGCGGCCGGAGGTGTAGCCGCCGGAGGCGCCGCCGAGCGCCTTGCCGAGCGTGCCGGTGAGAATATCCACACGGCCCATGACGCCGCGGAACTCGTGGCTGCCGCGACCATGCTCGCCCATGAAGCCGACGGCGTGAGAGTCGTCCACCATCACCAGCGCACCGTAGCGGTCGGCGAGATCGCAGATGCCCTGTAGATTGGCGATGATCCCGTCCATCGAGAACACGCCATCGGTCGCGATGAGTTTGAAACGGCAATCGGCGGCTTCCTTGAGCCGGGATTCGAGATCCGCCATGTCATTGTTGTTGTAACGCAAGCGCTTGGCCCTGCACAGGCGCACGCCGTCAATGATCGAGGCGTGGTTCAACGCGTCGCTGATGACCGCATCCTGTTCATCCAGCAGTGTTTCGAACAGGCCGCCGTTCGCGTCGAAGCAGGAGGAATACAGAATGGTGTCATCGGTGCCGAGAAATTTTGACAGCCGTGCCTCGAGTTCCTTGTGCACCGTCTGGGTGCCGCAGATGAAGCGCACCGAGGACAGGCCGAAACCGTATTTCGGCAGCGCCGCCTGGGCGGCCTTTACCAGCTCAGGGTGATTGGCGAGACCGAGATAATTGTTGGCGCAGAAGTTGATGACTTCCTTGCCGCCGGCCACCTTGATGACAGCCTGCTGCGGGCTGTTGATGATGCGCTCGGTTTTGTAGAGCCCGGCTTCTTGCAGGCCGGCGATCTGCTGGCGCAGTTGGGCGAGAAACACGTCTTTCACGCAAACTCCGGAAGCGCAGGGCAGGAAGGGCTGTGATTATACCAGCCGCAAAAACCCGGAGTGTTAGACTCCGCAGTATGCGAAATGTGGGTGACGAAGCAACGCGCATGCGCCTCGATAAATGGCTGTGGGCGGCGAGATTCTTCAAGACTCGCGCACTGGCTACGACGGCCGTAAGCGGCGGCAAGGTGCATGTGAATGGTGCACGGGCGAAACCATCCCATGAGCCGCGTATCGGCGACCGGCTCACTATCATGCGTGGCGCTGAGCGCTACGAAATCATTGTGCAAGCACTGACGAGCCGGCGCGGGCCGGCTCACGAGACGCAAAAACTCTATGCGGAGACCGCGGCCAGTCTCGAGACCCGTGCGCGGCATGCGGAACTGCGCAAGCTCGCTGCACTCGCCAGCCCGGCGCCCACCAAGCGTCCCGACAAGAAATCCCGCCGGCTGATCCATCGCTTCAAGCAGGGCGGATAACTCCCGGATATAACGATCACCGTTAACTGCTTGACGCATTCCGTTCTACGGTATAACCTGCGGATGCATGATCAAGAGCTTCGCGGACAAGGACACCGAGGCGCTGTTCCATAGCCACCGCGTCCGGCGCTTGGAAGCAATCCAGGAGCCGGCGCGGCGCAAACTGGAGCTTCTGGAAGCTGCGGCTGGCTTGACGTTTTTACGGATCCCGCCGGGCAATCGATTGGAAGCCTTGAGCGGCAGACGTAAGGGCCAGTACAGCATCCGGATAAATGACCAGTGGCGCGTGTGTTTCGTGTGGCACAAAGGTGATGCCCACGACGTGGAGATCGTG
>JBOIAZ010000078.1:0-21368 GCA_050739175.1 Gammaproteobacteria bacterium
GAAGCTCTTGGGCAGCATGGTCGTGGCCAGATTCCTGAGGTAATCCAGCGCCTGGCCGAGCGTCACGCCCGGCGCCATGGTGCCCTGGAGGGTGGCGGAATTGAGTTGCTGGAACTGCGGCAGGTATTCGGGTTGCACCGTGTGCTGGATGCTCACCACAGTGGACAAAGGCACCAGCTTGCCGCTCGCAGTGCGGACGTAATAACTGCCGAGCGCGTCGGCGTTGGCACGCGCCGCATCCGGCACCTGCGGGATGATCTCGTAGCTGCGCCCGGACATATTAAACAGTCCGACGTAATTCCCACTCAACAACGGGCTCAGATCCTGACCGATGTCGCTCATGCTGATGCCGAGGTTGGCAGCAACATTGCGGTTCACATCCAGCACAATCTGGGGATTGTCGTAGCGCAGATCCTTGGTGAGAAATGCAAACAAGCCGCTCTTCATGGCCGCGCCGATCAGGCGATCGGAGGCGGCGTTGATCTGCGCGTAATCATTCGTTGAGGTCAGCACGAACTGGATCGGCAGGCCGCCCGCTGAACCCGGCAGCGTGGGCTTGGCGAAGGCCACGGCCTGCAGACCCACGACCTGATTCAGTTGCTGCTGCACCAGTGGCATGATCTGCATCTGCGTGCGTGAGCGCTGGCTCCAGTTTTTCATATTGCTGCCGGCGATAATGCCGTTGTTGCCGGCACCACCGCCCATCGAGATGCCGTTGATCTGGAATACGTGCGCGGTTTCCGGAAAACTTTGCAGGATTTTGCGTATTTGCACCGCATACTTGTCGAGGTAACTCAGGGTTGCGGTCGCCGGCCCGGTACCCGACACCAGGATCAATCCCTGATCTTCGGTCGGCGCCAGTTCGCTTTTCGTGAGGACGAACATCAGCGGGATGCTGACTAAAACGCAGGCTGAAACCAGCAATACCAGCGGACGGAAACGCAGGATCGAATGCAGCGAATGGTCATAGACCTCGCGCAGATGGGTGAAGCCGCGCTCCAGAAGATGGCTCAGGCCCTTGGGCGGCGTATGGCGCAGCACCTTGGAGCTCAGCATGGGCGTGAGTGTGAGCGCCACGATCATGGAAATCACCACGGTTGCCACCAGCGTGAAGGCAAATTCCGTGAACAGGCTGCCGGTCAGGCCACCCATGAAGCCGATGGGAATAAACACGGCCACCAGGGTGGTCGCCATGACGATGATGGGATTCGCGAGTTCACGCGCACCTTGCAGCGCCGCCGGAACCGGTTGCATGCCTTCGTCAATATGGCGGTGGATGTTTTCCACCACGATGATGGCATCGTCCACCACCAGGCCGATGGCCAGCACAATCGCCAGCAGGGTCAGCAAATTGATGGTGAACCCCAGCGCCAGCATGATGATGCCCGCGCCGACGATGGATAGCGGGATCGCCACTGCCGGCAACAGCAGCGAACGCAGCGATCCGAGAAACAGAAAAATCACGATCACCACCACGATAAGCGTAATCACGATGGTGGTCAGCACTTCATGAATCGAGGCGGTGATGTAGGTGCTGCCATCCACCACAATGGCGGCGTGCATTCCCGGTGGTAATGACGCCCGCAGCTCATTGAATACCTTGTGCACACCGGCCGACACATCCAGATCGTTGGCATCGGGAGCGGGTTGCACGCCGATGAAGACCGCGGGCACGCCGTCGGCAAATACCGCGGAGTTGTAGTTTTCCGCGCCCAGCGTGACATCCGCCACGTCCTTGAGGCGGATCACGGTATCACCTACGTTCTTCACCACCAGGTTCTGGAACTGTGCCAGGTTGTTGAGCGAGGTGGTGGCGGTAATGGTCACCTGCTTCTGGGCATTGCGGGTACTGCCCACGGCGGAGATGTAGTTGTTGGCCTGCAGTGCGCTGGCCACGTCTGCGGGGGTGATGCCACGCGCCGCCATGCTCACGGGATTCAGCCAGGCACGCAACGCGAAGGCATTGCCGCTTGAGCCGATACCCGCCGGTACGATCTGCGCCTGGCTTACGCCAGTAACGCCCTGAATCTTGGGTTGCGCCACGCGCAATACATAATCGTTGATTTGTTGCTGGCTCAGGGTCTTGCCGGAAAATGCCAGATACATAAGCGCAGTGGTACCGCCCACGGTTTCGTTGATAACCGGCTGCTGGCTCTGCGGCGGCAACTGGTTTTTGACCTGGTCCACCTTCGACATGATCTGGGAAATCGCCGCGTTGGGATCATAGTTGAGCTGCATGTACACCGTGATGGTGGACAGTCCCTGGGCGCTGCTGCCGGTCATGTAATCAATTCCGGGCGCGCTGGCGATCACCTGCTGCAAGGGCGAGGTGATGAAGGCCTGGATAACATCCGGGCTCGCGCCGGGATAGGCGGTGGTCACCGTGACGACGGTGGTGGTAACAGTGGGATATTCGCGCACTGTCATCCCGATCCAGGCGCGCAAGCCGAGCAGCAAAATCACCAGACTGATGGCGCTTGCCAGTACCGGTCGGCGGATGAAGATGTCGGTGAATTTCACCTGATTGTCCGGGTTACGGTTGCACGCTGTTGTTGACGGCAATCACCGCGCCGTCATGCAGCTTTTCCTGGCCGGCAGTGACCACGACCTCGCCGGCCTTCAGGCCCGAGGCGATGAGCGCCAAAGCATCGCGCTGGTCCTTGACCTGCACCACGCGTTGCCGCACCACGGATTGACCGTTCCCGGTCTCAACCACGTACACGTAGTCGCCGAAGGTGTTGTAGCTGATCGCGGTATTCGGCACCACCACGCCGTGGAGTTCATGCCCGACCGCGAGTTGCACGTTGCCGTACATGCCTGGACGCAGCAGATCACGCGAGTTGGCGAGCGTGGCCTGCAAGGCGATATTGCGCGTGGTCGGGTCCACCTGTGCACCAATGGCAGTCACCCGCCCATCGAAGGATTTGCCCGGATAGGCGTTCACCGTAAACGCGACTTTCTGGCCCACGGCAATTTCGCTCACCGTGCTTTGCGGCAGCGAGAAATCCAGCAGCAGCGGATCATAACTTTGCAGATTGACAATGCCGGTACCCGGCGAAACATATTGGCCGAGGCTGACTTCGCGGATACCGGCCAAGCCGCTGAACGGTGCGGCGATATCAAGCTTGCGCAGCGTCGCTTGATCGCCCTCGACAGCCGCCTGCGTCGCGGCCGCACCGGCTTGTGCTGTCTGTAGATCTGACTGGCTGGCAGCATGGGCCGCATACAGCTTTTGAGTGCGCGCCAGCGTGGTCTTGGCGAGCGTCAGTTTGGCCTGATCCGCGTGCAGTTGCGCGAGCTGGCTGGAATCATCGAGCCGCACCAGCAGTTGGCCCCGGTGCACGCGCTCGCCGGAGCGGAACGCGATCTGCGTCACGTTGCCGGCGATCTGCGCCGTGATCTCCGTGCCCTCCACCGCCTCCAGGCTGCCCACAACGTTGACCTGCGGACTCCAAGGTTGCTCATGTGCCACCGCAGTGGATACGGTGATTGGGGGAAAAGCGCGGTGCAGCGCGGCCGCAGCGGCACGGTGATTAGCGTAGAACTTGCCACCGAAGAGACCACCGAAGACGACGATCAAAAGAATCACGACGATTATCAATTGCTTGCGCATTGTTGTGCTCCGCATACCTGTTCACTGCCCGACGATGCCCACTCTCCACCGCCAAGCGCCACGTACAATGCCGCGGTGTCGGCGTAACGCTGCGCCTCGGCCTGCACGTAGGCGATGCGCGCGTTTTGGTACTGGGTCTCGCTGGTGAGCAAACTCAAGTAATCCACCGCGCCGGTCCGGTACTGGACGCGTACCAGAGCAAACGCTTGTCGCGCAGACTGCAAGGCGCGCGCTTCGGCGTCCAGCATGGCTGAATCGTGTTGCAGCGCCCGTAATACATCGGCCACATTGCGGAACGCGCCAAGTACCGTGCTCCGGTAATTGGCGAATACTGCACGGTAGGCGGCTTCGGCCGCGTGCTTCTGCGCTTCGAGCGCACCACCCTCGAACAGCGGCAGCACCAGGCTTGCAGCCAGATTCCAGATGCGGCTCGCGGGATCGAACAGCGTGCCGCCGTTGTTGCTCTGGTCGCCGAAATCGCCGGTGAGCTGCAGGTTCGGATACATACGTGCGACGGCTTCGCCCACCTGGGCGTTGGCGGCGCGCAGTTGCGCTTCCGCCGCGAGAATATCCGGCCGCTCGCGCACCAGCGTTGAGGGCAGACTCACAGGCAATGTCGCGGGCAAATGCAGATCGGCGAGCGTGGGCGTGCGCAAGTTGCCGGTCACCGAGGGAAATTCACCGAGGTAGGTCGCGAGCAGGTGACGTGCCTGATCGCGCGCCTGCTCAAGTTGCGGCAAGCGTGCTTCACTCGAGGCAAGCTGGCTTTCCTGGGTGAGCACGTCGAACTGCGAGGCCGAACCCAGCCGGTACTGGGTGCGGGTGAGATCGAGAATCTGGCGTTGATCGCCGATGGTCTGCGCGCTGGCCGCGACTTCCTCTTCGAGCGCCGCCAGGTCCAAAGCCGTGTTCACCACATTGCCCTCGATGGTCAGGCGCGCAGCCGCCAGCTGATCGCGGGCCACGTCCACCTGGGCTTGCTCGCCACGTGTCACCAGCCGGTTCAATCCAAACACATCCGGGTAATAGCTGATCGACACCTCGCCGGTATAAAGGTTGTAGAGCTGCGAGCCGGCAAGGCCACCGCTCGCGGCACCGGAGACCCGCGTGCGTTCGCCGGCAAGTCCCAGCGATACTTGTGGATAGAACACGCTCTTGGCTGCCTTCAGGTTGTACTGCGCCTCCTCGAGCGTCGCCTGAGCGGCAACGAGATCGGGGTTATGCTGCAGCGCCTGTTCCACCAGTTGGTCCAGCGCGGACGAGCCGAAACCCTTCCACCATTCCGGATTGACGGCTGCACCGTATTCCAGCATCTGCGCGCTGCCGGCCGCTCCGGGGTTGGACGGCGCGGCCGGAATCGAGGCGGCCGCCGGCGCGGCCGTGTATCCCTGCACCTTGGGCGGCGGGGGATTGTTGTAGGCAGGGCCTACCGCACAGGAGGAAAGCGCTGCCAGCGCTGCGGCGCTCATCACGCAAAGAACCGCCGCCGGCAGAATGCAGTTGCGGCGGGTACCGGAGTTTTTCATTTTTGTGTGTGCAAATTGCCGCTGGCAGTGATTACGGCGTACGTTTCACGGCCGGCAAGCCTTGATGATGAGCGATACTGCGTTGCTGATGTATTGCTCGCGGACCTCGTCGTTGGGCACCGGCTCGACGCCCAGCTCAGACCGAAGGCGACAACTGGTGACCATACTGATAAATTGTTCAGCCGTGATTTTTGGATTGTCCACTTTGAGCGTGCCGCGCCGGTTCTGTTCCTTGAAATAATCCGTCAGAAACTGACGGATCATCGCCGGGCCTGACTGGTAGAAGATGCGCCCCAGGTCGGGAAAGCGCGGCACCTCCGCCATGAGAATGCGGTGCATGGCGAGTTTATCCTCGGCGAATACCATGCTCATGAAATGCCGGGCGATGGCGTGCAGGGTTTTCTCGGGATTGCCATCCTTGGCGGCTTCGGCAAACGCCAGAGTCACGTTTTCGCAGGAATCCCGCACCATGGCGGCAAACAGCTCTTCCTTGGAGCCGAAATGGTTATAGACAGTCTGCTTGGAGACCTTGGCAGCCTCGGCAATGGCATCCATGCTGGCCGCGCCAAAGCCCACGTCCAGAAACACCTTTTTCGCGGCTTCCAGAATCGTTTCCCGCTTGCCGGGATTATCGGCTGGCGCATTCATGCATGTCACTCCCTGTCAGCCGCGCGGCTGACCATTTGTCACATCCCGCAGATTCAAGGCACCGGCCGTCAGCCTGCCGGTCGCCGCCTGCAGTGCATAAGCGGCCACCAACTGATCGCGCTGCGCACGAATCAGATCCACGCGCGCATTCAACAATTCCTGATCCGCATTCAGCACATCAATGGTAGTACGCTCGCCTACGGCCTGCTCATCGCGCACGCCACGCGCCGCGATCTCTTCGGCCTGCACCTGACTCTGGATTGCGGTCAATCTGGCATTCGCGGTCTGATACGCCTGCCAGGCATTGATCGCTTCAAGTTGCGCCTGGCGCTGCGCATCCACAACATCCTCGCGGCTCGCCTCGGCGCGCTGTTCGGCGGCATGCTTCTGCGCGCTCAAGGCACCGCCAGAATAAATTGGTACCGACAGCGTCAGCATGATGGAGCGCGTGTCCAGGCGACTGAAACCGATTTGCGGATCGCGGGCTTCGAGCAACTGGCCGGTAAGCGCGATTTGCGGGCGCTGCTGGGCGGCTGCCGCCTGCACCTGCTGCTCGGCGGCGTTCTGGGCAAAGCGCGCCGCCAGCACCGAAAAGTTCTGCGCGGAGAACTGCACGGACTGGGCTTCGCTTTCGGGGAGCGGCGCCGGCAACGGCGGCTGCTCCAGTCCCTGCGGCTCGGTACCCACCACGCGCAGAAACGCCGCGCGCGATTCGGTCAGTGAACCCTGCGCCTGGATCAACGCCGCCTGGGCACCTGCGACCCGCGCCTCGGCCTGCGCGATATCCGTGTGCGTCACCTCGCCATTCTGGAATTCCGCCTGTGCGGCCTGCAGTTGCTGGTTGAGGACCTCGAGGTTATTCTGCTCGAGCTTGACCACCGCCTGATCGCGCACTACGCCGCTGTAGGTTTGCACAACCTGCACGAAGACCTGCTCTTCGGTGGCGCCCAATATTGCCTGCTGCGCCGACTGAGTGGCGCGCGCGGCGTTTACCCTGGATGCGGTCTGTCCGCCGGTATACAGCGGCTGCGTGATGACCAACCCGGCGGTGCGGGTGTTCTGTGGATAGGTGCTGATCGGGAAAAACGGCGACACCAGATCGTTGTGAGCCGTGCCGATGCCGGCCTCGAAATTGATCTGCGGCTGGTACCCGGCCCGCGCGGACTGCACGCCGAAACCCGCAGCACGCAGCTCGGCTTCACCGGCCCGGATGGCCGCATTACTGGCGTAAGCCTGCGCAAACGCCTGGTGCAGCGTGCCGGCCGATGCAGCCGGCATGAGGACCATGCCGGCCAAAACCATGGCGGCGGCACTCCATGGGAGCAAACCGCCGGTCGGCCCTCTCTGGCAATTCAGGTTTGACATGAATTTCTCAATTAATTAGACTAGACCGTCCAGTCCATTCTGCCAGCCTAAATCTGGGAAGTCAAAAAACATGGCCAATTTCAAGAATTTTCTGGGCAATTCCCGCCTGCGCCGCCTGCTGCTCATGGTGGCCCTGCCGGCCGTCATCATTCTCCTCGGCTTCTGGTACTGGGCACACACGACCCGCTATGTGAGCACGGATAACGCCTACGTATATGCCAACCAGGTGAGCATTACGCCGCAGGTTTCGGGGCGCATTGCCGCGGTGCCGGTAGTGCAGAACGAGGCCGTGACTCCGGGCCAGGTGCTACTCGAAATCGATCCCGCGCCGTCCAAGCTGGCGCTGGACGCGGACAATGCCAAGCTCAAGACCGTGGGTGATCAGATCCGCGCCCAGACCCAGGCGCTGCGTGCCGCGCAGGCGGAATTGCAGGCGGCGCAGGCCAATGTCGCCTTTCTGCAGCGCGAGGTGCAGCGCAAGACCAATCTTGCCAAAAGAGATGTGGTGCCTGCCGCGCAACTGGATGATCTCAAGACCAATCTGACGATGGCGGAACAGAAGGCCGTGGCGGTCAAGGCGCAGATTGCCCAGATCGCGGCCAACCTGGGCGGCAATGCAAGTCAGCCCATCACGCAGCAGCCCGCTTATCAACAGGCGCTCGCCACGCGCGATCAGGCGGCGCTGGAACTTTCCTACACCACCATCAAGGCGCCCGCCGCGGGCGTCGTCACCCAGGTCAACGTCAAGCCCGGCGACGTGGTCACCGCCGGGCGACCGGTGTTCGCGCTGGTCATGAGCGGCGAACGCTGGGTGGACGCCAACTTCAAGGAAACCCAATTGACCCATGTCATGGTCGGACAGAAAGCCTCGATCACCGTGGACACCTATCCGCACCATGAATGGCAAGGCACGGTGGTGAGCATCGCGCCCGGCACCGGTTCGGTGTTTTCCGTGCTGCCGCCGCAGAACGCCACCGGCAACTGGGTGAAAGTGGTGCAGCGCATCCCGGTGCGCATCCTGATTGCCACCGGTACGGACGGCCCGGATCTGCGGGCCGGAATGAGCGCGGAAGTCACCATTGACACGCACTACAGCCTGTTCGGTGGCGCGCCCAAGGCCAGAATTGCACGCAACTGATCATGACGCGCGGCACTCGCTCCCGCATCCAATGAGTATCACGACCATCCGCCTGATGCTGGCCGACGTGGACGGCACGTTGGTCACGACGAAAAAGGCCCTGACTCCGCGCGCCATTGCCGCCGTGCACTCCCTGCACAAGGCCGGGATACTCTTCAGTATCACCAGCGGGCGACCGCCGCGCGGCATGGCGATGCTCATCGAGCCCCTGCATCTGGAAATGCCCATCGCGGCATTCAACGGCGGCGCGCTCATGGCACCCGACATGAGCGTGCTTGAGCAGCGCGTAGTTCCCGAACATCTCGTCCAGCCCATCGTCGAGCTCATGGGCACTTTCAGGCTCGACGTCTGGATATACCAGGGTACCGATTGGTTCGTACGCGACCCCAACGGCGCACACGTGGCGCGCGAAGCCGCAACCGTGCAATTCCAGCCCAAAATCATGCGCGACATCGGCCGGTTGACCGCCGGCGTGCTGAAAATCGTCGGCGTCAGCGATGACCACAACGCTGTGGCCCGCGCCGCCGCCGACGCGCACGACCGCTTTGGCGATCACGTGGCCGCATCCGCGTCCCAGCCCTATTACCTGGATGTCACACACCCGCAGGCCAACAAGGGCGAAGTAGCCAGATATCTTGCGCAGCGTTACCACTTGCAGCCCGACGAGATCGCCACCATTGGCGACATGCCCAATGACGTGCTGATGTTCGCGCATTCGGGACTGTCCATTGCCATGGGTAACGCCGACCCGCAGGTGAAGCGCGCGGCGCGCCGCATCACCGCCGACAACGACGACGACGGTTTCGCCAAGGCGGTGGAGCGCTTCGTTCTGCGGCGCGCTTCCCCCGCACAGGCCTGAGGTCATGAATCTCAGCCTGCCCCGCTCCGCAGGCGGCAAGCCGCACACCGCGATGATCACGCTCGCGGTGATGCTCGGCACTTTCATGCAGGTGCTCGACACCACCATCGCCAACGTGGCGCTGCCCAACATGCAGGGCAGCCTGAACGCCTCCGAGGACCAGATTTCCTGGGTGCTGACCTCTTATATAGTGGGTTCGGCCATCATGACGCCGCCCACCGGCTGGCTTGCGGGCCGCTTCGGCCGCAAGCGCGTGTACATCGCGAGCATGATCGGCTTTGTCGTGGCCTCGTTCCTGTGCGGCACCGCCACCTCGCTAACGGAAATCGTGCTGCTGCGCACGCTCCAGGGCCTGTTCGGCGCCGCCATGGTGCCGATCTCGCAGGCGATCCTGCTCGACACCTACCCACGCGAGAAACACACCCAAGCCATGGCGATTTTCGGCGTGGGCGTGGTGCTGGGTCCGGTCATCGGCCCGGTGCTGGGCGCATACCTGACTGAGTACTACTCCTGGCGCTGGGTGTTCTTCATCAACATCCCGGTCGGCATCGTGGCGGTGCTCATGACGCTCGCCTACGTGCAGGAAACCGCAATCAACAAAATCCGCACATTCGACGCCTGGGGTTTCCTGTTCATGAGCGTCGCCATCGGCGCGCTGCAACTGATGCTGGACCGCGGCCAGCGTCAGGATTGGTTCAACTCAGCCAGCACCATTATCGAGCTGGCGTTGGTGTTCATTGGTCTGTGGTTGTTCTTTGTGTACACCTACAGAAAAAAGAACTCCTATATAGACCTGAGCCTGTTTAAGGACCGGAACTTCGTGCTCAACAACGTGCTCGGATTCATGTTGTTCCTGTGCATGTACGCCATCATGGCGCTGATCCCCCCGTTCGTGCAGAACCTGCTGGACTATCCGGTCATCATCGCGGGACTGGTGCTCATGCCGCGCGGCGTCGGCACCATGATTTCGTTCGTGCTGGTGGGGCGTTTTTCAAGCAAATTCAGCCCACGCCTGGTCATGCTCACCGGCCTGGTGATACTCGCGTTCTCGCTCTTCGAGATGTACCACTTCAACACCCAGGTGGATACCTGGTTCATCACCTGGACCAGCTTCGTGCAGGGCATCGGCATCGGCCTGGTGATGGTCCCGATGTTCACCGCCGCTTTCGCCACCCTGCCGGCCGCACAGCGCACCGAGGGCACGGGCGTGTTCAATCTGATCCGCAACTTGGGCGGCAGTTTCGGCATCTCCATTGCCTTCACGCTGCTGTCGCGCAGCACCCAGATCAGCCACCAAGTGCTCGCCACGCATATCACGCCCTACAGCCAGGCCATGCGGCTCTCGCCGCTGAGCGCGACGATGAATCTGCACAATACCCAGGATCTGGCCGTGCTCAACGGCATGGTCACGCGCCAGGCCGCCATGATCGGCTTCAACAACGATTTCAAGTTGATGATGATCGTGAGTCTCGCCGCTATCCCGCTGGTGCTGCTGATGCGCCCACCCAAACCGGCCCAGGGTGAGGCGCCGCAGCATCCGGTGGTGGCCGACTGAGGCGCGTTGCATGATCTTCCGCCCGCCCGCCAGCGCCAAAGAACACACTGCCTTGATCACGCTGGCAGTGATGCTGGGCACGCTCTTGCAGGTGCTCGATACCACCATCGTCAACGTGTCGCTGCCCAACATGCAGGGCTCGCTGTCCGCGAGTCAGGACCAGATTTCCTGGGTGTTGACCTCTTATATAGTGGGCGCCGCCATCATGACGCCGCCCACCGGCTGGCTGTCGGGACGCTTCGGCCGCAAGCGCGTGTATCTCATCAGCATGCTGGGTTTTCTCGCGGCCTCGTTCCTGTGCGGCACGGCCACTTCGCTGGTCGAAATCGTGCTGCTGCGCGTAGTGCAAGGCCTGTTCGGCGCCGCCATGGTGCCGATTTCGCAGGCCATTCTGCTCGACAGCTACCCGCGCGAAAAGCACGGCATGGCCATGGCGATCTTCGGCATGGGCATCATGCTGGGACCGATCCTCGGGCCGGTGTTGGGCGCCTATCTCACCGAGTACTACACCTGGCGTTGGGTGTTCTTCATCAATATCCCCGTAGGCATCTTGGCGATACTCATGACGCTCGCCTACGTGCACGAAACCGAGACCAACCGCGAGCGTACTTTCGACGGCTGGGGGTTCTTGTTCCTGAGCGTCGCCATCGGCGCACTGCAGATGTTTCTGGATCGCGGCGAGCGCAAGGACTGGTTCAATTCTGCCGAAGTACTCATCGAGTTCGGCCTGGTGATTACCGGCCTGTGGCTATTTTTCGTTCACACCTTCAAAAGGAAAAACTCTTACGTGGACCTGTCTCTGTTTAAGGACCGCAACTTTTTGGTTGGCAATATCATCGGCTTCGTGGTGCTCATCAGCCTGTATTCCATCATGGCGCTGATCCCGCAATTCGTGCAGAACCTGCTGGATTACCCGGTGATCATTACCGGTCTGGTGCTGGTGCCGCGCGGCGTCGGCACTATGCTCTCCATGCTGGTCGTGGGGCGCCTGTCCAACAAGATGGACCCGCGCTTCAACATGGCGGTGGGACTGTTCATCATGGCCGTGTCCATGTACTTCATGAGCGGCTTCGACACCAATATCGGCACTTGGCCCATCGTCTGGACCGGTTTCGTCCAGGGCGTCGGCATGGGCCAGGTCATGGTGCCGCTGTTGACCGTGGCGTTTTCTACCCTGCCCACGCGCCAGCGCACCGAAGGCACCGGCGTTTACAACCTGATCCGCAATGTCGGCGGCAGTGTCGGCATTTCCATCGCCTTCACCTTGCTGTCGCGCAGCACCCAGATCAATCACGCCGTGCTGGGCGGACACATCACGCCCTACAACCAGGCCATGCAGCTCTCGCCGCTGGCCGCGCAAATGAGCCTGCACAACACCCGGGATTTGGCCATGCTCAACGGCATGGTTACCCAACAAGCCGCCATGATCGGCTTCAACAACGACTTCAAGCTCATGATGATCATCAGCCTGGCCGCTATCCCGCTGGTGTTCCTGATGAAGCAGCCGCGCTACGACAGGAAAGCCGGTGGCGGACAGCCGCAGCAGCACATGGCGATGGAATAGGCGGCGCTCAGGCCGCGGATAGAACCGCACACCCAAGCCACCCGCCTGATCCGATTCGCAGACGGACTGCGTAAACGCCAATCCGGTAAATCACCGGCAGCCGCCGCCCGTTGCAAATCCGCTGCGTATGGATGAGCGAACCGGAAAATCAGAGCATTGCTCGCGGGGCGGGCGACAGTCACGTCAGTCGGACTTTTGAGATCGTTCCCGCCCATCGGCACTTGCACCGAGCGAAGACTTGCCCTGCGCATTTGCGTTCATGTGCCCGAGGTCTGCACCGCCCTGAGCTTCGGAAAGAGCTTGCTCGCGAACAAAAAAAGCCATGCCACCAGCACAAAGGGAAGTGTCAGCGCGGGCACGCCCAGAGGCTCGAGTGCAGCAGAGACGGCTGCAAAGACAAACGGGGTCGCTATCGTCGCGAGCAACGCATAGGCGATGGAGCGCCTGTCCAGCACAAAAAAGACGCTGCCCATGGCGATGGCCACCAGCACACTGTTAAATCCAAACGCGCCCGCGCGGATCGCAGGCTCGGCGGCGCCCATGCCCCACGCTACCAGCAGCCCGGCCAGGGAGCCTGCCAGCGCCACCGCACAAGCCACCCTTGATGCAACCAGCAGCCCGGCTACAAAGAGAATGCCGGTGAGCACGTTTCCCTGAAAAAAGACCTGGGCAATGCCTTTGAAAAGGCCTTCCGAGATCGTCGAAAAGGTCACCACGCCTTCAACGCCAACAGCCTGGGGAAGTCCCGCAGTCGGTAAAAGATGTGTGGACTCGAGCCGTCCAAAGCGTGCGATTGCGAGAAAGAAGCACAACGAGGTAAACACAAATGGCGCAGTAAGCGGGGGCATCTTCCAAGCGTTCAACAGAGAAAGCATGGCCGCCATGACGATGGTCGAGCAGGCTGCCGCAAAAATGACGCAACCCCAAGTCAGGCTATCCGGCTGCAGGAAATAGAGCAAGGCGATGGCGACCAGCCCACCATTGAAGCCAAACACTCCCGCCCGGACCAGCGTGCGATCCACACCCAACAGCATGGCAGTGAGGGTGCTCACCGCCGTTCCCAGCAGAACCGCAGCTCCGAAGAGCAAAGAGTTGAGGCAAATTCCAATGACGAAGAGCAAGCCCGTATAGCTGTTGTTCTGCAGCATCACCTGCCCGACGCCGCGCAGCACGCAATCGAGAAAGCCTAACGGATACAGTGCCGGCTCTGGTTATCGGCCACGAGGCCAGTCGAGGAGAACCGCACAGGCATGCCGCTAAAATCCTTCTGTAGCCGAGTGCCTATGGTACCCAAGGCTCAAGATATCTGCCGCTCATCCGCTGTCGGAAGGCCGGATGAGACGGACATCAGCCGTCCGTTTTCTGCGACCGCCGTGCCGTCGGAAGATGCCAGCTGTATCGAATCGCCATGAAGCGCAGCGCAAAGCAAAGCAACCCGCCGATCACGGCGGTGACGACGGGTTGTAGGCCCAGTACGTGACCGGCGACCACCACAGCAGCCCCGGCCAGTGCCGCGAGCGCGTAGAGATCAGCGCGCAACACCGTGGGAATCTCATTGACCAGCACGTCGCGCAACATGCCGCCGCCAATGCCGGTCAACATGCCGAGCAGCGCCGCCATTACCGGATTGAGGCCAAAAACCAGCGCCTTTTCCGCACCCACCACGGTGAAAAAAGCCAGGCCCACCGCGTCGAACCACAGCACCGGGTTATTCAGGCGGGCGATCAGCGGATACCAGAAAAACACCAGAAATCCGGCCAGAATGGAAACGCCGAGATAGCTCCAGTTCGCAATCGCCGCCGGCGGCACCGCGCCAATCAAAAGATCGCGGGTAATGCCGCCGGCGTTGCCGGCAGCAAATGCCAGTACCATGACTCCAAAAATATCCAGCCGGTGCTTGATTGCAGCCGCTGCGCCACTGATGGCGAATACAAAGGTGCCGCCCAAGTCCAGCACGCTCAGTAATACGTGGACCACGGTTCACCAGGTTCCGGCATACTTTGAAGCGCCCAAGTATTCTGTGCAGCAAGATAGTACCGGATTCTGCGACCTCATGGCCTTGAACCTTCGGGTTACAAGTCGCAGAGTAAGCGCATGGCTACCCTGCCTACATTGTTTGTTTCGCACGGCTCACCCATGCTGGCGCTGGATGAAAGCCAGCCTGCCCACGGTTTCCTGCGTAAACTTGGCCCCACACTACCGCGACCCGAGGCCATGCTGGTGATTTCCGCGCATTGGGATACCGCCACACCACGCATCACCGGCGCGATGCATTTGGATACCATCCACGATTTTTATGGTTTCCCAGAACCGCTTTACGAACTACGTTATCCGGCGCCTGGGAATCATGCGCTCGCCAAAGACATCGCGCGCCAGCTCGGCTCGCCGGCCGGCGTAGATCTGGTACGCGGGCTGGACCATGGCGCCTGGGTGCCGCTGCTGCTCATGTATCCGCAGCACGACATCCCGGTGCTGCAACTGTCGCTGCAAACCCCGCTCGGCCCAGCGCATCATCTAAAGATCGGCGAGGCCTTGAAGCCGCTGCGTGAACGCGGCGTGCTCATCATCGGCAGCGGCGGCGCTACCCACAATTTGCGCGAGTATTTCCATCCCGGCGGCGATAACCACAAAGCTTATGAAGAGTTCACTGCATGGCTACACGATGCACTTATGCGCGGCGACCGCGAGGCCTTGCTGGATTATCGTCAGCGCGCGCCGCACGCGGCCCGCTGCCATCCCACCGAAGAGCATTTCCTGCCGCTTTTCGTGGTACTCGGCACCGGCGGTACCAAAGCACAGCGCCTGCACCACAGCTTCGATCGTACGCTTGCCATGGACGCCTACATTTTTGAGGACTAGGATTATTCGGCCGTAATCAAACCAAACAGAGGGGCAGCCATGCGGACAAAACTTCTACCGGCCTTGGGTATCGCGGGCTTGCTAGCAGGCTGCGCCAGCAGCCCTTCAGTTCCTTATTGGCAAAATTCGCGGTGGATCAACGCGCTAGCCACTAAAATCGAGAATCAGCTGGTTTATCCGATCGAGGCAACAAAAGCAGGTTTCCCATCCGGGCAAGCTATCGTTCAATTTACTTACGATAACGGCAGGCTGACAGATGTATTTATCGCAAAATCTACTGGTAACTATATATTGGACTCGGCAATCACGACCCAGATAGCACAAATCAAGCCGCCCATTCTCCCTGGTTCCGAAATAGCCGTGCCAAGACAGTTTCGATTACCGATAGCATTAAGCATTGCCAACTCCACATTTTTTAGGTCGCTACACAACGCAATCGTGCACAGTGCTACATACTACCCTGAATCAGCAATGTCACACGGTCAACAGGGAGTCGTACAAGTGCAGTTTGAATATAGAAACGGCAATATTTTCAACGCAGCCGTAGTGCGTACTATCGGAGAAAAGGTATTCGAACAGGCTGCCATTAAGAAGGTTACATCCGCCAAAGTGCCAATCACCCCCGATTGGGCACTTGATAAAACATTCAACTTCACGATTAAAATCTGCTTTACCTTCAGGGGAAACTTGTGTCCGGGGCAAAACATGGAAATTCGTTATGTGAGTAGCGATATGCAGGCTCAAGTTGCAAACAACGCCTGCACTGAAGTCGGCTTTTCCTACAAGAATGACAAAATCGTGAATGTGCACATTACGAGTTCAAGCGGTGACGCAAACTTGGACAAGAAAGCATTGCAGACTATATCGCAGGGGCAGTTTCCTCAACCATCCTTCAGCGTTAGAGCGCACTCGTCGAGTTTCGAGATTCCGGTGTGTTACGCCAATAAGACGCCTAGCCAACCGAGTATGAAATTACCGTTGTGATTTCCTCAGGGCACCGCAATTTCGTCAACCTGACTAAAGTGCAATTGAGCGGAGACACCCACCACCAGCGCTGCGCTAAGCAGTCCCGTATAGCCATCACCATACTCAATGACACAGAATCTTCACGGCCGTGATGCCAACTGGCACCGCTTGAGGAATTACACTCCAGAATGCCGCACTCTAATCCCGAACAGGGGGTAACGACCGGATTGCAGCCCGCACCGCCGCGACGCTGTGGCCTAGCGGCTTGAGTCCATAGAAATCTTCCAGCGTGCGCAAAAGGCCGTAATGGCAATCACGTACCGATTGCTGTGGCCGAGTTTGAGTCCCGCGCCGACAATAATCAGCGGGATTTGGTTGGTCGGGCTCCTGGCATCGCATTCGTCCCAGGTGACGATCAGCAGGCCGTCGTGCCGCTTGGCCCGTTTTGAATGTTTATCTTGTGCATCATGATGCTCCATCTAGAACGCTGAAGCCGTGAGCGTCACATCGGACAGTGCCCAGGCCCGCTTGAAGCGGGCCTGGACGGCATCCGCTTCCGCGATCTTACCCTGCGCGCGCAGGCTCGCCGCCAGACCATATAGCGACCAGCCGTTTTCCGGATAGTGTTTCAGGTCCGCGCGGTACACGGCTTCGGCGTCGCTCGCCCGGTCGTTCGCCAGCAGGAACGCGCCGAACTGCTGCCGCACCGGCAAAGGCGTGCTCGGCGGCTCCACATAGGCAAGCTGGTCTTCCATGTCGGCCGCCTGTATGAAATAGCTTACGGCCGCATCGGTGGCGCCGCGTTTGGCGGCAATCTCAGCGGCGAGTACCCGCGAGGCGATCTGCAATATCGGCGTGGCGGTATTGCCGCTGTCGACCATCACGCTTGCCAACGCCGGGTCCGCCGCCATCTTTTGCAACTCAGCGAGCTCGGCGTCGGCCTTGTTGAGATCACCTTGCCTCGCGTAGGCAATGCCGCGGGCGTAATGCCATATACCCGTGGGGTAGTGCAAGCTTGCGGGCGGCGCCGGTTCGGCGAGGATTTCCTTCCAATGACCGAAGCGGATCTCGGCCTGCTCTGGCATGACCAGCATGCTCTGCAACAGGCCGATCTGCATCACCATGCCGGGATCTACTTTGCTCGCGAGCTTATGCGCTGAATCGAGCGTCATGGCGCTGTTGCCCGCCATGCTTGCCGCAAACGCCAGGAAGTGGATGTTGTGTGGGTAATAGCCCATGGGATACATGCCAGGCATCGGATGCTGATCCATGATGTACGACTCATCCGTGTGTACCGCATGTTGGTTTGCCGTGATGGCATCGGCCCAGCGGCCCACGCGGACGTAGATGTGCGCCGGCATGTGTACTAGATGGCCGGCGCCCGGCATAAGCGACGCCAAGCGGTCTGCGCAGGGTACGGCCTTTTCCGGGTAAGCCGCCTCCACAGCATGGATGTAGTAGTGGCAGGCTCCAGGATGGTTGGGATCGCGCTGGATCACGCTCTCCAGTTTGGCCAGGATTATCGTGGTGCCGGGCTGCGGCTGGCCATCGTGCGTCCAGTAATCCCAGGGCCGCAGGTCCATGAGCGATTCGGCATAGAGCGTCTGCGCGTCGAGATCCTTCGGATACTTGGCGGCAAGCGTGCCCATGGCGTCGGCGTAGGCGTGGTCCAGCGCCGTGCGATCCGCTTCCGGCTTGACCGCGTAGCGCGTCGCCACTGCGTGGATGAAGTCCTGTTCTTCCGGACTGGCATAAGTCAGCAGCGACAGCGCTTGCTGCGCGGCAGCGTATGCCTTGACGCCGCTGTCGGGATCCATCGGCGCGTTGATGTTGGGACCGTAGTCGAGCGCTATCCCCCAGTAGCAGATGGCACAGTGCGGATCGAGGCGCGCCGCTTCGGTGTAAGCGCGGATCGCTTCCGCGTGGTTAAAGCCATATGTCAGCCTCAGCCCCTGATCAAAGTATCTCTGGGCAAGGCTGTTCGTGGTGCTTATACGGTGGTGCAGGTTTCCCAGATTGTCGTAAAGGGGTACGGCCGGAACGCGGCTTGCGGATCCGGAGTTGCCGGCTTGCACGGACGCGCTGGCGACCAGGCAACCGAAAAGAAGGAAAAGAATACCGCTAAGGCTGCGGTGCCCATGGATGGGTTTCATACTCGGTACCTCCTCCGCGTCTTGAGGACGCGGGAAAATAAGACTCCCTTCACTCCCTGATCACTCCCTGAATGCGCCTTGCTGCGGAAAGACGGATGGCACTTAAAGAATATGTAGTCTATACGACGTATTTGAGTATAGCAGGCAATTTCGGGTTAACAAGCGATCTTTGCTGGCATGCTCCATGCTCATCTGTCCCTAGAATGAGTTTAAGGCCAAAAGCTTAGACACCAGCAAAGTCAGATTCAAAACAATGTCGGTCCGTGCGCATCGCCACTCTTCGCCAAGGGCATCAAATCATTGAAATCCTCCAGCATGCGCAACAGGCTGTAATGATCTACATATTGGTCATTGCGGCCCTTTCTTATATGCGCACCAACCACGATCAGTGGAATCTGGTTAGTGGCGCTGCGCGCATCACTCTCGTCCCAGGTGATGATCAACAAGCTGTCGTGGGCTTTGGCCCATTCCGCGTATCTGCTCAGATGTGTTTTCAGCCACGCATCACCCTCGGCAATGGTGCCGTCGTGCATGTCATTCATCATGTTGGGAATCACGAACGCGACAGTTGGCAGCTTGGCGTAGTCATGCGGGAAGTCGCTGAACGGCAAATTTACTGACGCCGGCAGCACGGACTGGAAATCGGCTACTGGATTGTGCTTGCGCCGGTATAAACCATGACTCGCGCTGCAACCGGTGAATCCCGCGGCCGGCATGTCTTCTGAATAAACGGCAAAGCTGAGTTTCTTCGCCAGCAGCGCGCTCGCCAGATTCGGGCCACTCAGATCATGCGGGCAGGAATCGTCGGTCAGGCCATAAGTCGAGCCTGCAAACAGCGCGACGTAGTTCGGTTGACTGGGATGTATGACCGCATGCGCGTCTGTGAACACCAGGCCCTCTCTTGCCAGTTGATTAAGATAGGGTGCATCGGCATTCCCGATGATGGTGAAAAAGGATTTGTTTTCCTCAATCACCACCACGACATGCGCCGGACGCCAGTGCGGTACGGAATCCGACATCTGTGCCGCAGGTGCCAGGGGAGCGCAGATCATGAAGAACAGCGTAACCACTACGGTCAATACTATTTTGAATGGATGCCGGTTCAACATGCAGACTCCTCATTTGGTGCAGCCGCAATTCCATGCAGACCAATTCCAGCACGATTCGCGTGGGCTTCGAAGGCGCGGACGGCCGCCACGCAACGCCACGGCTTTCGCCTGGGCTTCTGGGCGTCGCAATACTCACGCGCTTCTGGGTTTATTGCGGCCACCGAATACCCGCCTCACAGACCGGTTCCAGCGGAAGCAATCGCATCGTTGACGCCAACGCACGCACAACTTACGCCTTGATGTTGGTTGCAATCCATGCGGCGAATGACTGCATGAAGCTCTGCAGGAACTTGCGTGTGGCCTCATTGACCAATTTGCCATTGGCGTCGAACAGTTTGTCTGCGCCACCGATGTACGCCTCGGGTTGCTGCATCACCGGCACGTTCAGAAACACCAATGATTGACGCAGGTGATGATTGGCGCCGAAGCCGCCGATGGCGCCGGGTGAAACGCTGACCACCGCACCGGGCTTACCGTTCCAGACACTGTGGCCGTAAGGCCGCGAACCCACGTCAATTGCGTTCTTGAGCGGCGCGGGGATCCCGCGGTTATATTCCGGCGTGACGAACAATACCGCGCCGGTGCGTCCGACGTGTTCACGGAACATCTTCCAGGCAGCCGGAGGATCGGCGGTATCCAAATCCTGGTTGTATAAGGGCAACTCGTCTATCTCAACGATTCCCAGCCTCAGTTCCGCTGGCGCCAGTTCTGAAAGCGCATTGGCTAGCTTGCGGTTGAAGGATTCTTTGCGCAGGCTGCCAACCAGTACTGCGATGTCTCGTACTGTACTCATCCGCTCACTCCTCTGTTCAATGTTTGGTTATTTGGAAGCTACTCAATTGTTGTAACCGCCATATCCGCACTTACGGTTTTATTGCTTGTACTTCTCAACTACTGCTGCACTGCGGACCTGTGCCTGGTCGGGATCACGCCCGAATTCCCGCAAGGCACGTCGCTGACGCAACAGGTCCCAGCAGCGATCCAGCGCTACACCGATATCCTTCAGCCGCTGCTGATGGGAAGACGCCATTTCAGGATTGACACTGAGCTTCTCCTCCTCTTTTACAAGGCGTTCGATATGCTGCAACACACTTTGATCAGTCAACTCTTTCTGCATGTGGTCTCCTCCGATTCGCCGGTCGAGGCACCGGCTTTTTGCAGATGCGCTTATTATCTCTTCAGTGTCTCCACGTACGCCGCCACCGCCTGCACATCAGCCTCGCTCAGCGGCCTGGGGTAGAGCTTGGGCATCGGTGGTTTAGGGTCCTTGATCCAGGCAATCACTTCGTCGAGGTTTTTGCGCGCCGCTTCATCCTGCAACGATGGCCCAACACCGCCTTCACCATGAGCGCCGTGGCAGACCGAACAATTGGCGGCGAAAATCTGCTGGCCGCGATTTGCGCTGACCGGACCGCCACCTCCCGGCTGAGCCTGCGTCAGACCCGCGTCCGCCAGTGTGATGACTTTCGGTCCAGTTGCCGGCGCGTTGAGCGCCATCACCACTATTGTTGGGCTGCCGCTGGTATTGAACGTGAGGCGCGATGAATTGCCCGAAGTGAATGCCACATACTGCTTGCCATGCACTGCATAGGTAATTACACCGCCGGCCAGCGAACCGCCGCTTGAGTACTTAAACAACACTTTGCCAGTGGCGGCATTGAAAGCATAAAAGTCGCCGCCAATGTCTCCCGTAAATACAATTCCGCCGCCAGTCGGCGTCACGCCCGCCACCACAGGCGCGGGCGCATGAAATTTCCAGCGCAGCGCTCCGGTGGTGGCGTTAAGGGCTGACACCCAGCCACTGCCTGTGTCCCCAGCTTCGGGCGCGGCGCTGGTCCCAAAATACGTTCCGCCAGGCACATATTTGTAATCCTTGCCGCGCTTGTAGATATAGCACCAATCCACCGCGCCCACATAAATATCGTGGGCACGCGGATCAAAAGCCGGACCGTTCCATTCGACACCGCCGAGCGGGCCGGGACACACCGCCACACCCGCATAGGTGGGTACCGC
>JBOIAZ010000079.1:0-3016 GCA_050739175.1 Gammaproteobacteria bacterium
CCCGAACTCGGAAGTGAAACTGCTCAGCGCCGATGATAGTTTGGGGTTTCCCCATGCGAAAGTAGGTCATCGCCAGGCTCTAAACACAAACCCCGACAGTCGAAAGATTGTCGGGGTTTTCTTTTGAGGTACGCATGGGGAAACCCGCGCGTATATTCAGCATTTCTCCGCCGTCCCTGGCGTTACCTCGTCGCTTTGTTTGATTCCAGTCCAACCATCCCTGGCTGGGCGTTCGCCGCTTTGCGGCTCACCGCATGCGGAAGCCGGTCGCCGCTCTCGGGCCTCCTGCCCTTCGCGGCCCAAGACCATCCGTGGCCAGAATCGCCAGGCTCTAAATATGAATTCCGACAGTCGAAAGATTGTCGGGACATTTCTTTTTCGCGGGCAGGTGCGTTTTGCGTCGCGATGGATTCATACGTACTGGATCGGCTGCATGGTTTGATCGTCGCCGAAGAAGAAGCCCAGCAATACGTAACGCTTGCCAGCGGTAACCGGCACCACTTCATGCAGCAGCGACGAGGAAAATACGATAGCGTCGCCGCGCGCCGACTCGTAGAGATTGGCACTGAATTCCGGGAACCGCAGTTGGCCGCCCTGGTAGTCGCCGGTGTTGAGGTGGAGCGTCATGGCGAAGCGCCGGTGCTGGGTGTCGCGCGATTCGTTGTCGCGATGTGGCCGGAAATAGCCGCCGGTCTGCGCGTCGTAGCACACCAGCTTGAATACCTCGTGATGCGTCACTTGGTATTGGCAGCAGCGTTGGATTTCCGGCAGCACGCGGCGCGCCACCACTTCCTTGATGCGTTCCAGCCAGGGGCCTTCCTGGATGTAGACGTCGCGGCGCAATTTTACCGACGGATCCTGGCGCCAATAGGCTTTGTCACCTTCTATATGGGCAGTACCGGAAGGCTGACCGCCCTGTTGCTCGAAATATGCAACCAGTTCCGCGCACATGACGGAGTCCATCACGCGCGGGACAAACAGGGCCGGGGCCTGCTGGTTGATGATCAGCGGCGCGCGTGATGCATCCTGTTTGCATGCGGCATGCAGCCGTTGCAGGAAATCCGTGAGATTGCCGCCGGAGCGGTGTTCAATGCGTTCGATGACACGCAGATTGGGGTCCAGTGCAAATCCGGTGATCAATCTGGATCCCGGCGCTTCGGATCCGAGCAGGTGCAAGGCCACGGCGCCGTCGTCTGCCAGCAGCGTTACGCTGCCGGCGGGGCTGTTTACGACTGCCGCACATTGCGCGGGCGTGGCGCGTACCATGGCCACGCGGGTCAGTGCGCTACTGGCGGGATCGTGCGCCAGCGCATCCAACGCCGCGCGTGTGTCCGGCGCCGTGGCCTCCTCGAATACCAGGAGCAACATCGGCTGGCCGTTCTGTAAGTCATACAGCATCACGGTTTCGCCGGCCGTATCCGGGCGCTGGAAATCCGGCATGCGGTCGCCGCGCACCAAACCGGGAATCATGTTGGCCTCCTGCAGGTTCGACAGTGCTGCGCAACTGTATCACCTGCGCGGACGTTGCGGCAGCCAGAGGTAGCGCGGCTGGTGGCGCCCGAATTTAGTGTAAGATTTCCGCAGAATTATCCCTACACCAAATCCATGGCCAAGACTCACGAAACACAGATTGCCCCCGCCGTACTCATGATCCGGCCAGCGCGCTTTGGCGTGAACGCCGAAACCGCGCCTTCCAATGCGTTCCAGCGTGCCGAGGTGGAAGTCAACGATCCGCAAGCCCTGGCGCTTCAGGAGTTTGACGTGCTGGTGTCCAGCCTGCAAAAGCAGGGCGTGACTGTGGAGATATTTGAAGATACGCCCGAACCCTGGACGCCGGATGCGGTTTTTCCAGGGAACTGGGTGAGCTTTCATGCGGACGGCAGCGTGGTCCTGTATCCACTGCTGGCGCAGAATCGGCGCTGGGAGCGGCGATTGGACATCATCGAGGAACTGCAGACCCAGCGCGGTTATCAAGTGAACCGTATCGAGGATCTGACTGGCGCCGAACTGGAGGGCCGCCATCTCGAAGGTACGGGCAGTCTGGTTCTCGACCGCGAGCATCATGTGGCCTACGCGTGCCTGTCGCCGCGTACTGACATCAAGCTGCTGCGGGAATGGGCCGGCAAGTTCGACTATGAACCGGTGGAGTTTCATGCGGTAGACAAGCACGGCAAGGCCGTGTACCACACCGATGTGATGATGTGCATCGGCGATCGCTTTGCACTGCTGTGCCTGGCGAGCATTCGCTCCGTCAAAGAACGCCGGCGCATCCAGCGGCGGATCGAGGAAACCGATCATGAGATCATCCCGATCACGGCGCGGCAGATGCAGGAATTTGCCGGCAATGCGCTGCAACTCGGCACCCGCGGGGGCGGCAGCGTGCTCGCGATGTCGATGCGCGCCGAGCGCAGCCTCACGCCCACGCAACGCATCAGCATGGAAAAATACACGCGCATCGTGTCGAGCCCGGTGAATATCATCGAGAACTGCGCCGGTGGAAGCGTGCGGTGCATGTTGGCCGAGATATTCCTTCCGCGTGTCGGCACCAGTGAGCGCGTATGACGGCACCAGCGCTGCAGGATATCTACGCGCCGGCCAGCACCTGTTTCGGTTGCGGTCCGTCCAATCCACAGGGCCTGCACATCAAGAGCTTCGTCCACGGTGACGAGGTGCTGGCTGAATGGATGCCACAACCTCATCACGAAGCGTTTCCGGGAGTGCTGAATGGCGGCATCATCGGCACGCTGCTGGATTGCCATTGCAACTGGACGGCCGCCTGGCACCTCATGCGTCAAGCGCACGCCGATCATCCTCCCTGCACGGTGACCGCCGCCTACGCCATCACCCTCAAGCGGCCCACACCCTCGAACGGTCCGGTGCAGCTGCGCGCACGCGTGGTGGAATCCGGCACCGACCGTGCGCTGATCGAAGGCGAACTGCATGCCGGCGGCAAGATCTGTGCCACCTGCCGCGGCACCTTCGTGGCAGTCGAACCAGGCCACCCCGCGTATCATCG
>JBOIAZ010000080.1:0-17888 GCA_050739175.1 Gammaproteobacteria bacterium
GGCACGCGAATCCCGGCTTCGCCCTGAATCGGCTCGACCAGGAATGCAGCCGTATTTGGTGTGATGGCTTTTTCGAGTGCCGTCACATCACCGTAAGGAATCACTTTGAATCCGGCCGGGAACGGGCCGAAGCCGTCCTTGTACTGCGCTTCGCTCGATATGCCGACGATGGCGATGGTGCGGCCGTGGAAGTTACCTTCGCAGGCGATGATTTCGGCCTTGCCTTCGGGAATGCCCTTGACCTTGTGGCCCCATTTGCGTGCGGCCTTGAGTGCGGTTTCCACCCCTTCGGCGCCGGTGTTCATCGGCAGCGCCATGTCCATGCCGGTCAATTCACACGCGCGTTTCAGAAACAGACCGAGTTTGTCGGTGTGAAAAGCACGTGAGCAGATGGCGAGTTTGTCAGCCTGATCCTTGAGCGCCTTGACGAGCCGCGGGTGGGAATGTCCGTGACTCACGGCGGAATACGCGCTCATCATGTCGAGGTATTTGTTGTCGGCGTCGTCCCACACGTACACGCCCTCACCGCGGGTGAGCACCACGGGCAGCGGGAGGTAATTGCGGGCGGCATAACGGTTTTCGAGTTCGATGGTCTTGTTCATGGCGGAATCTCTGTGTGCGTGACCGCGCAACGACTGCGATGCGGTCCAGGAAACACTTATTATATCAAACGCGATTTCCGCACCCCCAATTCATCAAGCCCGTGCTGCGTACGCACGTTAAGTTCAAAGGCATTGCATGACCGCAAGCGCAAAGGTGATGTTTCAAGGTCCGGCCGGAGTACTGGAAGGTTTGCTGGACAAACCACCGGATACGCCGCGGGCGCTGGCGGTGGTGTGCCATCCGCATCCGCTGCAGCAGGGTACGATGACCAACAAGGTCACCTACATACTGGCGCGCGCATTCAACGATCTCGGCGCGCTCAGCCTGCGGTTCAATTTCCGCGGCGTTGGCAAGAGTGCGGGTAGCTTTGACAACGGTATCGGTGAAACCGATGACACGTTCGCGGCACTCGATTGGCTTGCGGCGCAACATCCCGGATTGCCCTTGTGGCTCGGCGGATTTTCTTTCGGCGCGTACGTGACGTTGCGCGCGCAGGGTGAGCGGCCGATCCAGCGTCTGGTGACGGTGGCGCCGGCGGTGGAGCGTTTCGATTCCGCGCCCATCAAATTACCGGAATGCCCTTGGTTGCTGATTCAAGGCGACGCTGACGAGGTGGTGTCACCGCAAGCCGTGTTCTCCTGGATTGCAGGCCTGAGTATCAAACCGCAACTCGCGGTGCTCAAAGGCGCCGGCCATTTTTTCCACGGACGGCTCAACGAAGTGCGACAAGCGGTAGTGCGGGCGTTCTCCGGCGGTCAATAGACAATCCTGCGGGTTTGTTACACTTTGACTGCCGGTTTGGCTCGATAACGTCAGGGAGTTTCATCATGCGCAACGTTCTTTTGGCAATCATGCTTGTTGGTCTGACTGGCTCCGCCTTTGCCAGCAACGACATCAACAATCTGCCGGCCTTGACCCAGGGCCAGTTCCACGATTTGTCCGCGGACCTGGGGGCGGTGCTGTCGTTCAAACAGTTGCAATCCGCGGAGGCGGAAGGTATCACCGGATTCGACCTGGGGCTGGACCTGAGCAGCACCAATGTGGCGCATGCCGCCGCCTGGAATACTGCGACCAGCGGCAGCGGCGTGACCACGATCCCGATGGCGCGCGTCAGTCTCAGCAAGGGGCTGCCCTTCGGGTTCGATGTCGGTGGTTTCTACAGCGGCGCGACCAACTCCAACATCAAGGATTATGGTGCGGAATTGCGTTACGCCCTCGTGGACGACGGCGTACTTACCCCGGCGGTTGGCTTGCGCGCGGCGTTCAGCCGGCTCACGGGCGTGAATCAATTGTCCTTTCAGACCAAGAGTCTGTCGCTGTCGGTGTCCAAAAGTCTGGGTCCGTTTATTCCCTATGCAGGCATAGGGCGCGTGTGGATCAACAGCAATCCGGACGCCGCTACCGGTCTGCAAGAAGAGAATTTCACCGCGGACGAAAGTTTTGTGGGTCTGGCGTTTGAATTCGGCGTGCATCTGGCGCTGGAACTCAATCGCACCGCCGGCAATAATACCTACAGTGTGAAACTGGGCTTCGGTTTCTGATGCGACCCTGATTCCCGCCCGGGTTGGCGATCGGGGAGCCATGCCCCCGGGCGGGAATTTTATGGTGCAGATTGCAGTCAAATCAGACGGCCCGCATGGGCCGTCGCGTTTTGGGAAGGGTCATGTTCGCGCAACTGGTAAAGTTCCTGGATCAGCAGCTTGGCAGCCGCAGCGGCGACGCGGCGGTTTCCGCCGAAGAGCTGCAGCGCGCGGTGGCCGCGCTGTGCGTGGAAATGGCGCGCGCCGACATGGAGGAGCATCCCGCGGAGTTGGGGCGTGCTCAGAAAATGTTGGCGCAGCGCTTTGCACTCAGCAGTGAGCAGGCCGCAACTCTGTTGAAGCAGGGCCTGGCGGAATCGGATCGCGCGGCGTCGCTTTATCGTTTTGTCACGCTCATCAACCGCCAGTTTGACGCCGACGCGAAACGCAGCTTGCTGGTCATGCTGTGGCGGCTGGCGTATGCCGATGGGCGGCTCGACAAGTACGAGGACGCGCTCATGCACAAGCTGGCCGAGTTGATGTACGTGCCGATCGTGGATTTGATGCGCGCCAAGCATCTGGCGCTGCAGGAGAAATAAACCGCCGCCGGCGTCACGCCGGAAACGGGTGGAAGGACAGCCGGGGCCGCGCACGCGGCCCCGAACCGCAGATTTATTTCACCATGTCCTTCATGGCCTTGAGGGCCTGAATCTTGACCACGTTGCGCGCCGGCTTGGCCTTGAAAATGGTCGGCTGGCCGGTGAACGGGTTGATGCCTTCGCGTTCCTTGGTGGCGGGTTTGCGCACCACGCGGACTTTCATCAGACCGGGCACCACGTACACGCCCGGGCCTTTTTTGCCGAGGCACTTGCCGATCAACCCGGACAGGTTTTCAAATATGCTGACCACCTGTTTGCGGGCCAGCCCGGTGGTGGCGGCCAGGTACGCATAGGTCTCCGACTTGGTCAAGGGCTTGTCGGCTGAAATCGCCGGGGCTTTGACGACCTTGGCCACGGTTTTGGCCTTGGGTTTGGAAGCAGCCTTTTTCATTGCAGCCATTTAGGTCTCCTGTGGATGGCGGTGCGAAACACGCCGCGAAATCTAGCACACGCGGGGCAAAAGTGTGAGGATTTTCCGCGATAAACTGCGGTTTTAGCGCTTTTTGTTCAGCGCAACGGCCAGGGCAATGGCAGCAGGATGTTGATGACCTGCAGCAGGATGAGTACCGCCAGCGGCGAGAGATCCAGTCCGCCGATGGGTGGAATCAGTCTGCGTGCCGGACGCAGCAACGGCGCATTGAGACTCCACAGCAGGCTGGCCATCGGGTGGCGCGGTCCGGTGCTCATCCAGCTCAATATGGCCTCCACCAGGATGGTGAGGAAGTAAAGGTTTACCAGCACGAACACCAGCTTGAGGAAAACCCACCAGATGATCCACGGCGTGGCCAGCGGGATGCCCACGAGCGCGATTACCAGAATCACGTTTACGAGCTGCACGATGATTGCGAGCACCACGGCCGCAAAATCCAGCCCGCGCCAGCCCGGAACCACGCGCCGCAATGGCAGCAACAGGGGATTGGTGAGTTTGACGATGGCCTGACAGATAGGGTTGTAGAAATCCGCGCGTACCCATTGCAGCAGAAAGCGCAGCAACACCGCGGCGGTATACAGCCCGAGCACTACATTGATGATGAAGACCAGGGCTTCGGTACCGCGGCCGATCATGGACGTCTGCCGATGGGGACAATGTGCAGGTTCGGGTTCACGCGCTGCCGCCGTTTGCAATGACCGGCATAGGATAGCGGCCGGCGCCTGTTTCAGGAACGTGTTGCCGAACGGGCGCCAAAAACTGCCGTACCCAGGCGCACCAGCGTAGCGCCTTCCATGATTGCGGCCTCGAAATCCGCCGACATCCCCATGGAAAGAGTGTCGAGCGCGTGCCCCTGCTGGTTGAGCGCTTCGAGCAGCTGCCGCAATTCGCGGAACGGCTGACGCGGCTCTGCCGGACCCGTGGCGACGGCGGGGAGCGCCATCAGGCCGCGCAAGCGCAGGCGCGGCAGGCCGGAGACATATTCGGCGAGTGCCGCCAGTTGTCCGGACGCGATACCGGACTTGCTGGCTTCGCCGCCGAGATTGACCTCGATGCAGACGTTGAGCGGCGGCATTACGCTGGGGCGCTGATCGTTGAGGCGCTGGGCGATTTTTCGCCGGTCAACGGTGTGCACCCAGTCGAAATTTTCCGCCACCAGCCGGGTCTTGTTTGCCTGCAGCGTGCCGGTGAAATGCCAAATAACTCCATGCAGCTGTTGCGTACTTTGCCGTTTTGCCAGCGCTTCCTGCACGTAGTTTTCGCCGAATTCACTCTGTCCGGCCGCCCGTGCGGCGATCAGGGTTTCGACCGGCTGTGCCTTGCTGACGGCCAGCAGGCGCACCGCTCCCGGGTCGCGCCCGGCGCGGTTTGCCGCCGCCGCCATGCGCGCGTGCGCTTGGGCCAAATTCCGGGCAATGATTTCCGGGGTTGCAGGCGTCATGCAGGTGTGGGTATTGTTGCGCTTGGGCGGGTTACGGCAACCGGGGCCGGCGGGCGTTTCGCTATACTACATTTATCGTGCAGGGACGGTCGTCCACCGCCGGCCCGCTGATACCTCCAGGGGAGTGCTATGGCTTTTGATATTTCGCAGTTGCTGACTTTCAGTGCGAAGAACCGGGCTTCGGACCTGCACGTGTCGGCGGGGGTGCCGCCCATGATCCGCGTGGACGGCGACATGCGACGCATCAACATGCCGGCGCTGGAACACAAGGATGTGTACGACATGATCTATGACATCATGAACGACAAGCAGCGCAAGGACTTTGAAGAATTCCTGGAGTGCGATTTCTCGTTCGAGATTCCCAACCTCGCGCGCTTTCGCGTGAATGCCTTCAACCAGCAGCACGGCGCGGCGGCGGTATTCCGCACCATTCCATCCAAGATCCTGACGCTCGAGGATCTGAACTGCCCCAAGATTTTCGTCGATATCGCGCAACAGCCGCGCGGTCTGGTGCTGGTCACCGGGCCGACGGGCTCGGGCAAATCCACCACGCTCGCAGCGATGATAAATTTCGTCAATGAAACCGAATTCGGCCACATTCTGACGATTGAGGATCCCATCGAGTTCGTACACGAGAGCAAGAAGTGCCTGGTCAACCAGCGCGAAGTGCATCGCGACACGCTGGGTTTCAACGAAGCCCTGCGTTCGGCGCTGCGCGAAGACCCGGATACCATTCTGGTGGGCGAGATGCGCGATCTCGAAACCATCCGCCTGGCGCTCACTGGCGCCGAAACCGGGCACCTGGTATTCGGCACCTTGCACACCAGTTCCGCGGCCAAGACCATTGACCGCGTCGTCGACGTGTTCCCCGCGGCAGAAAAGGACATGGTGCGCGCCATGCTATCGGAATCCCTGCGCGCGGTGATTGCGCAATCGCTGTGCAAGAAAATCGGCGGTGGACGCATGGCGGTGCACGAGATCATGATCGGCACGCCCGCGATCCGCAATCTGATCCGCGAGAACAAGAT
The DNA here is from genome assembly GCA_050739175.1 of Gammaproteobacteria bacterium. Taxonomy (GTDB): domain Bacteria; phylum Pseudomonadota; class Gammaproteobacteria; order Natronospirales; family REEB76; genus REEB76. Next base: position 5,682 of record JBOIAZ010000080.1, read on the forward strand.
CGCGCAGATGTATTCCGCCATTCAGACCGGTCAGGCCAGCGGCATGGTCACGCTCGATCAGAATCTTTCGGAGGTGGTGCGCAAGGGCATGATTACCAAGGACGAGGCGCGGGTGTACGCGGTCAACAAAGATGCGTTTGTCTGACTAGGTTCTCCGGAGCGGGCCATGGAAAAAGATCAAGCCATCAAGTTCATGCAGGATCTATTGCGCGCCATGGTGGGGCGCAAGGGCTCGGATCTGTTCATCACCGCAGGGTTCCCGCCGGCCATCAAGGTGGACGGCCAGGTGAGCGCGGTCACCGAAAAGGCGCTGACGGCGGAACAGGCCGGCATCCTGGTGCGTGCGGTGATGAACGATCGCCAGACCAAGGAATTCGATGCCACCAAGGAATGTCAGTTCGCCATCAGTCCGCCGGGCATCGGACGTTTTCGCGTGAGCGCCTTCGTGCAGCAGGGACGCATGGGCGCGGTGTTGCGCACCCTGAATACCGAGATCCCGGATTTCGACCAACTCGGCCTGCCGCCGGTGCTGAAAGACGTGGTCATGTCCAAGCGCGGCATTGTGATCTTCGTGGGGGCTACCGGCTCGGGCAAGTCCACCTCGATTGCCTCCATGATCGGGCACCGCAACAAGAATTCCAGGGATCACATCATCACCATCGAGGACCCCATCGAGTTCGTGCACCCGCACATCAACTGCGTGGTCACGCAGCGTGAAATCGGCGTGGATACGGAGTCCTGGGACATCGCGCTCAAGAACACCCTGCGGCAGGCGCCGGACGTGATTTTCATTGGCGAAATCCGCGATCGTGACGCCATGGATTACGCCGTGGCCTTCGCCGAAACCGGCCACCTGGTGCTGTCCACGCTGCACGCCAACAGCACCAATCAGGCGCTCGACCGCATCATCAACTTTTTCCCGCCAGAGCGCCGTCAGCAATTGCTCATGGACCTGTCGCTCAACGTCCGCGCGTTCATCTCGCAGCGCCTGATCCGTCGTCAGGGCGGCAAGGGCCGGATTCCGGCCGCGGAAGTCATGATCAACACTCCGTATATCGCCGACCTGATCTTCAAGGGCGATGTGTCCGCGATCAAGGAGGTCATGGCCAAGTCAGGCCAGCTCGGCATGCAGACATTCGACCAGTCGCTGTTCGAGCTGTTCGAGCAAGGCCTGATCAGCTACGAGGACGCCATCCGCAATGCCGATTCCCAGAACGAGCTGCGCCTGCGCGTCAAGCTCGAAAGCAAGCGCGAGAAACGCTCGCTGGAAGAGGGTATCGAGGATCTGAGCATCATTGATCCCGGCCGGGGCCAGAAATTCTAAGGCTCGGCCTTGAGCCGGCCGCCAACAGCGGGCACCTCATGGATCTTAGTCCCTATCTCAAACTCATGGTCGAGAAGAAGGCCTCGGATATCTATCTCACCAGCGATGCGCCGGTGAAGATCAAGATCGAGGGCCACCAGATGCCGGTCGGCAAAACCAAGCTGACTGCCGACATGGTGCGTGAAGCCGCTTACGGCATCATGAATGAAAGGCAGGCGCGCGCCTTCGAGGTCAAGCATGAATCCGACTTCGCGATTGTCGAGGAAGGCGTGGGGCGCTTCCGCGTCAACGTGTTTCTGCAGCGCGGCCAGGTGGCCATGGTGTTGCGCTATATCCCGTCGGACGTGCCGCAGCTTGCGGACCTGGGACTGCCGGAGGTGCTCAAGGAACTCGTCATACAGAAACGCGGCCTGATTCTGGTCGTGGGCGCCACCGGTTCCGGCAAGTCCACCACCATCGCCGCGATGATGCGCTACCGTAACGAGAACGAGGCTTCGCACATCCTCACCATCGAAGATCCCATCGAATACAACCATACGAACGCCCAGTCCATCATCAACCAGCGCGAGATTGGTCAGGACACGCTGTCGTACGCCAATGCGCTCATGCAATCCTTGCGCGAGGCTCCGGACATTGTGGTGATCGGCGAATGCCGCGACCGCGAGACCATGGAATCCGCGATTCAGCTCGCGGGTACCGGCCAGTTGGCGATCTCGACACTGCACGCCAACAATGCGCACCAGACCATGGATCGCATCATCAACATGTTTCCGGACCAGATGCACAAGCAGCTGCTGCTGGATCTGTCCATCAATTTGCGCGCCATCGTTTCGCAGCGCCTGGTGATGGGCAAGCAGGGGCGGCGCATCGCGGCGGTGGAAATCATGGTGAACACGCCGCACATCGCCGACCTCATCCTCAAGGGCCAGATTGACCGCATCCGCGAGGCCATGGAAGAAAGTTCCGAGCCCGGCATGCAGTCTTTCGATGAAGCCCTGCACCGACTTTACAGAGATGATCGCATTGGCCTCGAGGAGGCACTGCGCAATGCGGATTCGCGTGCCAATCTCGAGGCCAAGATCAATTTTGGTTGATTGCGCCATAGAGCGCAGGCTGTTTGGGGCAACCCGAGAGAGGAATCATGAGCTGGAAGCTCATTCCGATGTTGTTCGCGCTCGGCGCGTTGGTGCTGGTTGCGGCGCAGGCGGCCGACACCGCGGCGCCATCCGTGCCGGCGTTCTTTTCCTACCCGCAGATTTCCGATGTACAAATCTCGCCCGACGGGAAATATCTCGCCATGGTGGTGGCGGATAGCAAGACCGGCAAAAGTCGCAAGGGCCTCGCCGTGCTGGACCTCGCGAGTCAAAAGGTTACCGCCAACTTCCACACCATCGGCGATCAGGACATTCTTCAGTATTGGTGGGCCAACAATGAAAGGCTGCTGATCGCCACGGCGATCCAGACCGGAAGTCTCGACAGCCCGCTGGCCGACGGCAAGCTTTTCGGCATTAACGTGGATGGCAGCCAGCAGCAAATGCTGCTCGGCAAGATGCCGGGTGGGCCGGAGTCCTTTACGCACGTCGGCTCGCACCAGGTGTTGCGCTTCTTCATCGACATGCTGTACATCCCTCCTGACAATGCGCACGAGGTGATCGTGCAAACTGTCTCGAGTTCGGGATTTCGCAATCAACCGGCACAGGCGTATTCACTGAATATCTATGACGGCAGCTTGAGAAATATCGCTCAGTCACCCGCCGCCAACGGCATGTTGCTGACCGACAATGCCGGTGCCGTGAGGCTGGCTACCGGCTCCAATACACTCACCGGCAGCCCGAAGTTCTTCTACCGTGCATCCGGTTCCGATCTCAGTTGGAAGGATTTAAGCGCGCTCTATGGCAACGACGATCCGGCCGCGAGCCCACTTGGGCCTCTGGGTTTTGCCGCCGATAACCACACCGTTTACTGGATTGGACGCACGCCCACCTCGACGCTGGGTTTGTTCGAGCTGGATCCCGACACCCTCAAGACCACGCTTCTGTACGGCGACCCGGATTATGATCTGAACAATGAAATCTGGTCGTTCGACTGGCAAAAGACTCAGCACATTGTCGCGGTCACAACGATGCCGGGTCTGCCGGCGTTGCACATCCTCGACGGCGATTCACCCAAGGCCCAGGACTTGGCGTCACTGTACGCCGCCTTCCCGAATCAGGTGGTAAACATTACCAGCAACACCCGCGACGGTTCGAAGATGGTGATATTCGTGCACAGCGATCGCAATCCCGGGAGCTATTACCTTTTTGATGCCAAGAAAAGCCGGGTTTCGCTGCTGTTCAACGCCCTGTCGGCCATTGATCCAAAGAACATGGCGAACATGCAGCCCATCACCTTCAAGGCTCGCGACGGCGTAACGCTGCACGGTTATCTAACCCTTCCGCCCGGCAGCCATGGCAAGAATCTGCCCCTGATCATCAATCCGCACGGCGGACCGCACGGCATCCGCGACGAGTGGGGTTGGGATCCAGAAGCGCAGTTCTTCGCCGCTCACGGCTACGCCTGGATGCAGGTGAATTATCGTGGTTCAGGTGGCTACGGCATGCAGTTCCAGGACATGGGGTATCGTCACTGGGGCACCATTATGCAGAGCGATCTCGCCGATGCCGTGCACTGGGCAGTGCAGCAGGGCATCGCCGATCCCAAACGCGTGTGCATTTACGGTGCGAGTTACGGCGGTTACGCTGCCCTCGAGAACTCCATTCTCTATCCCGATTTGTATAAATGTACCGTCGGCTACGTGGGCGTCTATGATCTGACGCTGCTCGGTCGCAGCGATTTTTCCCATTACGCGTCCGGAGATCGTTACCTCGATGTGGTCTTAGGTACTGACGATGCAACGCTGCGGGCCGAATCGCCCGCGTATCAGGCGGACAAGCTCCAGGATGCGTTGTTCATCATTTACGGCGGCGCCGACAAGCGCGTGGTGCCGGCCAACGCCAGGGAATTGATGGCGGCGCTCGACAAGGTCGGCAAACATTACGAACTGATGTACGAACCCAATGAAGGCCACGGCTTTGCCGAGCCGGAACACCGTTTCGAGCTGTACACGCGTATGCTGGCGTTCTTTGACCAGTACATCGGCCCAGATGTGGTGAAACACTGAACGAGAGCGGCTACGACGCAACGGGCGCTACGGTGCCCGTTGCTTTTTTTGGACTACGGATATCTCAATTGACCGGAAACACCGTCGCGCCGTCGAACACCGGTCCGTCCACGCACACGCGTTTCATCGCCGGCCCGTCAGGCGTGTGCACCTCCACCGGACAGCCGGCGCAGCCACCCACCGCGCAGGCCATGAATTCCTCGAGCGACACCTGGCTCGGCAGGCCGAACTCCTGGGCGAGATGGGCCGCGGCTTTCAACATCGGCGTCGGGCCGCACGCGAAAACTTCAGTTTCGGTCAGGGCTTTTTTGTCGAGCGTGCCCAGCCAATGGCGCGCCAGTTCAGTCACGTAACCTTGGTAGCAGCCGGCATAGCCTTGCAGGCTCGCAAGGCGGCTGGGGATTTTCGATTCCTCCATCAGCGGCATGCAGGCGGTCACGCCTTCAGGCATCGCGGGCAGCACGATGGTCGAGGGTCGCGCCGCGAACGGAAACGGCACTTCCGAGCCCATGAGCATCAGCGGTTGCCAGCGCGCACGTGCGTCGCCGCGCAGCGTTTCGGCCAGGAAAATCATCGGCGGAATCCCGACCCCGCCGCCGATCAGCAGCATCCGCGGGCGCTCGGGGTGTGGTGCGAACGGCCGGCCTATGGGTCCGAGCAGGCTGATGAGGTCGCCGCGCCGGCGTTGCGCGAGCAGTCGGCTGCCTTCGCCCACCACCTTATATAGGCATTCCACCCAGCCGTCCGCACCGGATGCGCGCATCACCGACATCGGCCGGCGCATGGGCAGCGCCGCGTCACAATTCAGATGCACGAAACAACCAGGTTGTGCGGCCGCCGCACAGCGCGGCGCCAGCATGCGCAACCGGTACTGTCGGGCGGCGAACGCTTCCTGCTCCAGAACCGTTGCGTCTTCCAGAAAGATCGTGCCGCGATGCGGTTTGTCGTGCACGCGGTGTTTGGCAGGCCGTGCGGCGCTCATTTTTGCAGCAGCGTTGCCAGCACCGCCATGCGCACCGCCACACCGTTGCTAACCTGTTCGCGGATCACCGACTGCGGACCGTCGGCTACCTCCGGCGCGATTTCCACGCCGCGGTTCATGGGGCCGGGGTGCATGACGATGGCATCGCGCTTTGCGAGCTTGAGGCGCTCCGCGTCCAGGCCGTAGCGGCGGAAGTACTCGTGCTCGTCGGGAATCAGGCCAGCCTGCATGCGCTCTTTCTGGATGCGCAGCATCATCACCACGTCGGCGCCCGCGATCGCTTTGTCCGGATTGGTGAACCGTTCACCGTCCAGATCCTCGGGCAGCAGTTCGGCCGGGCCGGCGTAGCGGATATCGCGCGTGCCCAGGGTGTGCAAGGCCTGTACCGCCGAGCAGGCCACGCGCGAATGGCGAATGTCGCCGATGATGGCGACTGCAAGGCCGTCGAAATTCTTTTTGTGCTGGCGGATGGTGAACACGTCCAGCAATCCCTGTGTGGGGTGCGACACGTGCGCTTCGCCGGCGCTCACCACATGCACCTGCGGCAGTGCGTGCTGCGCCAGAGTTTGCGGCACCCCGGGTTCCCGGTGCCGCACGACAAACAGGTCGGTGTTCATGGCCTGCAGTGTGTAGAACGTATCCAGCGGCGACTCGCCCTTGACGGTCGAGGAATACGCCATGTCGAGCGTCAGGACTTCGGCCCCCAGTCTGCGCGCCGCCAGTTCGAAGGAGGCACGTGTACGGGTGCTCGGCTCGAAAAACAGATTGACAACGGTTTTGCCGCCGAGCACGTCATGCCGGCGCACCGGCTCGCCGGGCGGCACGCGCAGTTCGGCGGCGCGATCCAGCAATGCCACGAGCGTGGCCTGCGGCAAACCCGCAAGCGTCAGCAGGTGTTGCAGGCGTTGCGGTTGCTCAGCGTGCTTGCCGGTCATGCGGAGTGAGTTGTACCTGTTGGGGGTTGCGAATGAAGCCAGCTTTCCAGAATCACACAGGCGGCCGCGCAGTCTATGTCTTCGCGGCGTACGCGCCTGCGGCCCTGTTGGCGCAGTTCCCTGAGGCGTGCTTCGGCTTCCTTTGACGACAGGCGCTCGTCGATGGTCAGCACCGGACAGGGATAACGCTTTTCAAGTTCCGCCGCGAAGGCGCGCGCGCGTCGCGTGATGTCCTGTTCGCCTCCCTGCATAGTATAAGGGAGGCCCACCACCAGCCGCTGCGGCGCCCACTCCTTTATTAAGCCATCGATCACAACCCAATCCGGTATGCCCTCCGCCATCTTCAGCACGGTCACCGGCGTGGCGCTGGCGCTCAGGTTTTGCCCGACGGCTACGCCCGTGCGACGCAAGCCGAAATCAAAAGCGAGTGCGCGCAACACGTCCTCAGGCATGCCCGGCGTCACCCGAGAGCAGCGCAATGTCCACGCCGATCAGGCGCGCAGCCGCCTGCCAGCGTTCCGCCACCGGTGTTTCGAAGATGATGCGCTTGTCCGCCGGCGTGCTGAGCCACGAGTTGGCCGCGAGTTCGTTTTCCAGCTGTCCCGCGCCCCAACCGGCATAACCCAGCGCCACCAGGGTCCGGTTGGGCCCCTCGCCGCGTGCCAGCGCGGCCAGCACATCGCGCGAGGTGGTCACGCCCAGTCCGCCCAGCTTGAGGCTCGAATCCCAGGTGCCGGCCGGTTCGTGGATGACAAAACCGCGATCGGTCTGCACCGGGCCGCCCTGAAACACCGGATGCTGCGCCAGCGTCGGGTTGTCCGCGCTGATGGAAAGCTGCTTGAAAATGTCGCCCAACACCACGTTACTCGGGCGATTGATGATTATGCCGAGCGCGCTGCCCGCGCTGTGCTCGCACACGTACACTACGCTTTGCTGGAAATTGGGATCGTGCAGCGAGGGCATCGCCACCAGGAAATGATTGCCGAGAAAGTCCTGCACCATGCGGATAGTATCCGCATGACCCGCACGGCGCACAAGCATCAATGCGGTGCGGGCAGTTCCAGGCCGCCGCGCTGCGTGTCCAGGCGCCCGCCGTTGAAACGCCAAACGTACACGAAACGCAGCACGTCGGTGTCCTTGCGGAAGCTCGCTGGAAACGGTGCGAACGGCGCTGCCATTTTCACGATCCGGATTGCGGACTGATCGAGCAGTCGATGCGCTGATGGCTGGCGCAGCACCAGATCCCGGATGCTGCCGTCGGCATTCAAGGCGACTTCCAGGGCCAGTGAGCCGGACATATGCTCAGCGCGGATCCGGGGTGGGAAATTGAGATTGCCGATACGCTCCACTTTGAGGCGCCAGGCATTCAGATATTCGGCGTAACGCGAAGCGCGTGCGTTCACGGACACGAAGGCTTCGCGCGGCGTCGGGCTGGTGGCAAGCGGCAACTGCACCGGATCGTCGGTCGGCATCAGCGCGTCATCGCCCTGGGTAAGCAGGCGCGCCACCAGCACCCGCGCGCTCGGACTTTGCGGGGCAGGCATGGCACGCACATTGGCATAGTGGCCGGTGTAGGCAGCGGTGGTCACGGCGGTTTGTTGATCATCGGCTGTGTTGCTCAGGCCGTGTGCGCCGCTTGCACCCTGTCCCCGGCCAGGATTGCTCACCAGGTCTTCGCCTTCCGGCAGGCCCGGGTTGTTGGCTGCGGCGGGCATGGACAACGGGCTCTGCGGCCGTACCAATTCCTTGGTATTGCCCTGACCCTGCTGATTCGCCTGCGCGATGTAATCCGCCTGCGATGGCGGCACCACGCTGCGGGTTTGCACCAGCGTGACCTCCAGGGTGGAGCCGCCGCCGGGTTTGTCCGCGGTGAAGCCGATGCCGAGAATCACGATGGCATGCACCAGCACTGCAAAAAACAGCGTAGTGATGAGGCGGTCGCGCGCTGCGATGTGGCGCGTCTGCGGCATGGCGGCGCTCATGTGCGCGGCACCTCGCGACGCTTGCGCGCGATAGCTTCCATCAACTGGCCGGCGATATCCAGGCCGTAGAGCTTGTCGAGCTCGCGCGCGCAAGTCGGGCTGGTAACGTTGATCTCCGTCAGGTAATCGCCGATGACATCCAGACCCACGAACATCAAGCCCTTCTGCCGGAGCGCGGGCGCCACCTGCGCGCAGATCCAGCGATCGCGCTTGCTCAAGGGCACGCCCACACCATGTCCGCCGGCGGCGAGATTGCCGCGTGCTTCGCCCGGCGCCGGGATGCGCGCCAGCGCATAGGGCACGGGCTCGCCGTCAATCAGCAGAATGCGTTTGTCGCCCTCGCTGATTTGCGGCAGGAACTGCTGTGCCACGCCGAGGCGCGTGCCGTTGCGGGTGAGCGTTTCGAGGATCACCGATACGTTGGGATCGTCGTGCGTCAGCACGAACACCGAGGTGCCGCCCATGCCATCCAGCGGTTTCACCACGATCTTTCCGTGCGCATGCAGGAAGGCGCGGATTCTCGCCATGTCACTGGTCATGAGCGTGGGCGGGCCACACTGTGGGAACCAGGCGGTGTAGGCCTTCTCGTTGGCGTCACGCAGCGCCTGGGGACGGTTGACCACCATCACTCCGGCCTGCTCGGCGCGCTCCAGGATGTAGGTGCTGTAGATGTAATCCATGTCGAAGGGCGGATCGCGGCGCATGAGCACGATGTCCAGCGAGGTCAACGCCAGGTCCTGTTGTTCTCCCCATTGAAACCAGTCCTGCGAAGTATCCCGAACGCTCAGCAGGCGGGTCCGGCCGCAGGCTTCACCATCGCGAAGGTACAGGTCCCGGGGTTCGAAGTAATGCAGCACCCAGCCGCGGGCCTGCGCCGCAAGCAACATGGCGAGCGTGGTGTCCTTGGCGGGTTTGATGGAGCCGATGGGGTCCATGACCACGCCGAGTTTGATGTTTGCCTGGGGCATGACCCACCTGCCAACCGTTAATCCCTGGACCCTAGGTAAAGTCTCATTGCTTTCAATGGATTAAGATGTGATTTTATGCTAAAACCTTCAGTAACGCGCTCTTCAGAACGAGCGCCAGCTGGCCGGTTCGGTCCGCTGGACGCTGTGCGGGGCCGGGGGCCCGGCGGTATCCAGTATGGCCGCGGGCTTGCGCGCGGGTTGCGGTTAATATGGCGCGGCACTGCGCCCGGCGACGAGTCATGGGGTGGAGGTTAGAGTGGCGAGTAAACATGCCGACGGCGATCTCAAGGGCCTCAAGGTCCTGGTGATCGATGACAGCAAGACCATTCGCCGCACCGCTGAAACGCTGCTGGCGAAGGAAGGCTGTGAAGTGCTCACCGCGGTGGACGGTTTCGAGGCACTTTCCAAGATCGCCGACCACAAACCGGACATCATTTTCGTGGACATCATGATGCCGCGCCTCGATGGCTATCAGACCTGCGCCCTGATCAAGCATAACCAGACTTTCAAGCACACGCCGGTGATCATGTTGTCCAGCAAGGACGGGTTGTTCGACCGCGCACGCGGTCGCATTGTGGGTTCCGAACAGTATTTGACCAAGCCGTTCACCAAGGGCGAACTGGTGAACGCGATTCAGCACCATGTGCGCCGACAGGCAGACGGCCAACAGATATCGGGCAACGCGTAATTTGAGAGGTAGCACAAGATGGCAACCGTACTTATTGTTGACGATTCCCCCACCGAAGTGCACGTGCTCAAGACGTGGCTGGAAAAAAACGGCTTTGCAACCATTTCCGCGGAAAGCGGCGAAGAGGGCATCCGCAAGGCGCGCGAGGAAAAGCCCGACGCCATCATCATGGATGTGGTCATGCCCGGCATGAGCGGTTTTCAGGCCACGCGTCAGTTGTCCAAGGATCCGGACACCTCCGGCATCCCGGTGGTGATGGTAACCACCAAGGATCAGGAAACCGACAAGATCTGGGGGATGCGCCAGGGTGCCGTCGCCTACCTGCCGAAACCGGTCACCGAAAGACAGGTGGTTGACAAGATTCGTGAAGTCACGCGCCCGTGAACATGGCCACCGCACTCGACGAACTGCGCGCCCGACCTTTCGAGCTCCTGCAGGAGCTCGAGCGGCGCAGCCGCGTGGTGGCGTCGGGCCGCGGGCGCGAGAGCGGCAGTCAGGAAGAATGGGTGGGTGTGGGATTTCGCGTGGGTCAGGTTTTACTGGTGGCCGCACGTACCGAGGTGCGCGAAGTGCTGCCGTTCTCGGGCATCACCAAACTGCCGGGCGCCAAGCCCTGGTTGCTGGGATTGGCGAATGTGCGCGGACAGTTGCTGCCGATCACCGATTTGAATGCATTTTTTGGCGGCACGCCTACCAACATCGGCCGTAACACGCGCGTCATCATGGTAAATCACCCGGACATTCCTGCCGGGCTGCTGGCGGACGAGGTGCGTGGATTCCGGCGCTTCGTCGCGTCGGAACAAGTGTCGGCCATGCGGGATATCCCGCCGGGCATGACGCCGTTCATCAGCAGCGCCTACGACGCCGGCGATCAGATTTGGGGAGTGCTGGGAGTGCAGGCACTGGTGGAGAGCCAGACGTTTTTGGATGCGGCGCGCTGATGGCGCCGGGTGCTTCGCTACGCAAGCGGATTTTTGAATTGAATTAGTCAGGGTGATCAACATGGCCGTGACACAGAAACGTTCCTACAAAGCCCTGTATCTGCTGCTGATACTGGCGCTGATACTCATCGGCCTCGCGGTCTGGGACATGGTGATGGTGGGGCGCAATTCCGTCCAGGACGCACGTTTCACGGCTTTGATCACGCGCCAGGGCGTGCAGTCCCAGTTGCTGGTGCAAACCGCGGATCAGGCGCTGGCCGGCAAGCATGCCGCTTTCCAGGGTCTGCTGGACATGCGTCAGCAATTTGACAGCGCCGTCAATCTTCTGCAGAACGGGGATCCGCAGAGTGGCCTGCCTGCGGCCAGCGGCGACACCTTGTCGGAAATCAACGTGCTGCAACAACAGTGGAAAAAGGCGCGCTCCTCGTTGGAGGCGATCCTTGCGGGCCGCGACGCTATTCTGGCCGCGAATCAGGCGGCGGCCGCCATCAATCAGGACATGCCGGGCCTGCTGCAGTCCTGGAATACCCTGATCAATGATCTGGCGCGGCGCGGCGCGGGCAACACGCTGGTGTACGCGGTCAAGCAACCCTATTACGGGCAGCTCATCCGACGCGATCTCAATCTGCTGGTGGCCGGCGGAAGCGGGGATGCGACCTCGCTCAAACAGGAGTTACCGGATGCCATCCAGAATTTCAACCGCATCACCCAGGGCACGCTGGTGGGCGATGCGCAGCTCGGCATGACTGCGGTTACGGATCCGGGTCTGGGAGTGCCGTTGCGCGACATCAAGGTGCAGCACGACAAGTTTGGCGCCAGCCTGCGCGCACTCACCCCGATGATCGGTTCATTGGTGGATGCGCGGCAGGCCAATCTCAACATCCATGATCTCGGCGGCCAGATGTTTACCACCACGCAGGCCATCAGCACCAGCTATCGCGACCAGACTGGCGGGCGTCTGTACCACCCGTACGTGGGCTACATTCTCGGCGCCCTCGGCCTGCTGCTGTTGCTGATTATTCTGTGGATCTACGTACTCAGCGGCGACGCGCGTCGCGCGGCCAGCCAGCAGCAGCAACAGACCGAACGTAACCAGCAGGCGATTCTGCGCCTGCTGGACGAACTCGGCTCGCTGGCCGACGGCGACCTCACGGTGCAGGCGACGGTGTCGGAAGACATCACCGGAGCGATCGCCGACTCCATCAACTACGCGCTCGAAGCGCTGCG
>JBOIAZ010000081.1:0-21045 GCA_050739175.1 Gammaproteobacteria bacterium
TCAGATTGCGCAGGCGGTTGTTGGGCGGCCAGTTGAAACGCCCCGCCTGCTGTTGCGCGGCCGCGTAGTTGTCGAGAAACTGCTTGTAGCTTCGCGCCGCCGCCGCATCGTCGAGTTGCACCATGAATGCGATCCATGCACATTCGGACTTCTGCAAGCCGACGAAGCCCGGTTCCTTGGGCGTGTCGACGCAGCTGGTGTTGCCGTTGTTGTTCATGTCCATCGCGATCGCGGTGGTGAACGGAACAAACAGGTTCCCGCCACCGGCACTGAAACCGCCGGTGTTGACCACGTCGTAGAACCGCGGTTGCGGATGCCAGTCACCCAGCACCCCGACGACTCGATAGTCGTGGCCGTCGATGTTCAAGGTCTTGCCGACGTTGTCGCCGCCACCGAAGGCCTTGTCGTTGAGGTGGCTGCTGATCACCACGACCTGCGCGCGATGTTCGTCGTCGGCCGCGCTCCAGCCGCTGCCGTATGCGAACGGCACGTCCAGCATCGGAAAGAACTCGCCGTACACCGCCTCGCCCATGGCAGTGATCGGATGCTGGCCCGCGCGTTGCGGCGTCACGGCGGCGCCGATCTGGTACATCGCTGACTGGTATTTCGCGCGGTGCGCACGCATCAGCGCAATGGCATCGGTGTAGTCCATGGCGTCCGGCGGTTCGTTGCTGGTGTCCTTGGGCCGGTGGCCGGCCGGACCCCAATTGTCGATCTGTGGCACGAACAGCTTCGATGACTTCCACGGAATCGGATCGCCCGATACCGCGCGGAACACCGACCACGTGGTCATCGAGGCGGCCACGCCGAAGCCGATGGTCAGGATCATCAGCGCGGTGAGCGCGGGATTGCGCTTCAGACTGCGCAGCGCGAGATTGAGGTAATAACCGAACATCACACGCTCCTCGTGGCTTCCACCGGCGGCACCGCCGCGGCGCGCAGCGCGGGCGCCAGCACCGCGAGCTGGCCGAGCAACCACAGCGCGACCGCGCCCACCGGCAGGTAATACAGCGGCAGGCGCGGCAAGGCGTAGAACCTCATCAGCGAAAGGTTGATGGCGATGGCCAGCACCACGCCGAGCACGATGCCGAAGGTGACGATCAGGAAGTTTTCAGTTTGAAAGTAACGCAGGATGTCGGCGCGCGTGGCGCCGAGCGCGCGGCGGATGCCGATCTGTCTGCGGCGCTGCGCTACCCAGAAACTGGCAAGGCCGACGATGCCGAGCGCGGTAACCAGGAGCAGGGCCGCGATCACGCCCACCAGCAGCCCGGCCATGGCGCGGTCGCTCTGGAAGAACCGTTCGCGTAGGTCGCTGAGGGTGCGGCTGTTGTCATGATCCAGTACCGCGTCGGGCGCGATCTTGGCGACGGCAAGCCATGCATCCCGCATCACGCGCGGCAGGTCGCGCGGCTCGGCACGCAGCAGATAGCTGCCGGTGAGCAGTCCACCCGGCTGCGCCGGCACGAACACCGTCCATTCGGCGCCACGGCGGCCGGTTTCGTTGTACTGCGACACCGCAAGGTGGGCGATCACGCCGATTACCCGGAAATGGAACTTGCCGGACCAGAATTCCTTGCCGAGCGGACTTTCACCCGGCCACAGCTTCTGGGCCAGCGCACGCGTGACCAGTACGCGCGAATCGAGCGGTGCATATCCCTGCAGCGGCTGGTAGTCGCCATGCTCCGGCAGATGCCCCGTCGTCAGTTGCAGGCCCAGCGCCTGGATCGTTCCCGGATCACCTTCGTAGAACTGCACCACGGCCGCGGTGTGCTTGTCCGCCGGATCGAGCGCGATCCCGGAAACGCCGTTCCACTGGCCGAACGGTACGGAACTGACCACGTGCACCGATTGCACGCCGGCGATCGCGCCCAGTCCCGCGAGCATGCGCGCGTTGAAATCGGTAGTCCTGTCCGGATCGAAACCGGTGACGTTGATGGTGCCAAGTGAGGTTTCATCCACGCCGCTGTTGATGTGCATCGCCGACAGGCGGTCGGCTATCATCGAGCAGGCGTTGCACAGCACCGCGCAGGCCAGCGCGACTTCCAGCGCGATCAGCACGGTAGCGAGACGATGGCGCCGCAATGCGGCAAGGATGGGTTGGATTTGCATGCTTGCTATCTCACAAGGTCTTGAGCTGAAGCGCCGGTGCGATGCGGCTGGCGCGCAACGCCGGCAGGGCGCCGGCGATCAGGCTGACCAGGATCGCAAGCGCAAAGGTGATCAGGAACATGGAGGTATCAAGGTGCGCCAGGTCGGCATACGGCACAGGCCGACTGCGCACCAGCCACAAGCCGGCGAGAGTCAGCAGCCAGCCGCCGATGCCGCCCAGCAAACCGACCAGCCCTGCTTCCATCAGGCATTGCGTGAATATCGCGCGCTGTGACGCGCCCAGTGCGCGGCGTATGCCGATCTCACCGCCGCGGCGCAGGAATTTCGCGAGCAGCAGGCCCACGGTGTTGAACAGGCAGATGGCCAGGAACGCGAATGCCAGCCCGGTTTGCAGCTTCACGTCGCTCGGCACGACGCCGTTGTAGTCGAGCCATTGCATCAGATCCAGCATGCGGGTGTCGGTTTTGACAAAGCGCCCCAGGGCTTTCTGTTGCGCGGCATAGCCGGCGAGGAAGGCGCGGTAGGCGGCGACTTTTGCCGCGTCGCCGAGCTCCACCCACAGACCGATCCACACGCAGGGCGAATCAATCAAGTGACCGGGGGTTTTCGGCATGCCCCAGCAGGTGAACTGTTGGAACGCGCCGTCGTTGATTTCAAGCCCGGTGGTGAATGGCGTGAACACGTCTTCAGGTTTGCCGTAGAAACCGCCGGTGTTGCCGTTGGCGTAACGGCCGCCGCGCACGTCGTAAAAGAGCGGCGAAGGCCGCCACGGCGCCAGTACGCCGACGATGCGCACGTCGCTGTCCCTGAGCCGCAGCGTCTGGCCCACGCTGTCCCGGCCCCCGAACAGCCGGTCGTTCAAATCGGAGGAGATCACCGCCACGCGCGCATGATCGGCGTCATCCTGCGCTGACCAACCCTGGCCATATTCAAATGGCACCGTGAACATGGGGAAGAAATCCGTGGTTGTGGACAGCATGTTGAGCATCAGCGGCGGCAGATTCGCCTCCGGCGCCCGAGCCTTGATCTGACTGTTCACGATCAGCGCCTGACGATCGGCGCGCTGCGCGCTCCACAGATCCACCGCCGAACGATAATCGAGCACATCCAGCGGATACCTGTTCGTCCAGTCTGACGGGGTTGCATCGACTTGTGGGTAGTAAATGTGCGCGCTCCTGCCCGGCAGGGGGTCGCCGGATAAAAGGTGCATCACCGTCAACGTGGTCATGCTTGCGCCGATGCCGACCGCAATGGCCAGCACCATCAGCGCGGTCAGCGCCGGGT
The DNA here is from genome assembly GCA_050739175.1 of Gammaproteobacteria bacterium. Lineage (GTDB taxonomy): Bacteria > Pseudomonadota > Gammaproteobacteria > Natronospirales > REEB76 > REEB76. The sequence goes on from JBOIAZ010000081.1 coordinate 3,394, forward strand.
TGCGTCTCAGGCTCAGCAGGGCGAGTCGCAGGTGATAAAGAAACATCTTGGTTTTCCGTCAGACCCGCGCCGTCACACCGACGTGCGGCGCGGCGTGGGTCGCGTCGGCCTGCAGGTCCATGACCTGGCCGTCCAGCACGTGCACGCTGCGGTGCGCACGGCGCGCCAGTTCCGGATCATGCGTGACCATGACGATGGTGGTGCCGCTTTCGTTGATGCTCCCGATCAGGTCGAGCACCTGCCGTGCCATCAGCGAGTCCAGGTTGCCGGTGGGTTCGTCCGCCAGCAGGATGCGCGGATCCCCGGCCAGTGCGCGCGCAATCGCCACGCGCTGCTGCTGACCGCCGGAAAGCTGCGAAGGCAGGTGCTTCATGCGCGACGCGAGCCCCACCACTTCCAGCGCTTCACGGATGCGGCGCGCGCGTTCCGCGGCCTTGAAGCCGCGGTAGCGCAAGGGTACGTCCACGTTGTCGCTGACGTTGAGGTCCGGGATCAGGTTGAAGCTCTGGAAGATAAACCCGATTTTCTCGTTGCGGATCTTGGAGCGCGCGTTGTCGTTCAGGCCGCTGACATCCTCGCCGTCCAGGTAGTACTCGCCGCCACTGAAACTTTCCAGCAGGCCGGCGATGGTCAGGAAGGTGGTCTTGCCGGAACCGGAGGGGCCCATGACCGCGACAAATTCGCCTTCCTTCACGTCAATGCTGAAATCACGCAGCGCGTGGGTTTCCAGCACGTCGGTGCGGTAAATCTTGGACAGGTGGCTCATTTTCAACATGGTGGTTTCCTCATCTGTGAATTGGATTCGCTGAAGAATTTTCAGTGGCTGATCACGACGCGCGCGGCACCGTTGAAATTATCAGTGCCGGAAATCACGATCCGGTCGCCGGCTTTCAATCCCTGCAGGATTTCAACCTTGTCTATGGAGCTGGGGCCGAGGCGCACCGGGGTCTTTACCGCGATGCCGTCCTGCACCACGTAGGCGTAGCGGCCGCCGGATTCGTCCACGAACGAGCCGCGCGCCACCGTCAGCACGTGGTCGCGCTTGTCGAGAATGATGCGCACCGAGAGCCGCTGGTTCTGGCGCAGGTTCTGGGGCTTGGCTCCCACGAAGCGCACGCGCGCGGAGACTTCGCCGTTGACCACTTCCGGCGAGATCGCCCCGACCGTACCTTGCCAGCTGCTGCCGTTGCCATTGATTTCGGCCGGCATGCCGGTAGCGAGATCGCGGGCGAAACTTTCCGGCACTGTGACTTCGACCTCCAGCGCCGACAGGTCCACCACGGTCAGCAGTTGCGCGTTCTGCGCGACGCTCGCGCGCGGCGCGATGAACGCCTGCCCCACCTGGCCGTTGATCGGCGAGCGTACCGTGAGGTCGTTGACCTGGCGTTGCAGGTCCTGCACCAGCAGTTGCTGGCGTTTGACCTGCAATTCCTTGGTGCGCACGTCGAAATTGAGCACCTCCTTGTTGAGCTGGATGCTGGCCTGGGCATTGGCGGATTCGATTTTGGCCGCGGCCAGATCATCCTGGGCCTTGGCGTAGTCCTGGGCGCTGATGACGTGATACCCCCAGGCCGCTTCCGCGCGCTTCATCTCGCGCGTGGCGGCTTCCAGTTTCACGCTGGCGAGATCCATGGCTTCTTTGTTGCTGAGCGCCGCGATCTTGATGTTGATGCGCTCGCGCTCGAGATCCACCTGCATGCTGGAAAGCGTGGATTGCTCCTGGCTGAACCGGCTGCTCAGCTCGGGGCTGGAGACGATGGCAAGGGTTTCCCCCGCCTTTACCGTGTCGCCGGCGTTGACTTTCAGGGTCACGGAGCCCGCTGAAGTCGCGTACAGCGTCGGACTCACGGCCGCGACCACGCGGCCGTCCGCGGCGAGGTCGCGCACGAACGGACCGAGTTGCACGGTGGCGAAGCTCAGGCGCGAGGCGCTGACCGAAGCTTCGGCGGAGAGCAGGCGGATGACCGTCGGCACCAGCAAGGCCAGCACGATCAGCACCAGGATGCCGCCGCCAATCAGGAACAGGCGCTTGCGCCGCTGGCGCGGGCGCGGGTCGAGCGCCACGTCCTGGCTGGCGGTGTCGCGGATGCTGACGACTTTTTTCGGGCTGTTGGCGTTCATGTCTGTGATTGAGCAAGCGCTATGCCAAGTTTCGCCAAGTGACGTTTGGGGTATGCGCGCGCACGGAATCCGCGGCTTACAGCCGGCCGTTCGGCGTGTCGGAGTGCGGCCGCCGGCAATGCGCGCGCGTCCGCGGACATAGCAAGGTGTCCGCCCGGACATCCGCAGCGATGTCGGGCCATTGGATGCCGGCCGCGCGGCGGGGGTTTACACGCGGCAAAAAAAAGCGGCGGCCGAAAGGCCGCCGCGACAGTGGGTCAATAGCCCGGGTTTGGCGTTATTGCTTGCCCGGCGGCGGATAAGCCGGGAGCAGCGGCGGGGGCGGCGGCAGTACCAGCGGATGTTCCTTGATCTTCTTCATCAGGAAATCCACTGCAGTATGCAGCTGCGCGTCGTAGCCGCGCATCACGTCCTCGGGCAGATCATCCACTTCGATGTCCGGATCCACGCCGTGGTTCTCGATGACCCACTGTGAATCCAGACCGTACATGGTGCCTTCGGGAATGGTGATGTAGCCGTCGTCCAAGAGCGGCCACTCGCCGCGGATGCCGCGCACGCCGCCCCAGGTGCGCGTGCCGATGAGCGGTCCCAGCCCGTATTTCTTGAAGAAATACGGGAAGATGTCGCCGTCGGACGCGGAGTAGTGGTTGATGAGCGTCACCTTGTGGCTGTAACTCAGCTGCTGCGGAATCGGCGAGGCGATCTGCTCGCGATTGCTGTTCATGCCAACGAGGACGCGTCGCAGGCGTTCCAGCACGATCTGGTCAATGAAGCCGCCGCCGTTGTAGCGGTCGTCAATGATCAGACCCTGCTTGGTGAGCTGCGGGTAGAACTGGCGGATGAACTGGTTCATGCCCTGGGCGCCCATGTCGGACATGTAGATGTAGCCGATCTTGCCGTCCGAGAGCTGGTTTACTGCTTCGCGGTTGTGATCGATCCAGGCCTTGAGACGGATGTCGAGCTCGTCGGAAATGGTCTTGACCAGCACCTGGCGCTGGTTCGCGCCCGCACTGTTGTCGGCCACCGTGAGCCACACGTCCTGGTTGGCGGTGTCCACGAACAGGCTGTAGGGGTTGGTGGGCGCCTTGAGTTCGCGACCGTTGACGGCCAGCAGGTAATCGCCGGCTTTGACGTTCACGCCCGGCTCGGTCAGCGGTGAGCGGTAATTCGCGCGCGTGTTGTCGCCGGGATAAATGGTCTTGAGGTAATAACGGCCGGAGCTTTCATCCAGGCCGAAATCCACGCCCAGCAAACCGGTCGGTGTGCGGTGCACGTGGTAATCCATGTCGCCGCCGCCCACGTAGGTGTGGGAGTTGGACAGCTCGCCGATCATCTCGCCGATCAGGTAATTCAGATCCTCGCGCGAGCCCATGAGCGGCAGGAGTTTGGCGTACTGCGCGTGCACCGCCGGCCAGTTCACGCCGTTCATCTTGCGGTTCACGAAGAAGTCGCGGTCCAGCCGCCAGGCCATGTTGAACATCTCGTTCCATTCCGCGACGGGGTTGATCTGCGCCCACATGTGCGAGGTGTCGAGCGGCGCGGGTTTGGAATCCGGCTTGGCATCCAGCGTGAAGAGCCGGTTGTCGGGCGTGTTGTAGAGAATGGTGGAGCCGTCGGCCGAGAGCGTCCACCCGTAAAAGCCGCTGCCCAGCACCTTGTCCTCGCGCGTTGCGAGATCGTAGACGTGCAGTTCCGGCTGCATGCCCGGGAGCGGGCCGGCGATTGTCTGGTTCGGCACGGTACTGTAGAACACCTGCCCCGGCGTCGCCGCCAGTCCGCTGATGTTGGACGGTGGAATCGGCAGCGGTACGGCGCGCGCCATCAGGCCGTCGAGGTCAATGGCAATCGGCTTGCGGTTGCCGGGTTTCCACTCGCCGGATTTGGACTGCTGTTGCTCCGAAAGCGTGCCTTCGTCGTTGCGCGGCGCGAACGGCGAGGGCGTGGCCTTCTGCAGGGTCGTCACGTACACGCCGAACATCTGCAGCGTGGCGATGTTGAACTCGCTCTCGCTGAAGGTCGGGTTCTCGTGGCGCGCCGACACGAAGTACAGGTACTTGCCCTCGGGATCGAACACCGGGCTTTGATCATTATCCATGGGCGAGCTGATCAGCGTCGCCTTGGCGCCCGCCAGATTGTAGAGATAAATCTGACGCATCTGGTTGGGTGCGGTGATGCTGTAGGCCAGCCAGCGGCCGTCCGGCGACCAGCTGAAGTCGTGCATTTCGCTGAACTTGTCCTGCGCGACCTCGGTGAGCTTGCGGCTCTTCACATCGAGAATCCACAGCCGGTGCTCGTTGTCGGAGAACGCCAGCCGGTCGCTGCCGGGCGACCAGTTGGGGGCGTAGAAATATCCGGTCTTGAAATCCGTGAGCATCTGCTGCGCGCCGGAATTGTCCGCCGGACGCACCGCGATCTGGTCTTCGCCGTTCACGTCGGTGGCGTAGGCGATCCATTTGCCGTCCGGCGACCAGGCGGGATATTCCTCCTCGGCGTTCGAGGAATCAGTGAGATCGCGACTCGGGCCGTGCGCGCGCGGCAGCGACCAGATGTCGCCGCGCGCCTGCAGCAGCACGCGCTTGCCATTGGGCGAGAGCGCGAGATTGGTGTCGCCCGCGGTGTCCATGAACTGGATGTATTTCGATTCGTCCACCCAGCGCAGGCCGGTGCGGCTGCCGTCGTCGGGTACGGTGACGTCGAGCTTGTGGAGTTGCTCCGAGGGCAGGTCCATGACATACAGATCGCCGCCGTCCTGGAACGCGATGCCGGTGTCGCCGAGACTCGGCCAGTCAATGTCGTAATCCTTGAAGTGGGTCACTTGCCGGAATTGTTTGGTGTTGAGGTCATAGACCCAGAGGTTCTTGCGCTCTTCCGGGCCGCGGTCCGAAATGAAATAAATCAGATGCCCGTACCACATGGGGTCCATGTCGGCGCCGGGATAATCGGTGATGCGCGTGCTCTTCTTGTCCTTGAAGTTGTACAGCCACACGTCCTGGGCAAGCCCGCCCTGGTAGCGTTTCCAGGTGCGGAAGTTGCGGAAGATGCGGTTGTAGGCGATGGACTGACCGTCGGGAGAATAGGTGAGCATGCCGCCTTTGGGAATGGGTAACTGCGTCGGCAGGCCGCCGGTGAGCGGCACCGTGAACAGCTGGCCGAACCAGGAATTGAAGGTGTTGCGGCGCGACAGGAACACGATGTTTTTGGAATCCGGCGTCCAGGTGACCACCATGTTGTCAGGCCCCCAGCGCAGCGGCGCATCCGGCACCACGTCGGAGTGGAAGGTGAGGCGGCGGGCTTCGCCGCCGCCCGCGGGGATCACGTACACGTCGGTATTGCCGCGGTACTGGCCGGTGAACGCGATCCATTTTCCGTCCGGCGAGAAGCGCGGCATGATGTCGAAGCCGGCATCAGTGGTCAGCCGGTGCGCGATGCCGCCGGCGCGGTTCATCTCCCACAGGTTGCCGTGGGCCTCGAACACCGCGGAATCACCGTGCAGTGTGGGGTAACGCATCAGTGTGTTGCTGGCGCGAGCGCCGCTGGCTGCGAGGGCCAGAAATGCAAATGCGGGAAACAGCCACACATTCCGGGTCAGCCAGCGACGTGACATGGGATGCTCCTTAAAGTTCGCGTTTGTATGTCGAGGGGCTGGGCAGTATGACATGCTTGCGCCGCACAAGTTCGACCGCGGCTTCGGATAGGCTTGGTCCGCGACACATAGCAGCGTGTTAGGGATGAAATCTCAAACCCAGACAAGGAATTAGTTATGGAGAATATCATCGAGCAACGCGGCGCGCGCATGGCGCAGATTTGGCTGAAAATCGCGGTGCTGTACCTGCTGATCGGCGTAATTTTCGGACTGGTCATGTGCATGAGCCATCAATTCCAGTACGCCCCCGTCCACGCCCATATCAACCTGCTGGGTTGGGCTTCGCTCGGGCTGAGCGGCGTGATTTATTGGCTATGCCCGCGAGCCGGCGGCCACTGGCTGGGCCTAATGCATTTCTGGCTGCATAACATCGGTCTGCCGATCTTCGTGGCGGGTCTGTTTTTTCTGCAAGCCGGCCATCCAGCGGCCCAACCTGTGGTGGCGGTCGGTGCGACGATAGCGGTCATCGGTATCGTGTTTTTCACCCTTAACGTGTTCGTGAGCCTGAAAAAAGCCTGAAAAACCGTGGGGCGGCGGTAGTCGCCGCCGCCGCCCCTGCGTTATCCTAACCGGGTCTTTCCACGTCCCCGCCACCCGGCGGGCTTCGCTTATTCCACAGTTCAGGAGCATTCCATGACACGTTACGGATTCATTGCCGGCGCGGTGCTGGCGGCCGGATTGTTCGCGGCTGGCACGGCGCAGGCCGCGGAACCGCTGCGCATCGGCGTGGTGAACCTTCAGGAAGTGATTGCCAACTCCAAGGCCGGCCAGCAGGCCAACCAGGACATGCAGTCAATCGTGAAAAAGCTGCAGGAGCAGGCCAATGACAAGAACACCAAGCTGAATGTGCTGAAGCAGCAGCTCGACAAGGCCGACCCCAAGTCCGGCGATTACGCGAAGTTGCAGAAGAGTTACGACGACAGCCGCAGTGATTTGCAGCAGTTCGTGCTCATGGGCCGCCAGGACCTGGATCAGCGGCGCCAGGAGTTGTTGCAGCCCATCGAGCAGGAATTGAGCAAGGTGATCGATCAATATGCCAAGGCGCATCACTACGACTTCATTCTCAGCAGGGATGCCGGGGGGGCCATATACGCCAACACCAAATATGACGTCAGCAAGGGCGTAACTGAAGTTCTGGACAAGGATTGGCCTCAATACCTGAAACAGCTGCAGCAGCAACAGAAGCAACAGAAGCAACAGAAGCAACAGAAGAAGAGCGCCGCACCCGCGGCCGCCAGCGGCTGACGGTAAGATGACCCCCCTCACTTCAATCTCTTCCCCTTCAGGGGGAGAGAGAATGAGGGCTGTCTTCGACACAAATCATTATGATTGACTTGCGCAGCGACACGGTGACGCGGCCGACCGCCGCGATGCGCCAGGCCATGGCGGCGGCGGAGGTGGGCGACGACGTATTCGGCGACGATCCCACGGTCAATCGCCTGCAGGACCGGCTCGCGGAGCTGACCGGCCATGAAGCCGGCCTGTTTTTCCCGAGCGGCACGCAATCGAATCTCGCCGCGCTCATGGCGCATTGCGGGCGCGGCGAGGAATTCATCATCGGCAGCTTGGGCCACAGCTTCAAATACGAAGCGGGCGGCGCGGCGGTGCTCGGCAGCCTCTGGCCGCAGCCAGTGGAATACGCGGCCGACGGCACGCTGGACCTGAATAAGGTCGCGGCGCTCATCAAGCCGGACGACGCGCATTTCGCTCGCACCCGCCTGCTGGTACTGGAAAACACCCAGAACGGCCGGGCTCTGCCGCTTGCGTATCTCAAGGCCGCCGGAGAATTCGCGCGCGTTCACCAGCTCGGCATCCATCTGGACGGCGCGCGCGTGTTCAACGCCGCGGTGAAGCTCGGCGTGCCGGTGCGCCAGATTGCTCAGCACTTCGACAGCGTTTCGATTTGCCTGTCGAAGGGACTCGGCTGTCCGGTGGGCACGGTGCTGGTGGGCCGGAAAGCGTTGCTTGCCCGGGCGCACCGGGCGCGCAAGATTCTCGGCGGCGGCCTGCGGCAGGCGGGCATGCTGGCGGCCGCCGGTCTGTACGCGCTCGAACATCACGTGGAACGCCTGGAGGAAGACCATGTCAACGCGAGAAAGCTTGCGGACGGACTGGCACAAATCAAAAAAATAGAAATGGATCCCGCGGCGGTGCAGACCAACATGGTGTTTGCCGCGATCGCGCCGGAGCAGGTCAAACCGCTGAGCGCGCACCTGCAGCAGGCCGGCATACTGATGCTGCCGAATGCAAATTTACGCCTGGTTACGCATCTGGATGTCAGCGCCGCCGATGTTGCGCGGGTGATCGGCGCGTTCCAGGGCTATTTCGGCGGCCATTGATCCGGCACGGCCCACCGTGAATTGACACACATGCTCCACCGTATCGAGCCGTTCGGATTCACCTGCCAGCGGATTTTTTGCGTGGGCCGCAATTACGCCGAACATGTCGGGGAGATGGGTGCGCCCAAACCGTCGGAACCGGTGCTGTTCATGAAGCCGGCCACGAGCCTGGTGCCGGAAGGACAGCCGCTGATGTTACCCAAAGGACAGGGCAGCGTGCATCACGAAATGGAACTGGTGGTCGCCATCGGCCGCGAAGCCCGCGACATACCGCGCGACCAGGCGCTGACTTGCGTCGCCGGCGTGACGCTCGGCATAGATCTCACCTTGCGGGAATTGCAAAGCCGGCTGAAACAGGCCGGTCAGCCCTGGGAACGTTCCAAGTCATTCGAGGGCAGCGCGCCGATTGGGAGATTCATCGCCTGGTCAGGGCAGGCGGACATTCAGAACATCGAAATGCGCTGCAGCGTGAACGGCACGCTGCGCCAGCACGGCAACACGCGCGACATGCTGTTTCCGGTGGCGGAAATCATCGCGTTTCTGAGCCGCCACTGGCAGCTGTTGCCGGGCGACCTGATTTTCACCGGCACGCCGGCGGGCGTGGGGCCGTTGGTGGCCGGCGACCGCATCCGTATCGAGAGTCCGCAGATCGGCGGCTTTTCCTGGAACGTGGTTTAAGGCGTCAGCCGAGATTGGATTCGAGACTCTTGGCAGGCGCCGCCGCCAGCTGTTTCTGGTGGTGCTTCTGCCACACGAAAATCGGAATCCCCACCAGCAACAGCAACGTGCCCCAGTACAGGGAGTCCTTGCCGGTGCCAGCCGCAGCCCACAATGCGAACGCGAACGCGAGGCAGGCGACCACCAGATTGCGCAGCGGTGATTTTCCCGGGCGTTTCTGACCGCGACTCAGCACGATCTCCGCCATGGCGCAGAACATGTACGGCACCAGCACGAAGAAAGTGTCGAGCAGCACGATGATGTTGAACATGCCGACCAGTCCATGGCTGTAATTCATCAGGATCAGGATCGTGGCGAGCACGCTCGAGACCACCAGTCCGATGGCCGGCGTGCCACGGCGCGACTCACGTGCGAAAAACTTCGGGAACAAATTGTCGTTCGCCACCGCCTGCGGGAACTGGCCCTGCATCAGGATCCAGCCGTTGAGCGCGCCAAAGCAGGAGATCAACGCAGTCGCGGCGATCAGGTAACCACCCCACGAACCCCACAACAGATTGGCGGCGACCGCAAAAGGCGCCGTGGATTTGGCGAGCGTGGCGCTGGGGATCAGGCCCATGACCACGGTGGTGCAGGCGATGTAGAAAGCCGCGGCGATGATGGTGCCGATGAGCGTTGCGCGCGGGATGGTTTTCTCGGGGTTCTTCACGTGCGTGGCCGGCACCGTCGCGCATTCCAGACCCAGAAACGCAAACATGGTGAACGCCGCGGTGGTATTGATGGCCGAGAGCGCGCTTCCGCTCGCGTGCCCGGACTCGAGTAATTTGGGATCGAAAAAGAAAAAGCCGAAAACCGCCAGCACCAGCAGCGGCGCCAATTTCAGGATCACCGTGATCAACTGCATCTTACCGGCAGCGCGCACGCCCCAGATGTTGAGCCCGGTGAGCACCCACAGCGTAATGATTGCCGCGATGCCTCCGTAAATGGGTTCCTTGGCCAACACCGGGAAATAGGCCGTGAGGTAGCTGGCGAACGCCACCGCAATCGCGGCATTGGCGGCGAGGATGCTGATCCAGTACACCCAGGCGATCAGGAATCCGGCGAAATCGCCGAAGGCTTCGCGCGGGTAGGCATACGGTCCGCCGGCCCGGGTAAGGCGGCGCGACAGGCTGCTGAACACCCACGCGAGCAGCAGGGCGCCCACGGTGCTGAACCCCCAGCCCCACAGGCTGTAGGCACCGTACACGGCGAGCGACGCGGGCAGCAGGAACACTCCCGAGCCCACCATGTTGCCGATTACAATGGACGTGGTGGTGGCAAGGCCGAGACTGCGCTGGGCTGGCATGGAGGATGTCCGGCGGTGGTAACGGCGAGGATTGTAGCGGAATGTTTTCGACGACTGGCGTGGCCTGGGCACACTTTTTCAGCGCGTGGCGGAGAGTAGTGTGATGCAGCGAGGTTCGGATGCCGACGATGCGCGCCTGCTGGCCGAGGCCGTGCGCCAGGCCTGTCTCGATGCGGCGCGCGAAGCATTCGAGTCCGCGTCCCTGAGCGGCCTGTGCCGTGAGGGCGCGGAGGAGGCCGCGCTCGATGCGATTCGCGCGCTGGATGTGGAGAAAACCCTGCAGTTGCCGGCCCGGGTGAAAAAGGCCTGAGCTGCGTTTCACCGCGGCGCGGAGCCGCTACAATCGTCACTCGTTCTCGCTTGCCGAGGATCACGCCGATGCGCGACCAGCCGAGTTCCACGCACCTCGCTTATGCCCAGGAAGTGGCGGCGTTCATCAAGCGCCACTACCGGCATTTCAATGCCGCCACGCTGGTGGACGCGGCCGAAGCCTACAAGACGCACATGCAAGCCGGCGGCAAGATGATGGTCACGCTCGCGGGCGCCATGAGCACCGCGGAACTCGGTCTGTCGCTGGCCGACATGATCCGCGCGGACCAGGTGCAGATCATCACCTGCACCGGCGCGAATCTCGAAGAGGACATCTTCAATCTCGTGGCGCACGACCATTACGTGCGCGTGCCGCATTATCGGCAGCTGTCGCCCGCCGAAGAACAGGCCTTGCTGAAGCGCCACCTGAACCGCGTGACCGATACCTGCATTCCGGAAGACGAAGCCGTACGCCGCATCGAGGACGCGGTGCTGTCCGAGTGGACCGCGGCCGACAAAAAAGGCGAGCACTGCTTCCCGCACGAATTCATGTACAAGATCATCCGCTCCGGTGTCCTGCGGCCGTACCATCAGATTGATCCGCAGGACTCCTGGATGGTGGCGGCGGCGGAAAAGAACCTGCCGATCATCGTGCCCGGCTGGGAGGATTCCACGCTCGGCAACATTTTCGCCGCGCACTGCATGAAGGGCGAGATCAAGAACGTGCATACCGTGCGCACCGGCATCGAATACATGACGCTGCTCGCGGACTGGTACCGGAAGAACTCCGGCGGCCGCGGCGTGGGTTTTTTCCAGATCGGCGGCGGGATTGCGGGGGATTTCCCCATCTGCGTGGTGCCGATGCTCGAGCAGGACATGAGGCAGGCGACGCCCTTGTGGGCGTATTTCTGCCAGATATCCGATTCCACCACCAGCTACGGCTCCTACTCGGGCGCGGTACCCAACGAAAAAATCACCTGGGGCAAGCTCGGCCAGGACACGCCGCGCTTCGTAATCGAGTCCGACGCCACCATCGTAGCACCGCTGATGTTCGCGTACATCCTGGCCGGATAGCTGAGCGAGATGAGACCGGCGATGAAATCGCTTGCCGCGCTGCTGCTGGTGCTGTTGCCGATCACGACGCTGGCCGATGCGCTGCCCTCAACGCCCTGGGTGCAGGTGAGCGGGCACGGCAGTCTGAGCGTGGCGCCAGACATGGCGCAGGTAACCGTGACGCTGAGCAGAACCGACAAGGATCTGACGCTGGCCCGCAACGACGTGGAACAGCATGCGGCCGCCGTGATAGCTGCAGCGCGCAAGCTGGGCGTGGCCGAGCGCGACATCAACGCCGCCAGCCTTTCCATCCAGCCCGAATACCAGTGGCAGAACAGCAGCCAGGTGTTCATCGGTCAGCGGGTCAGCCGGCACATCGCAATCACGTTGCGCAACCTGAACCGCTACGCCGATTTGATCGGCGCGCTGGTGCGGGCGGGCGTGACCAGCTTCAGCACCACCATGGACCGCAGCGACTTCGACGCCTTGCGCCGGCAGGCACTGGCTCAGGCGGTGGATGACGCGCACGCGCGCGCCGCGGCGCTGGCGGAGGCCGCGGGCGCGAGTCTCGGGGCGGTGTACAGCATTTCGGAAACCGGCGCATTGGTGCGCCCGCAGCCGGTGGTGTTCATGGGAAAATCCTTGTCTGCGAGCGCGGACGGCGCGGAATATCCGCCGGGCACCCTCTCGATCAGCGCCGACGTGAGCGCCGTGTATCTGCTCCGGGTTGCGCATTGAGCGACTGGGGTACAATCGAGCCTTAACTTACCTGGGAGGTGTGTCGTGAAAAGCACGTTTTTGCTGAAACCACTGGCCGCGGCCGCGGTGTGCGCACTGCTGCTGGCCGGCTGCGCCAGCATGGGGGGGGGCGGCAACGGCGTCGAGCCGTTGAGCATGGGAAATTACAGCAACATCAAGGATGAACAGTACAAGGATGTGCACAATCAGGCGGATCTCGACGCACTCTGGACACAGGCGTTTGCCAACATGTCGGGCGCGCCGGACAAGCCGACCGTGGATTTTTCCAAGAACATGGTGTTGGCCATGTTCCTGGGTGACCAAAAACACGGCGGCTATCTGGTCCGCTTCACCGACTTCAGCGTCACCGGCGACACGGCTAATGTGACGGTCGAAGTCATCGTCCCCGGAGCCAATTGCCGCTATCCCAGCCGGCCTTCCAATCCGTTTGCGTTTGCGCTTGCGCCGGCCGCCAAACAGGTGACCTTCAACGTGGTGCAGCGCAACGCTCCACAGTGCGGCTGAGCCGCATCCGCAAGTGACTGACCACGGGACGGGCCGCGGGTCCGTCCCGTTTTTTTTGGCCCGGACACGCACGTCCGAAAATGGCTAGTACGGGGCGGCGGCGGGGGTATAGTGGCCGCCATGGACTCCGTACCCGCACAGCTTGACGCCCAGGTCTGCAACCGCGCGCGCCTGGCGCGCGACCCGCGCTTCGACGGGCGGTTTTTCATCGGCGTCACCTCCACCGGCATTTATTGCCGGCCGATCTGCCCGTCGCCCACGGCCAAGCGCGCGAACGTGCGCTACTTCCCGAGCGCGGCAGCCGCCGCCGCAGCCGGTTTTCGCCCCTGCCTGCGCTGCCGGCCGGAAGTCGCGCCCGGCACGCCGGCATGGAGCGGCACGTCGGCCACGGTGAGCCGCGGCCTGAAACTCATCGCGCAAGGCGCGCTCGACGAGGGCAGCGTGGACGGCCTGGCCGCGCGCCTGGGCGTGAGCGCGCGCCATTTGCACCGGTTGTTTCTGCAGCATCTCGGCGCGCCGCCGATCGCGGTGGGGCAGACGCGGCGGCTGCATTTTGCCAAGCAGCTCATTGACGGCACGCGCTTGCCGATGTCGCAGGTGGCGCTGGCGTCCGGTTTCCAGAGCATCCGCCGCTTCAATGACGTGCTGCACAAGCTCTATGGCCGCACGCCGTCGGAATTGCGCCGTCTGCGTGAGGCCGAAGCGCCGCGCACCGATATCGGCGAGTACGTATTCCGCCTCGCGTATCGCCCGCCCTATGCGTGGGATGCGTTGCTGGCGTTCTTGGCTTTGCGCGCCACGCCGGGTGTCGAAGAGGTCTCGGACGGCGCCTACCGCCGCAGTCTGGTATTCGACAACCGTCACGGGGTGCTCGAGGTGCGCGCACTCAAACGGGAACATGCGCTGGAAGCGCGCATCCGCTTTCCGGAGTCCGCGGGCCTGCTGCGCATAGTCGCGCGCGTGCGCGCCATGTTTGATCTGGCGGCCGATCCGGCCGTGATTGCCAAACATTTGCGCAGCGATCCGCTGCTGAAACCATCAATCAGACGTTTCCCGGGGTTGCGGGTGCCGGGCGCCTGGGACGGGTTTGAGCTGGCGGTGCGCGCCGTTCTCGGCCAGCAGATTACGGTGCGTGCCGCGACCACGCTGGCCGGCCGGCTCGTGCGTGAGCATGGCGAGCCGCTGCAATTCGCTGACCGCGGCGGACTGACGCATGTATTTCCATGCGCCGAAGTTCTGGCCGCGGCGGAAATCGCCGGGCTGCCGGGCGCGCGCGCCCGGACTTTGCGCCTGCTGGCGCAGGCAGTGGCGCGCGGCGAAATGCAATTTGCCGGCGGTCTGCCGGACCAGGAATTCTTCGCGCGCTTCCAGGGCGTCGCCGGCATCGGCAATTGGACGGCGCAATACGTCGCGATGCGCGCGTTCAATGAACCGGATGCTTTTCCGGCATCAGACTTGGTGTTGCTGCGTGCTGCGGCGGATGGCAAGCCGCTCACTCCGGCGGCGTTACTCAAGCGCGCCGAAAACTGGCGGCCGTGGCGCGCGTACGCGGCCATGTACTTGTGGCGGGCGGCGGCGCACGCCGCCGGTCCCAATCACTGACGAGGTGCGTCATGTATTACTGTTACTTGCAGACTCCCGTGGGCCAACTTTTGCTGGCGGGCGATGAACAGGGCCTGCGGCAGGTGGATTTCCAGGACGGCCCGCATCCTGCGAAGCCCGACCCGGCCTGGCATGAAGACGCAAAGCCGTTCCACGAGGCGATCCGGCAACTGCGTGAATATTTCGACGGTGAACGCCGCAGCTTCGACCTGTCGCTCGCGCCCGCGGGTACCGCGTTCCAGCTCAAGGTGTGGCGCGCGCTGCGTGGCATTCCCTACGGCAGAACCTGGTCTTACGGCGAGCTTGCGCGGCGCATCAAGCGCCCGCAGGCTTCGCGCGCCGTGGGCGCGGCCAACGGCCAGAATCCGTTGCCGATCATCGTGCCCTGTCACCGCGTGATCGGCGCCAACGGCGCGCTCACCGGCTTCGGCGGCGGCCTGAAGATCAAGCAGCAGTTGCTGGAACTCGAACGCGGCGAGCGCAGCCTGCTGTGAGCGGTTTCAGGTTGCAGGAGTGCCGTTGTGGGAGCGGCGGTCTCCGTCGCGATGTAGGCAATATGCGGCGATGATCACTCGACACACTTGAAATCCCCCCCTTACCCCCTTGTAAAGGGGGGGGCGCTGGGCGCGCGGGAGGATTTGTCGCGTACGTTCATTTTGTCAGGTGCTTTGACTATTGCGAGAGTGACGATATTGCGGAAGCGACAGTTCCGTCGCAATGCCGGGGGGATCGCGGCGGAGGCAGACTTATGCTCCTTGCAAAATCTGTATTTCCGCCTTTCAAGCTGCGCTTCGTGCTCCGCCTGAAAGCCCAGGGCATACATCCCTGTATGCCCGTTCGCTGCTGACGCAGCTCACCCATGGCGGTTACCGCCGCTCCCACAAAATGATGGCGATTAAAGTGCGGATTTTTACCGTAGGGTGTGCTGGCGCACCATTCTCCGTGGGAATGGAGTATAAATGCACCCCGCACTTATTCTTTCAATTGTGCCCGCATGATCTCGGCCACTGCGTGCTTGAGCGGGTCGTCGGAGCCGGACAGTGCGCGCACCACGCCTTCCTGATCTTTGCGTGAGCGGTTCTGGTTGAACTTGAACTTGCCTTCGAGGCGCGCGATTTCGATTTCGAAGGCCACGATGTAGTTGATCTGGTCGTCAATATAATCGCCCGCCTGCGCGGTGCTCCACGGCGAATGGACATGGGCTTCGTGGATGGCGACGAGTTTTTCCAGCATCGCGCGCACCTGCGCCTTGTCGCTCACGATCACCGGCCGGCCGTGCGCATGCACCGCGGCGTAGTTCCAGGTGGGCACGGTCACCGGACTTTCATACCAGGACGGCGATATATAGGCGTGCGCGCCGGTGAATACCACCAAGGCTTCGCGCTTGCCGTCGAACAGTTTCCAATGCGGGTTGGCGCGCGCCATGTGCGCCAGGAGCGTGCCGCAGGGTCCGCGCTTCTCGTCCACCATGAAGGGCAAATGCGTCGCGGCGATTTCACCGTCGTGCGCGGTCAGCAGCGGAGCAAACGGGAAGCGGCGCATCAGCGCATGCAGCTTCGGAGTGTCATCCAGCCTGAAAGCAGCAGGTGTGTACATCAGTGCAGTTCCTTGCGGATGGCGCGCAGCGCCGGGTGGCGGCGCAGCGCGGGGATGAGTTCTTTTTCGAGCCATGGGTTGGCTTTGAACCAGCCGATATTGCGCGGCGAAGTATGCGGCAGCGGCACATACTCCGGCCAGTAGTCGCGCCAGTGGTGCACCGTCGCAGTCAGGGTCGCCTTGCAGCGTGCGCCCAGGTAATGCGCCTGAGCGTACCGGCCAATCAGGATTTTGAGCTCAATATGCGGGAGCGCCGCCAGCAGCTGCGGCAACCACAACTCGGCGCATTCGGGCCGCGGCGGAAGATCTCCGGATTTGCCCTTGCCCGGATAACAAAAGCCCATGGGAATAATCGCGAAGTTACGCGGGTTGTAAAATGCGGCCTTGTCCACCTCGAGCCACGCGCGCAGGCGCTCGCCGCTCGCATCGTTCCAGGGGATACCGGTCTCGTGGACCCGGCGGCCCGGCGCTTGGCCCACGAGCAGCACGCGCGCGTCGCGGTGCGCACTCAGCACCGGGCGCGGCTCGGGAATCTTGCCTTCGCAGGCGCGGCAGGCGCGCGCCGCGGCCAGCAGGCGGGTCAGGTTTTCTGCCATGGTGCGCGTGTAGTCTACGCCGGCCGTCCACAACAAAGGAGAACGCACAATGCGTGGCGTATTTCTGGATCTCGATACAGTGAGTCGCGAGGGAGACGTGGACCTGGCGCCGCTGCGCCGCGCGCTCGGCGAGCTGCGCACCTTCGGCGTGACGCCCGCCGAGCAGGTGCTGCTGCGCGTCGCGGACGCCGAGGTGGTGATCACCAACAAGGTGAAACTCGGGGCCGCGGCCCTCTCGCAGTTTCCGCGCGTGCGGCTGGTGTGCGTGGCCGCGACCGGCACCAACAACATGGATCTGGAAGCCGCGCGTGCGCGTGGCATCGCAGTCACCAACGTGCCGGCGTATTCCACCTTGTCGGTGGTGCAGCAGGTGTTCGCCTTCGTACTGGCCCTGACGCAGCATCTCAAGGAATACGAAGCTCTGCTGCAACGGGGCGCGTGGCGGGGTGCGCCGCAGTTCACGCTATTGGACTATCCGATCCGCGAACTCGCCGGCAAGAAATTCGGCATCTTGGGTTACGGCGATATCGGCAAAGCTGCGGCGCGTGTTGCCGAAGCTCTTGGAATGCAGGTGCTCATCGGCGCGCGCAACGCCACCGACACCCGCCCGGGCCGTCTGCCGCTCAGCGAACTGCTGCCGCAGGTGGACGTGCTCAGCATCCACGTGCCGCTGCTGCCCGAGACCCGCAACCTCATCGGCGCGCCGGAACTCGCGCTCATGAAGCACGACGCGCTCGTCATCAACTGCGCACGCGGCGGTATCGTGGACGAGCAAGCGCTGGCGGATGCCTTGTGCGCCCACCGCCTCGGAGGTGCGGGCGTGGACGTGCTCTCCGAAGAGCCGCCGGTGCACGGCAATGCGCTGCTCGCGCCCGGCATCCCGAATCTCATCGTCACGCCGCACGTCGCCTGGGCGACGCGCGAGGCGCGTCAGCGTGTCATCAACGAGATGGCATTGAATATCGAAGCCTTTAGCAAAGGCGAGAAACGCGATCGCGTGGCGTGAATTCCTGACCGCAGCATCCAGGCCGAGACGTACCTGTGCATGGCTGCGTAGCACAACCCAGGCGATCGGGTTACACTTTCCGCATGAAGCGACGTGCCTCTTTC
>JBOIAZ010000082.1:0-21509 GCA_050739175.1 Gammaproteobacteria bacterium
CGCAGGGACAAAGCGATATTCAGGCGATGCACCAGCAGCGAGTCGTCCGGCGGGTGGCGCTCGTCGCGCGACAGGATGCGCGCGCAGATGAGCGAGTTGGGATTGACATAGCCGCTGCCGATGAAGCGCCCGTTGTGCGCGCAGATTTCCACTGGCTCACCGGGGGCGAACGCCGTGAGCGACGTGCGCTCAGTGTCCACCTCGTTGCTGAATACCCACAGGTGCCCAGCCCGCAGACGCCGGTCCTCGTTCTTTTTCAATATCAGTTGCGGTAAAGACATGGATTTAATTTCCCTCGCCCCGCCTGCGGGGAGAGGGCTGGGGTAAGGGGCACAGGATCAAAGGGGTTATAGTGAAGGCATTCTATCAGGCGTCCCCATCGTGAAAGGCGAATCCCACACCAACGCCCTCATCCGCGAAACCAGCCCGTATCTTCTGCAGCACGCCCATAATCCCGTGGACTGGCATGCGTGGAACGAACAAGTCCTGGTCCAGGCACGCACGGCAGACAAACCCATTCTGCTGTCCATCGGCTATTCCGCCTGCCACTGGTGCCACGTGATGGCGCACGAGTCCTTCGAAGATGCGGATACCGCCGCGCTCATGAACCGGCTGTTCGTCAACATCAAGGTGGACCGCGAGGAACGGCCGGATCTCGACCGCGTGTACCAGCTTGCTCACCAGGTGCTCACGCAGCGCGGCGGCGGCTGGCCGCTGACGATCTTCCTCACGCCCGACGACCTCACGCCGTTCTTCGCCGGCACCTATTTCCCGTGCGAACCGCGCTACGGAATGCCGGGCTTCAAGGAAGTGCTGGAGCGTGTCGCGGGATTTTATCGCGAGCGTCATGATGAACTGCGCAAGCAGAATGTATCACTGCAAAAGGTTTTCCGGCGAATCGAGGCCGAAGCCGCCGTCCCAGCCGGTGAATTGCACAAGACACCACTCGATTCTGCCTATCGTGCGTTCGCGGAAAGTTTCGACCCGCGCTTCGGTGGCTTCGGCCGCGCACCGAAGTTTCCTCAACCAGCCGGTCTCGAATTCCTGCTGTGGCGAGCTGCCGATAAAAAAGCCGCCACTGAAACCGCGCAACGCAGTCGGCACATGCTGGAAACCACGCTCACGCACATGGCTGAAGGCGGCATCTACGACCAGTTGGGCGGCGGCTTCTGCCGCTATTCGGTGGATGAGGAATGGATGATTCCGCATTTCGAAAAAATGTTGTACGACAACGGGCCGCTGCTCGCCTTGTATGCACAGGCTGCAAAATTCACCGGCGGGGATTTCTACGCGCAGATTGCGCGGCAGACGGCCGAATGGGTAATGACCGAAATGCAGGCGCCGCAGGGCGGTTATTACTCGAGCCTGGACGCGGATTCCGAAGGCCACGAGGGCAAGTACTACGTCTGGGATAAAGAAGAAATCCGCGCGCTTCTAAGCGCTGAGGAATTCGCCATATTCGCTCCGC
This sequence comes from Gammaproteobacteria bacterium, assembly GCA_050739175.1. Taxonomy (GTDB): domain Bacteria; phylum Pseudomonadota; class Gammaproteobacteria; order Natronospirales; family REEB76; genus REEB76. The sequence continues at coordinate 1,469 of JBOIAZ010000082.1, forward strand.
ATTATAGTTTGGACCGGTCGCCGAATTTCGAAGGTCATTGGCATTTACATGTGCAGCAATCCGCCAAGAATGCCGTGGCGTCGCCGAAAACATTTGAGACGGCTGAACACCCCTCAGCCCCTTTCAGGCTGCGCAATCCTGCTACGCCTGAAAGCCCAGGGCTGCCATCCTGGCAGCCCGCTCATCGCTTCGCGATGAGCCCTCTCCCCTCAAGGGGAGAGGAGAACCGAGAGCGAGCAGTGGTTGATCAGGGAGAGTTATTGCTGCAATCCGCGCGTCGGAAATTACTGGCCGCGCGGCGCAAGCGCGTGCGCCCCGGCCTCGATGACAAGGTACTCACCGCATGGAACGGCCTGATGATTCGCGGCATGGCCGTGGCCGGGCGTCTGCTGGACGAGCCGCAATTCCTGGAGTCCGCCGGGCGCGCCGTTGGATTCGTGCGCACGCATCTCTGCCGGGATGGCCGACTGCTGGCTTCCTGGCGCGACGGCCAGGCCAGATTGCCGGCCTATCTCGACGATTACGCGTTCATGCTGGACAGCGTGCTGGAACTGGTGCAGGCACGCTGGGACAGCGATCTGTTCGCATTCGCCCGTCAGATAGCCGACGGCCTGCTAACACACTTTGAGGACAAGGCGCACGGCGGCTTCTGGTTCACAGCCAACGATCAGGAAATCCCGCTCTATCGGCCCAAAACCTTCGGTGATGAATCCCTGCCCTCTGGCAACGCGGTCGCTGCCCGGGCGTTGCTGCGGCTCGGTCATTTGTGCGCCGAACCGCGCTACCTCGACGCGGCCGAGCGCACACTCAAGACCGCCTGGGCCTCCATTAATCGCAACCCCGAGGCGCACGCCAGCCTGCTGCCGGTGCTGCAGGACGCGCTTGAACCGCCACCAATGGTGGTGCTGCGCGGAAAACCGGAAAACCTCACTGCATGGCGCCGGACTCTGGACCAGCGCTTCGACCCGCGACGGATGATTCTTGCAATCCCTGACAATGTTGCAGGGCTCACCGGCCTGCTTGCGCAGTGCACGCCGCGCGCATCTGTTTGTGCTTATGCCTGTCGCGGCACGCAGTGCTCGCTGCCCATACAGACTCTCGAAGAACTGTCGTTGTTCTGAATTGCAGCCCGCATTGTGCCGCGTGTTCGACTGGTTACGCGTCGTCGTCCGGCCGCTGCGACGGGGCCAGCAACTTGCGATAAATCGCGGCGTTTTCGGCATCGAAGCAGCAGGCCACGATGCTGCGGAAATTCTTGTCGAATGCGTGCATGACCTGGAGCGCGATGCGCGCGGCATCCTCTTTTGGATAGTGATACACGCCGGTACTGATGCAGGGGAAAGCGATGCTGCGGGCTTCGGCCTCTTGCGCCAGGCTGAACGCGCTGCGGTAACAGCTCTCCAGCAACTGCGGCTCGCCGTGCCCGCCGTCGCGCCACACCGGTCCGACGGCGTGAATCACCCACTTGGCCTTGAGCCGGAAACCCGGTGTGATGCGCGCTTCGCCGGTGGGGCAGCCGCCGAGTTTCTTGCAGGCTTCCAGCAATTCAGGTCCGGCGGCGCGATGAATCGCACCGTCCACCCCGCCGCCGCCCAGGAGCGTGGTGTTGGCGGCGTTGACGATTGCATCCACGTCGAGGTCGGTGATGTCGTACTGGATGACCTTGATCACGGCCGGTGCTTCGGGACCCAGGCCCACCGCATGGTGCATTTTACGGGCTCCTCGCCGCTTTCGTCGGTGACTTTGACGGGCACCACGATTTCGCCTTTTTCCTCGGCGCGCAGACGCGCGCGCGCGCCGGCCTCCAGCGTCGCCTCGGCCAGCAGGCCGCCCTGGGCGCGCTTGTGATAGTCAACCTGCATGCTCTTCAGCAACGGCACGCGGTCATCCGGCAGATTCATGGTGAGCAGCGTGCCGCTCGCGGTTTCCGCGAGCAGCGCCACGGCCGCGGCGTGCACTGAGCCGATGTGATTCCGCACGCGCCTGCGGTTACGCAGATGCAGCAGCGCGCGTTCCTCACCGAGCTCGAGGAACTGCAGGCGTGCGGTGCGCATGAAGGGGACATTCTTGCCGAAGGCCCAGGTCAGCATGCGCCAGCGCAGCGCCGGCCGCAGCTTGCCAAGCTTGTGCACGGTGCGGTTGAGTTGGCTCGCGGCGGGACTGTCCATGACTGCCTCGGAGGCGGCGCGCAGGGAAGAAACCTTATCATCCTACTTCTCCCCCCTGACGGGGAGCGCAAGCAGGTAAGCGTATCTACTTGACGACCTTCAGGCTGGGCTTGCGGGTGCCGGCGGGTTTGCGTGATTTGTCACCCTCGGCCGGCGGAGTGCCGCCGGGCGTCGGTTCCTCTTCCGGTCCGAATACGATGCCCTGGCCGGTTTCCTGCGCGTAAATGGCAAGCACCGCCTCCAGCGGCGCGCTCACGTGACGCGACACGCCGCCGAAGCGTGTCTCGAATTCCAGTTGCCGGTTGCTTCCCAGATCCAGACCGCAAGTCGCGGCATCGCTTACGTTGAGCACCAGTTTCCCGTCCTGGGCGTAACCCGCGGGCGCCTGCACGCCCGCGACCTTGGTGTCCACGACGATATGCGGCGTGTGGCCGCTGTCCACGATCCACTGATACATGGCGCGCAACAAATAAGGCTTGCGGGACAGCATGGGCAACGCCGGTGTGTGCGCCGAATCAGGCTCGGCCCGCGCCGTTCAGGCTGCGTCGCGCATGTCGCGCTCGGCTTCGGTGAGGCTGGATTTGAACGCCGGGCGCTGGAACAGGCGCTCAGCGTATTTTTGCAGCGCCTTGGCCTGGGCGGGAATGTCGATTTCATAGCGCGCCAGACGCCACAGGATGGGCGCCAAGCTGCAGTCCACCAGCGAAAACTCGTCGCTCAGGAAGAACGGTTTGACGGCGAATGCGTCGGAAGCCGCCAGCAAACCCTCGCGCAACAGCTTGCGCGCGCGCGCGTGCGGCTTGCCGGGGGAGCGCTCGATGTCGTCCACCAGCGCGTACCAGTCGCGCTCGATGCGGTACAGCGCCAGGCGGAAGCGCGCGCGCGCCACCGGGTCCACGGGCATCAGCGGCGGGTGCGGGAAGCGCTCGTCCAGATATTCCATGATGATGCGCGGCTCGTAGAGCGCCAGTTCGCGGTCCACGAGCGTGGGTACGCTGTTGTAGGGATTGAGCTCCAGCAGGTCCTCGGGCAGCTTGCTGCCCTCGATGTTGACGATGTCCATGGCAATGCCCTTCTCCGCCAGCACCAGGCGTACGCGGTGGCAATGAGGATCGGTGGCTCGAGAGTACAAGGTCATGGCAGTAGGGGTGTGTGCAGGTAACTGCTCTTCCGAACGTGCGTGCGGACGTGTCATGTCAGGAATCCACGGGCCGGTACATCAATGTACTTTTTTCCAGATTTCGCGCTTCAGCAGATACGCAATGATGAAAAGCACCAGCAGGAAGCCGATCACCCGCAGGCCAAGCGTGAGGCTGGTGAGCTTGACCGGATCGCCCATGTAAGCGAGGAAATTGGTGATGTCGCGGGCAGCCTTGTCGAACTCGGCCGGCGTCATTTTGCCGGGCGCGACCTGCTCGAAGTGGTTAAATACCTGATAGCTGCTGCCGTCGGGGTTCTTGACCGTGGTGAAGACCGCGCGTTGCGTGCCCTGCAGCTCCCACAGCACGTCCGGCATGGCGACGTGCGGAAATACCGTGTTGTTGACGCCGGTAGCGCTCTTGGGGTCGAGATAGAAGGATTTCAAATAAGTGTAGATCCAGTCGTCACCGCGGATGCGCGATTCCAGCGACAGGTCCGGCGGCGCCACGCCAAACCATTTGACCGCATCCGCCTGCGGCATCGCGCTCATCATGGTATCGGTAACCTTGCCGCTCCCGAACATCAGATAGCTCTCGAGTTGCGGGTCGCTGAGGTGCAGATCGCGGCCGACGCGGTTGTAGCGCACGTACTGGGCCGAGTGACAACCCATGCAGTAGTTCACGAAGAACTTCGCGCCACGCTGCAGCGACGCAGTGTTGCTCACGTCCACGTCGGCGGTCTGCAACTTCACGCCTTGGTCCTGGGCGCGCGCCGCCAGCGGCAGCAGCGCCAACAGTAGCGCGCATACGATGATGTTCTTCATTCGGCCGCCACCCCCACGTGAGTCCCGTGCCGCGCTTTGGTCCGGACACGCTCCGGCACCGGTTTGGGCTGCATGAGCCTGGGCATGACCGCGGGCCACAGCAGGAAAATCACGCAGTAGCCGAAGGGAATCAGCCACGACCACATCTTGAGGTGCGCAATGCTTGGTACCCAGCTCATCCAGTCGAGCGCCGAGATGATGATCATCACCACCACGAAGGTGCTGACCAGGAATGCGCGCGAGCGCGGCCTGGAATACACCCACGCCGCAACGAAAAACAGGAAGTACAGCTCCGACAGTCGCTGGCCGATCTCCGCCCAGAACAACGTGGCCAGTTGCATGCCGATGTAGCCGAGCACGAGAAAGGTCACGGCAAACAACACCAGCACCCAGCGGTACAGCGGACCGCGGTAGCGGATGGACTTCACCGGATTGCGGTCCAGCCACGGCAGGAAAAACAGGATCACGATGGCCACCAGCAGGGCCAGCGCCCCCAGATCCTTGTTGGGGATGGAGCGCAGGATCGCGTAGTAGGGCCCGAAGTACCACAGCGGATGGATGTCGGGCGGCGTCTTGAGCGGATTGGCGGGTTCGAAGTTCGACGGTTCCAGGAACAGCCCGTGCATGCCGGGCGCGAAGAAGATGATGGCGGAGAAGATCGCGATAAACACGATCACGCCGCAGATGTCCTTCATGGTGTAGTAGGGATGGAACGGGATGCCGTCGAGCGGAATGCCGGTCGCCGGGTCCTTGTGCTTCTTGATCTCCACGCCGTCGGGATTGTTGGAGCCGACTTCGTGCAGCGCGATCAGGTGGAACAGCACCAGGCCAATCAGCACCAGCGGCACCGCCGCCACGTGGAGCGCGAAAAAGCGATTCAAAGTGATGCCGGAAACGCCGAAATCGCCCTTGATCCAGGTTTCGATGGCGTTGCCAATGCCGGGAATGGCGCCGAACAGCGAGAGGATGACGTTTGCACCCCAGTAGGACATCTGCCCCCAAGGCAGCAGGTAGCCCATGAAGGCCTCGGCCATGAGCGCCACGTAGATGAGCACCCCGAAGATCCAGATGAGTTCGCGCGGCTTTTTGAACGAGCCATACATCACGCCGCGGAACATGTGCAGGTACACCACCACGAAGAACAGCGAGGCGCCCACGGAGTGCATGTAGCGCAGCAGCCAGCCCCAGTTGACATCACGCATGATGTATTCCACCGAGGCAAACGCGCCCGTGGCCGAAGGCTGGTAGTTCATCGCGAGAAAGATCCCGGTGAGGATCTGGTTGACCAGGATCAGGAGCGCAATCGAGCCGAAAAAATACCAGAAATTGAAGTTCTTGGGCGCATAGTACCCGGCCAGGTGCTTGTTCCAGAACGACGACATCGGGAAGCGCGCGTCTATCCATGCACGCAGGCCGTGCAGCCAGCCGCCGGTGACGTCCAGGTAGTCGCGTTTCAGCTTCGGTTCTTCATTGCTCATTGAATCCCGCTCCCGGAATGTTCAGGACGGACCAGCGGCTCACCACACCAGCGGCTCGGTCCAGGTGGAATGCGAGCCCACCGGATCCTCGCCGATGCGGACCACCTTGTCGTTCACGTAGCGGTGGCGCGGCACGGGCAGATTCAGCGGCGCCGGCACGTTCTTGAACACGCGCCCGGCCAGATCGTAAAGCGAGCCGTGGCAGGGACAGTGGAAACCGCCCGGCCAGCTCGGCCCGACGCTCGGGTCGCCCGGTTGCGGCACATACAGCGGCGAGCAGCCAAGATGCGTGCAGATGCCCACGACCACGAACAGCTCGGGCTTGATGGAACGCCAGCCGTTCTTGGCATACGCGGGTTGCTGGGGCTCATCGGAATCGGGATCGCGCAGCAGCGGGTCATTCTTGGGCAATTCGGCCAGCACCACCTGACCGCGCTGCACCACCCATACCGGCTTGTTGCGCCACACGGCCTTGATGAGCGCACCCGGCTCGATTTTGCTGTAGTCAATATCGGTAGGCCCGCCGAGCGCCAGGGCCTTGGCGCTGGGGTTCATGGAGGTAACAAACGGCACCGCGGTGACGCACACCCCGATGGCGCCCACCACGACGGTCGCAACGGTGAGGAAATGGCGTTTGCTCTGGTCTATTTCTTCGCTCATTCACCCCGCTCCATACACCTCATGCGCCACGGCCCATGGGCGGCCGGCCCGTGGGGCGGAAGAATCGGCTGGAATACCTGAAGAGTGCAGCATTATACACAGCCGCTTTGCAGGCCCGCCAGTCTGTACACCCCGGGCTGACCTGACGGCAGCCGCATGCTAGCGTATGCCGATGCGGACTTTGGCGGATGCTCTTTCCTTCGCGTTGCGCGCGGTGGTGGTCGGCCTGGCGATCGCGTTCGTGGTGGTGTACTTCCATCCGTCGCTGCTCACCGGCCCGGGCCGGCTGGCGCCGTATGGCGACGCGGGATCGTATGCCTCCGCGGTGGAGGCGTCTTCCGCATCGGTAGTCAACGTCTTCAGCGCGCGGCGCACGCGCACCCCGCAACTTCCCGGCGCGCCCTTCGAGCGCGGGGATTACGATAACCTGCCGCCGCGCGTACGCACCCAGACCAGCCTGGGTTCCGGAGTGATCGTCAGTCCCGACGGCTACATCCTCACTAATTATCACGTCATCAGCGGCGCCGAAGCCATCCAGGTGGGACTGTCCGACGGGCGCAGCGCGCCGGCGCGGGTCGTGGGCGTGGATCCGGACACCGACCTGGCGCTCATCAAGATCGGCCTGCCGCGCCTGCGGCCCATCGACATGGGGCGCTCGGACGATTTGCACGTGGGCGACGTGGTGCTGGCCATCGGCGACCCCTACGGCGTCGGCCAGACGGTGACTCACGGCATCGTGAGCGCGCTCGGCCGCAGCCAGCTCGGCCTGAGCACCTTCGAGAACTTCATCCAGACCGACGCCAGCATCAATCCCGGCAACTCCGGCGGCGCGCTGGTCAACGTGCACGGCCGGCTGGTCGGCATCAACACCGCGCTGTTCTCGCCGACCGGCAGTTCCACCGGCATCGGCTTCGCCATTCCGGTAAACCTGGCGCGCGGCGTCATGCAGCAGCTCATTGCCTACGGACGCGTGCGCCGCGGCTATCTGGGCGTCGAGCCGCAGGACATCAGCCCGCAACTGGCCGCGGCCTTCCGGCTGGACAGCACCTCCGGATTCATCATTACCAGCCTGGCGCCCAACGGTCCCGGGAGCCGCGCGGGCCTGGTGCCGGGCGATGTGATTCAGACGATTGACGGCAAGCCGGTCATCAACAGCCACGATGCACTCGACCGCATCGCCGGCCAGCCGCCCGGCTCCCTGGTGACGCTGGGCGGCGTCCATCAAGGCAAGCCATTCAGTGTCATGGTAAAAATCGCCGAGCGGCCGATACAGGCCAGCAGCTAGTCAGATTACAGCGCCCGGAAAAGTTTACACCGGTACGCGGCGAATCTTCGCGCCCAGCTGGCCGAGCTTTTCTTCGATGGTTTCGTAGCCGCGATCTATATGATAGATGCGGTCCACCACGGTCTCACCCTGCGCCACCAGTCCCGCGAGCACCAGGCTGGCCGAGGCGCGCAAATCCGTGGCCATGACCGGCGCGCCCGTCAGATGCTCGACACCTTGGCTGATGGCGGTATTGCCCTCGAGGCGCACATCGGCACCCATGCGCTGCATCTCCAGCACGTGCATGAAACGGTTTTCGAACACGGTTTCGGTGATGGTACCGGTGCCCTCGGCCACCACGTTGAGCGCGGTGAATTGCGCCTGCATGTCGGTGGGAAACGCGGGATATGGCGCGGTACGCACGTCCACCGCGTGCGGACGGCGGCCCTGCATGTCCACCTCGATCCAGTTCTTGCCCGTGCCGACTTTGGCTCCGGTCTCTTCAAGTTTTGCAATCACCGCCTCGAGCAATTCGGGCCGTGTGTCCTTGACGCGTACATTCCCGCCGGTCAACGCGCCGGCGCACAGATAAGTGCCGGTCTCGATGCGATCCGGCAGCACGTTATATTGCGTGCCGTGCAGTTTCTTGACGCCCTCGATGACCAGGGTATCCGTGCCCTCGCCCTTGATCTTCGCGCCCATCTGCACCAGGCAATGCGCCAGGTCCACGACTTCCGGCTCGCGCGCCGCGTTCTCGATCACCGTGGTGCCATCGGCCAGCGTCGCGGCCATCATGATGTTCTCGGTGCCGGTCACCGACACCATGTCCATGAGGATGCGCGCGCCATGCAGCCGCTCGGCCTGGGCGCGGATGTAACCGTTCTCCACCTTGATCCTGGCGCCCATGGCCTCAAGGCCGGAGATGTGCAGGTTCACCGGGCGCGTGCCGATGGCGCAGCCGCCGGGCAAGGACACGTCGGCGCGCCCGAATCTGGTTACCAGCGGCCCCAGCACCAGAATCGAGGCGCGCATGGTCTTCACCAGTTCATAGGGCGCGTAGAACTCGCGGATGCTCGCGGGATCCACCTCGATGCGCATGTGTTCGTCAATGGTGACGCCTACGCCCATGCTTCCCAACAATTCGATGGTGGTGGTGACATCGTGCAGGTGCGGCACGTTGCCGATGGTTACCGGACTGTCGGCCAGCAGCGTGGCGGCGAGAATCGGCAGCGTGGCATTCTTGGCGCCGGAGATGCGGATCTCACCCTCGAGTGGGCGGCCGCCGTTAATGAAAAGTTTGTCCAATTTCGGCCTTCAGCGCGTTCGCGGCATCACGCGGCGGACTGGCTTTGCCACTCGTCCGGGGTCAGCGTACGCAGACTGAGCGCGTGGATGTCCCCGCCGAGACGCCCACCCAGCGTGGCATACACCATCTGGTGGCGCACCACGGGGCGCTTGCCGGCGAACGCCGCGGCCACGACCAGCGCCTCGAAGTGCGTGCCGTCCTCGCTGTGGACGCGCGCTTCCGACGCGGGCAGACCCTGCATGATGAGATGTTCGATTTCATCGGGCGACACGCGCTGGCTCCGGGAACCTGGGGACCGGCACATGATACCCGATTGGCCGCGCGCGCCGGAACCGCGTATCCGGAGCCCGCCGCTAAAACGTGTATCATGACGGCTCGCGCGTTTTTCCACGGCTGCACCCGCCGATGAACCGCAACGACAACGCCAGCCTGTTGCAGCATGCCATCCAGGTTCTGCAAATCGAAGCCGCGGCCGTGACGGCGCTCGCATCGCGTGTGGATCAACACTTTGCCGCGGCCTGCCACGTGCTGCTCGAGTGCCGCGGTCGCGCCGTGGTGATGGGCATGGGCAAATCCGGCCACGTGGCCAGCAAAATCGCCGCCACGCTCGCCTCCACCGGCACGCCGGCGTTCTACGTGCATCCCGGCGAGGCGAGTCACGGCGACATGGGCATGATCACCGGCGAGGACGTGGTGCTGGCCGTGTCCAACTCCGGCGAAACCGCCGAACTGATTACCCTGCTGCCGCTCATCAAGCGGCTGGGCGTCAAGCTGCTCACTTTTACCGGCCACCCGCAGTCCACGCTGGCCAAAGCCGCGGACGTGAACCTGGACGTGAGCGTGGCGCAGGAAGCCTGCCCGCTGAACCTCGCGCCTACGGCCAGTACCACCGCGGCGCTGGCCATGGGCGACGCGCTGGCCGTGTCGTTGCTGGCGGCACGCGGTTTCACCCAGGAAGATTTCGCGCGTTCGCATCCCGGCGGCTCGCTCGGCCGGCGCCTGTTGCTGCACGTCGCGGACATCATGCATACCGGCAACGCCGTGCCGGCGGTACCGCAGGACGCGCTGCTGAGCGCGGCACTCATGGAAATGACGCGCAAGGGCCTGGGCATGGCGGTCATCGTGGATCCGAAAAACCACGTGGCCGGAATTTTCACCGACGGCGATCTGCGCCGTGCGCTGGACCGTGAACTCAATGTGCACCGTGCCCGCATCGCCGACGTCATGACGCGCAACTTCACCACGGTGCGTGGCGAGGTGCTGGCCGGTGAAGCCATCCGCATCATGAACGACAAGCGTATCACCGCGCTGCCGGTGGTGGACGCGGACAATAACCTGATCGGCGCGCTACACATGCACGACCTGGTGCGCGCCGGCGTGGTGTGACATGCCCACGCTGGAAGAACGCGCGTCGCGCGTGCAGCTTGCGGTGTTCGACGTGGACGGCGTGTTCACCGATGGGCGGCTGTATTACGGGGCGAAGGGCGAGCAAATGAAGGCTTTCCACGTGCGCGATGGTCACGGCATCAAGCTCCTGCTGCGTCACGGCATGCGCGTGGCGGTGATCTCGGGGCGCCGCTCGCCGGCGGTCGCGCAGCGCATGCGGGAACTGGGAATCCGTCACCTGTTCCAGGGCCGCGACGACAAGCTGGCGGTGCTGCAGAAACTTCTGCCACAACTCAAACTGGCCTGGAGTCAGGTGGCCTGTGTCGGCGACGATCTCGTGGATTTGCCCTTGTTCGAGGCCACGGGTCTGGCGATCGCGGTGGCCGATGCACAGCCCGAGGTACGCGCGCGCGCCCACCACGTGACCCGTGCGCGCGGCGGTGAAGGCGCGGTGCGCGAGGTCTGCGACCTGCTGCTCACGGCGCGGAATACGCAAGCGTGAGCGCGCGTTTCGCCGTGGGATTTCTGCTGCTGGTACTGGCCGCCGCCGGAACCTGGTGGCTGCTGCGCCAAGTCACGCCGCCCGGCGTGACGCCGCCGGCCCCACCCACGCATGTGCCGGATTACACCTTCACGGACGCCACGGTCACCGAACTCGACGCCCAGGGCCGGCCGCACGCCGTGCTGCGCTCACCGCGCATGCTGCATCATCCCGACGACGACAGCATCGAGGTGTTTGCGCCGCGCATCCGCTATTTCATCAGCGGCAGCCCGCCCTGGGACGTGGCCGCGGATCACGCGCTGCTGCCCGCCGGCGACCAGCGGGTGGAACTCGCGGGTCACGTGCAGATGCAGCATCCGGCCAACAACGGCGGGCCAGCGCTGCTGGTGCAGACGGATAACATGAACGTGAATCTCAACACCAACGTCGCCACCACGGCCGATCCCGTCGAAATCACCCAAGGAGGAAGCCGCATGACCGGCGTGGGACTGGAGGCCTATCTCGAAGACAACCGCCTGCTGCTGCAAAGCCAGGTGCGGGGATTTTATGTACACCAGCCGTAAATGGCGCTGGCTGGTGGCGGCCGGCCTGCTGTGCGTGGCCGCGTCGGCGTCAGCGTTGAAAACCGACCGCAACCAGCCCATCAACATTCAGGCGGATCAGGGCGATTTCACCAACGATTCCAAGGCCAATACCGGTACCGGCGTGTACACCGGTCACGTGCTCATCACCCAGGGCAGCATCCGCATCATCGCCGACAAGGCCGTGCTGCACATGCGCAACGGGGAAATCCAGACCGCTGACATCACCGGCTCCCCCGCCAGCTTCCAGCAGCAGCCGGACAGCGGCGCGCTGGTGACCGGTACCGCCGCCGAGATCGCCTACAACCAGAACACCGACGAAGTGGATCTGTCGGGCAATGCCGAGCTGCACCAGGGCCAGCGCCTGCTGACCGCTGATGTGATCCACTACAACACGAGCACCGAGCACGTCATTGCGCTGGGCGGCAAGAGCAGCGAGCGCGTGCACATCACCATCCCGCCCAAGGCGGCTACGCACACGCCGCCCGCATGAGCACGCTGCGCGCCGAGAAGCTGCTGAAGCGCTACCGCCGACGCGAGGTGGTGCGCAACGTGTCGCTGGAGGTCAAGCGCGGCGAAGTCGTGGGCCTGCTGGGTCCCAACGGCGCGGGCAAAACCACGTGCTTTTACATGATCGTGGGTCTGGTACCGGCCGACGGCGGGCGCATATTCCTGGATGACGCCGAACTGACGGATCTGCCGGTGCACGCGCGCGCGCGCCTCGGACTGGGCTACCTGCCGCAGGAAGCCTCGGTGTTCCGCAAACTCACGGTGGCCGATAACATCCTCGCGATCCTGGAAACCCGCCCGCGCCTGACGCGCGCCGAGCGCCAGGCACGCCTGCAGCAATTACTCGATGAGTTGCACATCGCGCATCTGCGCGACGCGCTCAGCTTGTCGCTGTCCGGCGGCGAACGCCGGCGTGTCGAGATCGCGCGCGCACTGGCCGCGGATCCGGCGTTCATGCTGCTGGACGAGCCGTTCGCGGGCGTGGATCCGCTCTCGGTGATTGACATCCAGCGCATCGTCGAGCATCTCAGGGAGCGCAACATCGGCGTGCTCATCACCGACCACAACGTGCGCGAGACCCTGGGCATCTGCGCCCGCGCCTACATCATCAGCAGCGGCGAGGTCATTGCGGCCGGCCCGCCGCAGGCCATCCTTGCCAATCAGCAGGTGCGCCACGTATACCTGGGCGAGAATTTTAGGCTATAACTAATACATGGCGCGCGACCCCTGACCTGCTTCCCAGGCGAAGCACAGGGCACGGCTTCCCCGCCAGGCGGGCATAGCGCAAGTTGTTGTTTGACAAAGGATCCCAGGGACTTGAAAGCCACACTCGGACTCCGGCAAACCCAGCGGCTCAGCATGACGCCGGAGATGCGTCAGGCCCTGGGGTTGCTGCAAATGTCGGCGCTGGAACTGCGCGATACGGTGCAGAACGCGCTGGAGCACAACCTGCTGCTGGAAAGCGACGCGGATCAAGCAGAAACGCAGTTCCCGGACGCTGCCGAGCCTGCCGCGGAGCCGCCCGGGGAGGAGGGTGCGGCCGCGGAAGCCGGTGACGCCGAGGACCTGCCGCTCGCCGACCTGGACAGTGCCGACCCCGCATCCACTCTGGGTCAGGGTGGCGAAGAGGACTGGCCCGAGCCCGCCGCGTCGACCGGCGCCAGCCTGCATGAACATCTGCGCGCGCAGCTCGACCTCGCGCACCTGAGTGCTTGCGACAAGGCCATTGGCGCACTGCTCATAGACAGCATCAATGACGACGGTTACCTCGGCGACGACCTCGAGGAACTGCGCCTGGCTTACGGCGATCAGGAAGCACGGCCCGAGCCGGAGGAAATGGAAGCCGTGCTGCATCACCTGCAGGCCCTGGATCCGCCGGGCGTAGCGGCGCGCAACCTCGCGGAATGCCTCGGCATCCAGCTGCGCCAGCAGCCGGTGACGCCGGCGCGTGACCTGGCGCTGCAGCTGGTTGGCAAGCATCTGGAGGATCTGGCGGCGCATGCGCACTCCCAGCTCGCGCGCCTGCTGAACGTGAGCCCGCAGGAGCTGGCTGCCGCCGTGGCCCTGGTGCAATCGCTCAATCCCCGTCCGGGGACCGCGCTGGCTCCCGGCACCGTGGACTTCGTGATTCCGGACGTGGTGGTATCGCGACGCGACGGCCGCTGGGTGGTGGAACTCAACCCCGAAACTGCACCGCGCCTGCGCGTCAACGCGCTGTATGCCGCGGCGCTCGGGCGGCGGCGCAACGGTACGAATGCCGACCTCGGACGGCAACTGCAGGAGGCACGCTGGCTGGTGCGCAGCCTGCGCATGCGCAACGTAACCCTGCTGCGCGTGGCCCAAAGCATCGTGCGCCGGCAGATGGAGTTCCTCAACCGCGGCGAGGAAGCCATGCGCCCGCTGATGCTCAAGGAAATCGCGGCCGAGCTCGGCTTGCATGAATCCACCATCTCGCGCGTGGTGGCCAACAAATACCTGGCAGCGCCGCGCGGCACGCTCGCATTCCGGCACTTTTTTTCCAACGAATTGTCTACTGATGACGGCGGCGCACTGTCCGCCACCGCCACCCGCGCCCTGATCCGCAAACTGGTCGCCGGCGAGAACCCGCAACAGCCGCTGAGCGATGACCGCATTACCCGGGAGCTCGTAAGCCGCGGCATCCGCGTGGCACGACGCACGGTCGCCAAGTACCGTGAGTCCATGGCCATACCCGCGGCCCACGAGCGCAAACGCGTGGCAACGCAGCGTCAACACGAGGAACGCAAGGAGTAAATCATGCAAATCGACATCACCGGCCACCATGTGGAGATCACCCCGGCGCTGCGCAACTACGTGCACGCCAAACTCGAGCGGTTGGCGCGACTTTTCGATCACGTCACCGGCATGCACGTGGTGCTCACGGTGACCAAGCTGGAACACCGCGCCGAAGCCACCTTGCGCGTCAACGGCGGCAAGCTGTTTGCCGACGCGGTGGAAAACGACATGTATGCCGCCATTGACGTACTCAGCGACAAGCTCGCGCGCCAGGTGACCAAACACAAGGAGAAGCTCAATGATCACAGCAACCGCGCGAGCGTGCGCACCGACGCAGCTCCCTAGGCGGTGCGTTCCCTGGCCTGCAAACCGGCTGTGCCCGCGCGGCCGCGGGGCGGCGCCTGATTTTTTGCATTCCTGCCCCGGGCAGGTATGCTGAGAGCATGAGTCTCTACGCCCTCCGGCTGCACGACATCGCATGCGCCTCATAATCCTGAGCGGCCTGTCCGGCTCCGGCAAGTCCGTGGCCTTGCGCATGCTCGAGGACTTGGATTACTACTGCGTGGACAATCTCCCGGCGCGATTGCTTGAGGACTTTGCGCGCGTCACACTGCTGAGCGGCGACCCCGCCTACGCCAGCATGGCGGTCGGCATAGATGCGCGCAATCTGCCCGACGACATCGCCGAGGTGCCGCAGGCCGTGGAACGCCTGCGTGCCAAGCAGGTGGATTGCAGGATCGCATTCCTGCAGGCCGAAGACGGCGTGCTCATCAAACGCTACAACGAAAGCCACCGGCCGCATCCGCTGGCGGGCGCAGGCCGCTCCCTGCGGGAAGCCATCGATGCAGAACGTGCCCTGCTCGGACCCCTGGCCGATCACGCCGACTTGATTCTCGATACCTCGCGCACCTCGGTACACGAGCTGCGCGAACTGGTGCGCGCGCGCATCCAGCGCGAAGCGCGCAAGCAACTGTCGCTGATGTTCCAGTCCTTCGGTTATCGCAACGGCCTGCCCGGCGATTCGGATTTCGTGTTCGACGCCCGCGGGCTGCCGAACCCGTACTGGGAACCCGAACTGCGGCCGCTGTCCGGCAAGGATGCAGCGGTGGCCGAGTTCCTGGAAAAAAGTCCGCAGGTACAGGCCTTCCTGCGCGATCTCACCGCGTTTCTGGAAACCTGGATTCCGCAGTTTGAGGATTCCAACCGCCAGTACCTGACGGTTGCCATCGGCTGCACCGGCGGTTATCACCGTTCGGTGTATCTGGTGGATAAACTCGCCGCCCACTTCCGCGCCGCCGGTCGCGAGGTACTGGTGCGGCACAATGAGTCGCGGCCGCAGACCTTCAGCTGAGCGCCGGTTCTTTTCCTGCGCGCGTGCGCGCGACGCCGAGAAACGCCAGCAACTTGTCGGCCTGCGCAAGCGCATCCCGGCGGCCCAGTTCCAGCAGCTCGCGGCAGAAACCGCTTTCAAACAACAGGTAACTGGCGAACTGGCTGCCGCTCTCGCGGCTGCCGCCCACCATGCGCAGCAACATGCGCACGCTGCGTGGAAATTCCTGCACGTGTCGTTGCGCAATCTCGCGCATGTCCTGGCTGGGCACAATCACCAGGGTATCAATCACCTTGAGCGGCGGCGCATTGACGGACGATGCTGCCAGTTCTTTCATGGTGTTGTTGATGCGCTGCAAACGCTCCAGATCGGCATACAGGGTATCGCTGAACATCACGTCCATCAGATAACCGGCTACCTGCCCGAGCGACGGATACGGTACCTCCTCGCCTTCCTCCGGCAATTTGTTGGCCTGCTCGTTACGCACGCCGATCACCAGGATGCGATCCGCGCCGAGATGCACGGCGGGACTGAGCGGCGCCATCTGGCGCAGCGAACCGTCGCCATAATATTCGCGTCCCAGACGCACCGCCGGGAAAATCAACGGCAGGGCAAGCGACGCCATGATATGGTCCAGGCGCAATTCCACTGGCTGGCCCAGGCGACGGGTGCGGTGCCAGGGTTTCAGTCCCGGTTTCCCTTGATAAAAGCAGACGGCGCGTGATGAGGTATAACCTGAACAGGTGATGGACAGGGCATCCAGGGCGCCTGCATCAATCGCTTCCTGTAGGCGCGCGAAGATGATGTGTCGCTCCAGCAGCTTGCGCAGCGGCGTGTTGTCGAGCAATGCGATCACGTTGCGCCGCGCGAACCCGGCGTGCAGCAGTCCCATCAGCCAGTACAAGAGGTTCTTGAACATGGTGCCACCGTCGGTGCGAAACACCAGTTCGCTGGAGATGTGCCCCCAGACGCCCGCGAGCTCCTGCGCGCCGCGGCGGAAATGCAGCGCGTGGGTGGCGATCAGCGTGGCGTTGATGGCTCCCGCCGAAGTCCCCGAGACGATGGGGAACGGCGACAGGGATTCCGGCGGCAGCAGTTCGGAAATCGCCAGCAGCACCCCAGCCTGATAGGCGGCGCGCGCCCCGCCTCCGGCCAGAACCAAACCGACCTTTGGACGCACAGGATCAGGACTCGGATCAGCCACGGGGTACCTTCCGCCATGTGCGGGGTCGCGCGAACCCGGCATTAAAATCGTGTATATTCAAGGTCGTAGAGTTGGATACTGCAGAGGTCCTTTGGAACTTGTTGCCATGTGCCCCTCATGTTCAAAGACCGACGCCGCTCCATGCTGAACCTGAACCTCTGGGTCCCTAAATTGCCGAAGCTGCCGGGCCAGCAGGCGGAGAGTAGCGCATCCGACACCGATGTGCTGCGACCGCTGCTGCGCATCGTGATCCTGAACACCAAAGGCGGCTGCGGCAAATCCACGCTGGCCACCAACCTTGCCGCCTATTATGCCTCGCATGACTATCGCACCGCGCTGCTGGATGCCGATCCGCAAGCCTCCAGCCTGCACTGGCTGCAGAATCGCGACGGCGCACACGCGGCTATCACCGCCATCAACGGCACTGACCGCAGCCTGCGCGTCACCCGCAGCTTTCAGATGCGCGTACCCCCGGGGATCGAGCGTCTGATCGTGGATACGCCGGCGGCGTTGGACAGCGTCCGCCTCCAGGACATGACGCACGACGCCGACGCCATTCTCATTCCGGTGCTGCCATCCGATATAGACATCCACGCGGTTTCCCGCTGCATCGCCGAACTGCTGCTGGCAGGACGCGTGGGGCAGCGCAGCGAGCGGGTGGCGGTCATCGCCAACCGCGTGAAGAAAAACACCCTGGTGTATGCAAAATTGCAGCGCTTCCTGGGCAGCCTGGGCATCACGTTTGCCGCGAGCCTGCGCGATACGCAGAATTATGTGCATGCTTCGGAATGGGGCCTCGGCATACATGAGCTCGAAGCTCAGGGCGCGGACCAGGATGCACTCGACTGGGAACCCCTCATCCAGTGGCTGGAACAGCGCGCCGCGCAAGCCAACGCCGCGCCGGACGGCACCACCGCAGCCCAGACCGTGACTCAATCGCCGGGTTGAAAGGCCAGCGTATGCTGAACCGCGCCGGGCAAAAACGGCGTTGGTTCACCCCGTACCCAAGCAGGCTGGCTGTTGCGGTAATACGCCGAAAACGGGTAACCGCTCTGGCCGGTCGGCATCTCAAATATGCCGTTCGCCAGATTCGCGGGCTCCACGTCCATGCGCTCGGACGCGCCGAATTCCACGCCCTGCACGCGCGGCATATTGCTGTCGCCGGGCAGCTCTACCGGCCGCATGTCCAGCCAGCGGCCCAGAATCGGCAGTCCGTGCGTCACGGGCTGCTGAATGCGCACCAGGTTGCGCTCGCCCCAGGTGCGTGTCGCGAGACCGGTGGATGGTAGCCAAAGATCCCTGATGACCCGATCCACGGCGGCCAGCAATAAAGCGTTCCAGGATTGGTATTCGGGATCCAGCAGGTTCGCCGGCTGCCGGGTCACCATGACCCACAACGCGCCTTCGCGCTGCGTGAGTATCCGGTAATCGCACAGCGGATCGATTTTCCTGCAGGGCACGGTGAGCGCGCTAAACACCATGGCATCCACCTGCCGGCGGAAGTCGCGCACCAGGCGATAGCCGACGGAATCCACTGCCGCACGCCCGCCCCAGTTTTCCACGTAGCGCCGGAATTGCGCGCGGCGCGGATCTGCATTCAAGGCCGGCGGCGCCAGCAGCTGCAGCAACAGTGAGCGCCAGCGCGCGAGAAACAGCGCGCGATCGTCGAGTTCGATGGCCAGCATGGCGGCGGGCGTGAATTTGTCCTGCGCCCGGAGATCATCGCGGATTTGCCCGGCACGCGCGCCGAGGTCGTAGCCGCCATCGCCGATCTGCGTGAGCATCGCGCCATCCACCACGCGCGCGTTCGCGGTCCACAGGCGTCCGCCGGGCGGATCCACGATGCGCGGGTACTGATCCGACGCCAGCCAGCCGGTCCAACCCACGCCCGCCTTGTCCCAATACGCCGGGAACTCCGGGTCGTAACCTTCACGCAGCGGAATTTTTCCGGCGATGGTCCAGCCTATGTGCCCGGCGCTGTCCACCACCAGAAAATTCTGTTCCGGCATGCCGGCGCGGTTGGCAACCGCCATCGCCTGCCGGATGTTCTGCGCCTCGGCCATGTCGCCCAAGTCCGCATTGGTGGCGGCGGGATCCGCAGCGATCCAGTGCACGGCGCGCAGTACGCCAGCGTGATCCTTGTCTGTCACCGGCCCCCAGATGGTGTCCATCACGTGCATGACCACGGGCTTTTGGCCCGCGACCTGAATGATTTCCTGGTGATGGCTGAATGCGCGCCAGCCATCAGGCGTGAGGTAACCATTGGGATCGCCCGGCTTGAGGCGCAAATTGACGAGCGCCGCCCAATTGCCATAGCTGTTGGTAAAACCCCAGGCGACGTGACCATTGCTGCCGACCACCACCAGCGGCAGGCCCGGCAGGGTCACGCCGGTCACCGCTACCGGCATGCCGTCCGCGGCGCGGTAATTGAGCTGCGCGCGATACCAGATGTTCGGCACCGCGAGACCCAGGTGCATGTCGTTGGCGAGAATCGCGTGGCCGTCGGCGCTGTGCGCGCCATCCACGGCGAAACTGTTGCTGCCCGGCACCTCGTTTTCAATAAGGGATGGAGCGCGGGCTTCCGCAAAATCGGCCTTCGACCAGCGGTGCAAATCCACTTCGTTGCTTGCCGGAATTGGCGGTGGCGCGAGCGGCTGACCGAGGATCGGCGCATCCCATTGGGTGCCGGATGCATCGAGGAAATCGAACAGTGGTTTGGGCAGGGTGTCGCGCATCAGCGCGAGCTGCGAGGCACGCCGGTCGTAGGCGTCCTGCAGGTCAAAATACATGGCGAAGATCACCAGCACCGAGTCCGCGGGCGTCCATGGCTGCGGCCGTTGGCGCAGCAGGCCGTACTCGAACGGCCGGGTTTTGAGCGCCGCGAGACCCGCATTCACGCCGTCGGCATAGGCTGTGATCAGTGCACGTCGTTGAGGCGTAGCCCGCGCCAGCACCTGCTGCGCCACGGCACGCAACCGGAACAGGCGATGTTGCTCGTCGAACTTCACCGCGGCTGGTCCCACCAGGGCCGCGAGTTCTCCGGCCGCGAGCCGGCGCATCAGATCCATCTGGAAAAGGCGGTCCTGGGCATGCAAAAAGCCCAGCACGCGCGCCGCGTCCTGCTGGTTTGCGGCTGTGACCGTGGGCACACCCAGCGCATCGCGCGTCACGGTCACCGGCGCGCTCAGGCCAGCGAGTGCGGTGGACCCCGGTGTTTGGACAGTGAATCGCCGTTCATAAGTGGATGACGGCTCCGGGTTATGCCGCCACGGCGAGCGACAGTGGGTAATAGACTTCATCCGGGGTTCTGCGGTCAAGTGCCTGATGTCTTCTCACCTGGTTGTAGAACGCGAAGTAGCGCGAGAGTCCTGCGCGGGCCTGTGGGATTGAATCATAGGCTTTCAGGTAAATATCTTCGTCCTTGACGCTCTTCCAC
>JBOIAZ010000083.1:0-20135 GCA_050739175.1 Gammaproteobacteria bacterium
ATGCCGCAAACCGCCGAGTACAGCCAGGTGCGTATACGCAATACTCTGCGCACCGAGACTGGCAGGCAGGGTTTCGGTGTTGAACTGCGGATTGTGACTCGAGCGCGGCATCGTGCGCACGTCGACCAGCCGCGTGATGCCATGCTCGCGCAGCAAGGTAATCAATTCATCCAGTGGGCGTGTCGAATGGCCAATGGTCCACAGTATGAGATGCGGCGTGTGCATGCGAACGACTCAAGCAGCGAAAAAACGCAGGGCGGGATGCCCCGCCCTGCGTTACCGACTCCGTGTCTGTCGATCAGGAAACGTCCTTTGAGCCAATGTTCAGGATCTGCTTGCCACATCCGTGGTTGACGATCTCGGCGGCGGAAATGTAAGCCGCCACCAGGCCGGCAAGCAAGCCGACGTAGCCCGCGATGTAGTTGAACACATCCAGACCGAGCCAGCCCAGTAGACAGTAGAACAGCACCGAAATCCACGCGGCCAACAGGAACAGCGAACGCGCCCAGCCGGCCTTGAACGACCCCAGCCACACGTAAAAGATGAAGATCGCCCAAACCAGGTAAAACCATCCGATCGTGCCCGAAGAATCTCCACCCGGCGCACTCATGTGGCCCATGCCGTGGGAAGCGGTGAAGAAGTAACCCGCCGCGCCGAAGAAGATGATGGCATCGAGTGTGCGACCGTGAAAGAAACTCAGGATCGCCATGACCCCGAGCACTACGGTGCCGAGGGTAAAGGCCATGACCGTGGCGTGCATGTTGGGACCGGCCACCCAATGGGTGGTGAGCAGATTGCTCATCCACACGGTCAGCCCGATACACATGAAGCCGATGGTGGACGAAATGACGAGTCTGTTATTCATTGAATCAACCTCCAATTTTGTGTAGATCGAGAAAATTGCCGAATGGCGCCATATGAATCATCGTCAATCTTGCCGCTGTTTGCAGCAGTCAAAACAGGGCGGGTTGCCCCCGCCCTGTTTGCAATCCCTTGATGAAATCCAGACGCTCAAGGCGCGTCAGTGCTGCCCGTATTCAAGCAGTTCTTGCCACAGCCGTGATTGATGATAGTCGCGGCCGAGATATACGCCGCCACCAAACCACTGAACAACTCGAGGTAGCCGCCGATGTATTCGAACACGTTCATTCCCAGCCAGCCCTGTAGTGCGTAGGCCAGTCCTGTAAGCCACACCGCCAACAAGAACAGTGAGCGTGCCCAGCCTGCTTTAAATGACCCAATCCATACATAGAAAAAGAACACCGCCCATATCAGACCGAACCAGCCCATAGTGCCGGATGAGTCGCCGGTGGTTGCCATATGGCCCATGCCGCTGTGACCCAAAGTCATCAGCAAACCGGCAAAGCCAAAAAAGATGATGGCATCCAGGGTACGGCCATGGAAAAAACTCAGGATCGCCATGACGCCGAGCACCACGCTTCCGAGCGTGAACATCATGATCATGGCGTGCATGTTGGGGCCGGCGACCCAGTGTGTGGGAGAGAGTCCCCCCATCCAAAGCGTCAAACCGATAGCCATGAATCCGATAGTGGATGAAATGACCAATCTGTTATTCATTGAATCAACCTCCAAGCTTGTGTAGACCGAGAGAATTACCGGACGGCGCCAAAGGTGGGTTGAGAAGCGCGCCGCGGACCCCAAAACGGTGGTCCGGCCGTTGGCAGTAGGTATAGACCATGCACTGCGAATTGCCAGAGGCACACCGAGGCGGTCAGGAATCTTCTTGAATCATGCTGGTAACTGCCGTGAATCTGCAGGATCCAGGCAAGGTTAATATCCGAGCGGACTAAGATCTGACTGGCAAGCAAATCGCGTGCCTAAAATTCCACCAACGGAGACCGGGCCGCGGAATCACTTCCCGTCAGAATTCCCGGCGACACTCAAATAATGGTCCTTGAGGCCTACATAGTGGGCCGCGGAATAGCGCAGCATGTCGCGCTCCTGCGCAATCAGCGGCCGCAGCTTGCGTGCCGGGCTGCCACGATACAGGTATCCGGTTTCCAGGCGCTTACCGGGACCAACCAGGCTGCCTGCCGCGAGCAGTACCTCGTCTTCGATCAGCGCACCATCCATCACGATACTGCCCATGCCGATGAGACAACGGTCGCCGACGGTACAAGCATGCAGGATGCAGCGATGCCCTACGGTCACTTCTTCCCCGACAGCCAGCGCAAAGCCGCCCGGTGAATACGGCCCGTCGTGGGTCGCGTGCAACACGCTCAGATCCTGAATGTTGCTGCGCGCTCCGATGCTGATGGCATTCACGTCGCCGCGCGCCACCACGTATGGCCAGAGCGACACGTCATCGGCCAGTACCACCCGGCCAATCACCAACGCGGTGTCATCCACATATACCCGCTGCCCAAGGATCGGAGCCTGCGACTGAAACCCACGCACGGGCACGCCGTCATCCGCCCGGACACGCGGCCGCGAGTCGGGCGGAGCCTCGTGCTAAGCGGCGCAGCCCGGCGCTTGAAACCCGCGTGGTGACCCCCATGTCGCCCACATGATAAAGTCCGGCCGCAATCCGGACGTTTGGGGAGAACTTCATGGGCGTCACCGGTTACATCATCCTGGCAATCATTGTCATTGTCATCGTTTACGCGTTCGTAATCTACAACAACCTGGTATTGCTGAAGAACAATGTCGCCACCGCCTGGTCGAACATCGATGTGCTGCTCAAGCAGCGCCATGACGAGTTGCCGAAACTGGTCGAAACCTGCAAGCAGTACATGGGCTATGAACAGCAGACCCTGGTGAAGATCATGCAGGCCCGCGAAGGCGTGCAACAGGCACGCACCAGCGGCAACGTGGCGGCACTCGGCCCGGCCGAATCCCAGTTGCGCGCCACCATCGGCAACCTGTTCGCGGTCGCCGAGGCCTATCCCGATCTCAAGGCCAACGAGTCATTCCAGCAGTTGCAGAGCCGCATCACCGGGCTGGAAAGCAGCATCGCGGACCGGCGCGAGTTCTACAACGATTCCGTGAACACCTACAACACGCGCATCGAGCAGTTTCCGCAGGTGCTGATCGCCCGCAACTTTGGCTTCAAGGAAGCCAGCCGTCTGGAAATTGCCGCGGGCGACAAGCAGGACGTGGACATGAAGGCGCTGTTCAGCTGAGCCGGGCACCTGTTGCCTTTGCCCTCCGTGGCCCATTAGACGCCCGCCGTGCACGCTGCTGATCCCGGCAATTTCTGGCTGTGGACGATAGTCCTGTGCGTGGTGGCGGCGGGTGCGCTGGTCGCGGGCTTTGTGTTCCTGCTGCGCGCCTGGACAGTCGAAGAAACCCCGATCTCGCTCATCCGCTCCGCCGCGCAGGGCTACGTGAAGCTCGAGGGACGCGCGGACCTGATGCCGGGTCCGCCGATCATTGCGCCTCTGACCCAAAGCCGCTGTACCTGGTGGTCATACAAAGTGGAGGAGCGCGTAAGAACCGGTCGGAGTCAGGGTTGGCAAACCATCGAGCACGGCACCAGCGACGACCTGTTCTTGATTCGCGACACCACCGGGCAGTGCGTGCTGGATCCCGCCCATGCCGAGGTCATCACAGTAACCCGAACTGTCTGGTACGGGGATCAGCCACGGCCGCTACAGGGACCGTCAATCGGCGGATTTGCCCTGACATCTCCGTATCGCTATGTCGAAGAACTCATTGCTCCGCAGGATTTCATATTCGCGCTGGGATTCTTCCGCACGCAAAACGCCAGCGTCGACGCCCTGGCTCTCAATCAGGACGTCGCGCAGCTGCTGCATGACTGGAAACAGGATCAGGCGGACTTGCTGCGGCGCTTTGACGCCGATCACGACGGCCAGCTGAACGACCGGGAATGGGAAGCCGCGCGCCAGGCGGCGCGTGATCAAGTACTGGCACAGGAACGCCAGGCCATGCAGCGCCCACTCATGAACGTGCTGGCAAAGCCCGAAGATGGCCGGCGTTTCATCATTTCCACGCGCCCGGAAAAGCAGGTAATCCGGCGTTTCCAGCTCGCGGCTGCGGGCTGCCTTGTGGTGTTTATAATTGCCGGTGTTGGCGCCGGCTACAGGATTAGCACGCAGCACAAGGCATCCACTGCGACCTACGACGTGCCGAGCGCGCAACCCTGATTTGGGCTGAACGGGCTTGCGCCGCCTGCTGGCCTGAAACCGGCGTGCTACCATGCGCCGCGACTCTCATCAGACTCCCGTATTGCACATGTCAGACAATCCGCTGCTCGCACCGGACGGGCTGCCCCGCTTTTCCGAAATCCGCGCCGAGCACATTGAGCCGGCGGTGGACGCCGTGCTTGCCGAGAATCGGGCACGCATCACGCAATTGGAAGCCGGCGGCAATCCCGACTGGGACGATTTCATCGAACCACTGGAAACCCTGGGCGACCGCCTGCACCGCGCCTGGTCGCCGGCGGCGCATCTGAACGCGGTGATGAATACGCCGGCAATCCGTGCGGCTTATAACGCCTGCCTGCCCAAGATCAGCGACTACGACACCGAACTTGGTCAAAATGCCGCTCTGCAGCGACGTTACGCGGCAGTAAAACACAGCCCGGCGTGGCCGCAATACTCGACCGCCCAGCACAAGCTGATGGATGATGCGCTGCGCGATTTCCGCCTCGCGGGGGTGAACTTGCCGGCTGCGGAGAAAGCCCGCTTCCGGGACATCATGCAACGCTTGACGAAGCTGGAAGCCAAGTTCGAGGAAAACCTGTTGGATGCGACCCAGGGCTGGATCAAGCATGTCCCCCATGCGGCACAGCTATCCGGCCTGCCGGCCACCGCGGTATCACGGGCGCGCCACGAAGCGGAAACCCGCAAGCTCAAGGGCTGGGTATTCACTCTGGACTACCCCAGCTACGCGGCAGTCAGCACCTATGCCGACGACCGCAGCTTGCGCGAGGAGATGTACCGCGCCTATGTCACGCGCGCCTCCGACCAGGGACCCGATGCCGGGCGCTGGGACAACAGCCAAAACATGCGCGACATCCTGGCGCTGAGAACCCAGGCGGCGCGGCTAACCGGCTTCAAATCCTACGCCGACTACTCACTCGCCAGCAAAATGCTGCGCACGCCGGAAGAAGTGCTGGGCTTTCTCACGGACCTGGTGCAACGCTGCCGTGCAGCCGGCCGGCGCGAATATACGGAACTCCAGGAATTCGCGCGTACCCGCGACGGCCTGGCGGAGCTCGCCGCCTGGGATCTGGGATATTACTCGGAAAAACTGCGCGAACAGCGCTTTGCCATATCGGACGAAATGCTCAAGCCGTATTTCCCGGTGACGCGCGTGCGCGACGGCCTGTTTTCCGTGGTGCACCGGCTCTACGGCATCAGCCTGCGCGCAGTCGCCGACGCCGACATCTGGCATCCGGATGTGACCCTGTATGCCATCGAAGACGAGTCCGGGCGCTTGCGTGGGCGCCTGTATCTGGATTTGTACATCCGCCCGGGCAAGCGCAGCGGCGCGTGGATGGACGATTGCCTGAGCCGGCGCAAAACCGCGCGCGGCGTGCAGATTCCCGCCGCTTATCTCACCTGCAACTTCGCGCCGCCCCTGGAAGGCATACCGTCATTGCTGACGCACGATGAAGTAGTCACGCTGTTTCATGAATTCGGCCATTGCCTGCACCATCTGCTGACGCAGGTGGATTACCCGTCGGTGGCCGGCATCAACGGCGTAGCGTGGGACGCGGTGGAACTGCCGAGTCAGTTTCATGAAAACTTCGCCTGGACGCGCGAAGGCCTGGCGCTGGTGTCGGGCCATTACCAGACCGGCGAGCCGTTGCCCGGGAACCTGTTCGACAAAATGCTGGCGGCGCGTCATTTCCAGAGCGCGCTGTTCATGCTGCGGCAACTGGAATTCGGCCTGCTGGATTTCCGCCTGCACATGCATGCGGACGAGAGCCCGGACGACAATTTTATCAGCGCCGCGCTCGCGGCCGTGCGCCGTGAAGTCAGCGTGACACCGGTGCCCGACTGGAACCGCTTCGCTCACGGTTTTTCACACATCTTCGCCGGCGGTTACGCGGCAGGCTATTACAGTTACCTGTGGGCCGAAGTGCTCGCCGCGGACGCCTACAGCGCGTTCGAAGAGGCCGGGGTGTTTGACCGCGTCACCGGCAAACGCTTCATGGACACCATCCTCGCCCAGGGCGGCAGCCGCGAGGCCATGGATCTGTTCATGGAATTTCGCGGCCGCGAGCCGATTCTCGACCCTTTTCTGCGCCTCAATGGCATCGCGGCATAATGTTGTGGGAACGGCGGTGCCCGCCGTGATTCCGAATCATCGCGGCTAAAGCCGCTCCTACAATTTATTGGGGATACTTGAATGCAGATCGCCACTTGGGTGAGTCGGTGCCTTTACGCGAAGCACCGCTTCGCACCGGCAAGCGCCCGGTCAGGGGCGGCCGGGCTGGTTGGCCCACCATGGACGGTGCAGTGAGCTAGGCGCACCCATGAAAGTAGCAACCTGGAATGTAAACAGTCTGCGCGTGCGCCTGCCGCATGTGCTGCTCTGGCTCGACACCCATCAGCCGGAAGTGCTTGCACTGCAGGAAACCAAGACCGAGGACCGCGATTTTCCGGTCGGTGAATTCGAGCGCGCGGGTTACCACGCGGTATTCTCCGGGCAGCCCACCTACAACGGCGTCGCACTTCTGAGCCGTGAACCACCGGAAGTCATCGCTACCGCGCTCCCCAATTTCGAAGACGTGCAGAAGCGCGTGCTGCTGGCCAAATACGACGACTTGGCGGTGCTGGATCTGTATGTGCCGAACGGCCAGAGCGTGGACTCCGACAAGTACCGCTACAAGCTCGATTGGTTGGCGCAACTCGATCTCTGGACGATGCAACTGCTGCGCGATTACCCTAAGCTCATAGTGCTTGGCGATTTCAACATCGCGCCGGAGGATCGCGACGTGCACGATCCGCAAACCTGGCAAGGCCAGGTGCTGGTCAGCGATCCGGAGCGCGCCGCGTTCCGCAAGCTGCGGGACCGCGGCCTGCGCGACAGTTTCCGGCTGCATATTGACGGCGGCGGGTATTACAGCTGGTGGGATTACCGCGCCGCGGCATTTCGGCGCAACCAGGGCCTGCGCATTGACCACATCCTGCTCTCGTCGGCCCTGGCGGAACGTTCCGCCGCTACCAGCATTGATCGTGAGCCACGCGGCTGGGAGCGGCCTTCCGACCACACTCCGGTCGTCGCCGAACTTAGTGGCCTCTGAAACCTGCCCGCAGTCCAGGTGACGGCGTACACTTTGCCGCAGTGAGGAAATGACATGCATACTCAACGGCAAGC
This sequence comes from Gammaproteobacteria bacterium, assembly GCA_050739175.1. Taxonomy (GTDB): domain Bacteria; phylum Pseudomonadota; class Gammaproteobacteria; order Natronospirales; family REEB76; genus REEB76. Next base: position 7,312 of record JBOIAZ010000083.1, read on the forward strand.
CGGTGGCGCGAAACAGACGACGACGCACCGGCTGGGCCATTACATTAATGGCGAATCGCAGCAAGGTGGAGCCTCCCGCGGGCCGGTGTTCGAGCCGGCGAGCGGTGCAGCTGCCGCAGAACTCTTGTATGCCGGGGAAGCAGAGGTCGTCGCGGCGACGGGTGCCGCGGCCGCGGCATTTCCCGGCTGGGCCGCCCTGCCGCCGGCGCGCCGCGCGCAAATCTTCTTTCGTTACCGCGAAGCACTGCTGCGTGAGAGCGACGCACTTGCCAAGCTGATCACGCGCGAGCACGGCAAGACGCTCGACGATGCGCGCGGCGAGTTGCGGCGCGGCATCGAGGTGGTGGAATTCGCCTGCGGCATCCCGCATCTCCTCAAGGGTGAGTTTTCCGACAGCGTTGCCGCCGGCATTGACAGCTGGTCGCTGCGCCAGCCGCTCGGCGTGTGCGTCGGCATCACGCCGTTCAATTTTCCCGCCTTGGTGCCGATGTGGATGTATCCGATCGCAATTGCCTGCGGCAACAGTTTCGTGCTCAAGCCCTCGGAAAAGGATCCTTCCTGCCCGCTGCGGCTGGCGGAGCTCTTTAACGAGGCCGGCCTGCCCTCGGGCGTGTTGAATGTGCTGAACGGCGACCAGGAAACGGTAAAGCTGCTGCTCGCCGAGCCGCGTGTGGCGGCCGTGAGTTTCGTGGGCTCCACGCCGGTGGCCGGGCAGATCTACACCGAGGCGAGCCGTCACGGCAAGCGCGTGCAGGCGTTAGGGGGTGCCAAGAATCACCTGGTGGTAATGCCGGACGCGGATATCCAGCAGGCGGCCGATGCACTTTTAGGCTCGGCTTACGGCTCGGCGGGCGAGCGCTGCATGGCGGTGTCGGTGGCAGTTGCGGTAGGCGCGTCCGCCACATCGCTGGTGGCTGCGCTGGCCGAGCGCGCCCGCAAGTTACGTGTCGGGCCGGGCGACCAGGCGGGCGTGGAGATAGGGCCGCTCGTGACCGCGGCGCACCGCGCGCGGGTGCTGGCCTACGTGGAGACCGGCCTCGCCGAAGGCGCGGAGCTCGTGGTGGATGGCCGCGGTCTGCGTGTGACTGGTCATGAAGCGGGATTTTTTCTCGGCCCGTGTCTGTTTGACCGGGTGACGCCCGGGATGCGCATTTATCGCGAGGAAATTTTTGGTCCGGTACTGGTGGTGCTGCGCGTGCGTGACCTGGACGAAGCCATCGCGCTCATCAATCAGCACGAATACGGCAACGCCGCCTCGCTGTTCACCGCCAGCGGTGCGGCGGCCCGGCATTTCACCCGCGCGGTGCACGCCGGCATGGTAGGCATCAATGTGCCGATCCCGGTGCCGATGGCGTTCCACAGTTTCGGCGGCTGGAAGCGTTCACTGTTTGGCCCGCTGCACGTGCATGGCCCCGACGGCGTGCGCTTCTACACGCGCCTGAAGACCGTGAGCGCGCGCTGGCCGGAAGCCGGAGCAGCGGGTCCGGATTTCAGTCTGCCGACCTAGCCGTCCTGCTCGCCGGCCGGCTCGCTCTGGAAACCCTTCACCAAGCGGTCGAACAACAAGCCGTAGGCCACCGCCAGCGGGATCGCGACGATGGCGGCCGCCGCCATCAACGACTGCCAATAATAGATGTCGCCGCGGATCAGTTCGGTGGGCACGCCCGCGCTCACCGTGCGGCTGGCCGTGGAGCTGACGAACACCGCCGCATAGATGTAATCGCTGAGCGACAGCGCAAAAGCAAACACCACGCAGGTGGCAATCCCCGGCCCCGCCAGCGGTAACGCCACGCGCAGGAACGCCTGCCAGCGGCTACAGCCGTCAATCAGCGCCGCCTCTTCCACTTCACGCGGCATGGACTTGAAAAATCCCAGCAGCAGCCAGGTGCAGAACGGCACGGTGATCGTGGGATATACCAGCACCAGCGACCAGACGGTATTTGCGGTTTTGAGAAAGGTGACGATCTGATACAGCGGGATGAACAGCAGCGTCGGTGGAATCAGGTACACAAGGAAAATCGCGATGCCGGAGCGCTCGCCCCAGCGTCCCGCGAGGCGCGACAAGCTGTAAGCCGCAGGCAACGACAGCAGCAGCGTGATGATGACCACGATCACGCCGATGTAGAACGAATTCCACAGGAAGATCGGAAAATGCGTACCAGTGAATAGAAAGGTGATGTTATGAAACGTCGGGGCCAGGTTGTATTTGAACGGGTCGTTGGCAACGTTGTACAGGTCCTGGTCCTGCTTGAACGCGGAAATCACCATCCAGGCAGCAGGAAAAATCGAGAAGATGGCAAACAGCCCCAGCCCCGCCCAGAACCCCAGTTTGCGTAACCACCGCGTCATCGCGCCCTCCCGCTAGCGCGTTTCCGCGCGGTACGCCATGCGCAGCGCCAGGATAGCGACCGCCAGCAGGATCGGGAACATGAACAGCGCAATCGCTGCGCCCTCGCTGAGTGCGCCGCCCTCGATACCCTTGAGATAGGCCCAGTAGGGCAGCAGTTGGGTCGCATAGCCCGGCCCGCCGCGGGTGGTGATCGCCACCACCGTCATGTCACCGAACACCAGGAGCGCGGTGAACATCGCTGCGACCACCAGGATCGGAAGCAATGCCGGCACCGTGATCTGGAACAGCACGCGAAAAAACCGCGCGCCGTCCACTTCCGCCTGTTCGAAGATGTCGCGCGGGATCGAGGTGCGCCCGGCGAGCACGATGATGGTGGCGAGCGGCAGCAGCCGCCACACATTAATGGTCACGATCGAGCCCAGGCCCAGCCACTCGCGGCCGTAGTAATACAGGTGGTTCGCGGGACCCCAGATCGTGCCGGGTCCGAGCAGGTGGATCTGACGCAGAATCCAGTCCACCGGACTGAACTCCGAATCCAGCAACCACAGCCAGTTCACCGCCGCCAGCGACACCGGCATGGCCCAAGGCAAAATGATCAAAATCTGCCAAAACCATTTGCCGCGGAAATCGTGCGCCAGCAATTCCGATTCCGCGGTCGCCAGCACCAACGTGACGATGAGCGTCGCGGCGGTGACAATCACACTGTTGCGCAGCGCCAGCGGAAAAGCCGATTCATGCACCACACTGATGAAATTCGCCAGCCCCACGAAGTGATGGATACCGGGGTTGCCGATGGTGGCGCTCGACAGGCTGAGTGCGATGGCCAGGCAAAACGGCAGCCCCACGAGCGCGGCGATGTACACCAGCGCCGGCGCCAACATGAGCGCGCCGAGCAGGCTCTCGCGATCCCCCACCCCGACGCGCGCCGCGGCTTCAACGCGCGCCATCGTTGACCCGCAGGCCGGTGGCCGAATCGAAAAACCGCAGGTGCATGCGTTCCACTGCGAACTCGCGCATTTCGCCGACGCGCAGCCCGGCAGCCACCGTCGGTGCCGCCCTGGCGAGCAGCTTTAGCGGTGCCGCGCCATGCTCAAGCTGGCCGTACACCTGCCATTCCGCTCCCAGGAATTCGAGTTCCATGATGTGCACGCTCAAGCGCAGCGCGTCCGCGCCGGGCGCGACCGACGACACCGGCCGCAGGTATTCGGGCCGGAAACCCACGATGCGGCCGTCGCGTTCCACCAGGTTCATGGGCGGGGTACCGAGGAACGCCGCCACGAAAGTGTCCGCTGGCTGGTCGTACAGCTGCTGCGGCGTGCCGACTTGCCGCACTTGGCCGCTCTTCATGATGGCGATGCGGTCGCCCATGCCGAGCGCCTCCAGCTGGTCATGCGTAACGTACACCGTGGTGATGCCGGTACGCTCGTGCAACTGACGCAACTCGCTGCGCGCCATGGCGCGCACCTGGGCGTCGAGCGAACTCAGCGGCTCGTCGAAGATGAACAGGGTGGGATCCCGCACCAGCGCGCGTGCCAGCGCGACTTTCTGCTTTTCGCCGCCCGAGAGCCGCGCCGGACGGCGCTTGAGCAGCGGCTCAATGCCGAGCAGCGCCGCCGCCCATTTCACCTTGGCCTCGCGCTCGGCGCGCGCGACATGGCGCGCCTTGAGCGGAAACGCGATGTTCTCCGCTACTGCCATGTGCGGATACAGCGCGTAGCTCTGGAACACCATGGAGACATTGCGCGCGCGTGGCGGCAGGTGCGTGACCGGCTGGCCGCCGATCAGCACCTCGCCGGCGCTCGGCATCTCGAGTCCGGCGATCATGCGCATCAGGGTGCTTTTGCCGCACCCCGACGGCCCGAGGATCGCGAGAAACTCGCCCTCGGCGATCGCCAAGTCAACACCGTCTACTGCGTGGATGTTACCGTAGTGTTTTTTTATGCCCCGCAGTTCAAGCGTCGCCATGCATCAGACTCGTGCTCCGCAATACCTCACTTGGCCGGGCATCCCACAAATCCCAGCTTTTTCCACTTGGCAACGATGCTGGCGATCTGCGCAGCGGTGTCCTTGACCGCCTGCTCCGGGGTTTTCTCCCCGCGCGCGGCCTGCGCCATCATGGTGCTGAGCAGGTGCGTGTTGTACACCTCGCTTACCGCCGGATTGGCGTAGCCGGGCCAGCCGGGCCACGCTGTCCAGGTGGCGGCGTTGCGCAGCACTTCAAGCTTGTCGGCAGGCTTCGAGCCCCAGGGATCATTCGCCAGCCAGCCGCCTTTCTCGAACAGCTGCGGCACGGTCTTGGAGAAGGCCGGGAAGTTGTACAGCTCGCTCTCGTAGGTCACCCAACTGTAATTGGCGGTGAGATCGAGCAGGAATTTCTCGGCTGCCCGTTTCTGCTCGGCATTGGTCACGTATTTCGGCATCACGTAGATAAACCACACGTGCGAGGTCTGGTGCACCTGGCCGCCCGGACCCTTGAGGCCAGGGCTGAATCCGGTGTCCTCAGCGTTCGCCGGAGCCGACGCCTGCGCCGTGCGGTAAAACGAGATGGAGTTCTGGATGTAGGAAAGCTGACCGGAGACGAATCCCTGGTTGTTGGAGGCCGGATTCCAGGCAAACACCTCCGGAGTCTCCGCGTTCTTGAACAGTTTGGCCTGATATTCCACCGCGGCCACGACCTGCGGCGAATCCAGCGCCACGTCACCGCATTTGTCGAACACCTCACCGCCGTAGGACCAGATCAGCGAGCGCGTGTAGAACTCGGAATCGAGTTCCGGCGACATGCCCACGCCCACCGGGATGCCGGTCTTTTTAAAGATCTTCACACCACCGTCATACAGATCGGCGTAGGTGTGCGGACCGGTGGGATAGCCGGCCTCCTTCCACAGCGACACGCGGTAATCGCCCGGATCCGGCACCCAGCCGTGACAATAGCCATACCATTCGTGCTTGATCGGCAGGAAGGTTTGGCTGGTGCAGACCGCCTGTTGCTTGCCGAACGCCTGCTCCGCCGCATGGTTTACGGCATCCAGGTTCTGCAACCCCTGGATGAATGAAGCCGGCGGCGACACCATCTCGAACAGGGTCGCACCCTTGCCGGCGGCAACCGCGGCGGCCAGCGTCGGAACCAGATCGCCCAGATTGATGTGCTGCACCGTAACCTTGACGTTGTTCTGCTTACCCCATTCCTGCGCATACGGGTCAAACCACTTGTCGTAGCGCGGCACGAAATGGCTCCACTGGGTAATAGTGAGGGTGGTACCCGCCGGGAATTTCGCCGGGAAGTTCATGGAACCAAACTTGGAGGGGAAATGCACGGGCGTGGGCTGGGGAACCGCCGCCAACGCGGACGCTGACAGCAGCAGCGCGGCAAGCGTCACACAACATTGAGACAAGTATCTTTTCATGGCTAACCTCCTCGACTGGACATACCGCGGCAGAACCGCACCCGTGACCGTCCTGAGCGGCGGCCGTGCGGGTGCCCCGTTCAGGGCACCCGCGATCAAGCCGGAACTGTCAAGCTAGAATTTATAAATGGCACTCAGCGAGATCTGATTACCGCTGGTGGTGGTAACGGCGGGCGCGGTCGCGGCCGTGGTGCTGTCCAGTTTGGCATGCATCCACTCCACACCAAAACCGAACGGGCCATCGCTGAAAATCAGGTCTGCGGCGTATTGCTGGGATTTCAGCAGGCCGCTGGCGCCATTGCCGATCCAGGTGATCACATCGCTTTCATTGGGATGCGCCGTGGCATACGACACATACAGGCCCCAGCTGGGTGTGAACTTGTAGCCACCCTGCGCGTAAACACCGTGCTCGCTGATGTCGCCAAACTGGGCAAGCGCCCCAAAAACCTGGCCCAAACCCTTGCCGGTGTAAGCGGCGGCCACCAATGACCACGGGCCGGGATGCCAGCCGGTGCCGATTTCCAGAGCCGAAGAAGTGATCGTACCGGTGATCGGGGTGGGCGAGGTTCCGCCGACACCACTCAGGTCTTCAGAACTGTAGTGCCCGACCACGAAGCCACGCCAGTCGCCCTGCTGTGCGTGCAGGCGCGCCTCGATTTGCGGACGGAAATCCACGTTCGCGGCGGTATCGAAATTGGTGTTGCTGCCGGGCCCGTTCCAGGAACCGGAAAACGCGCCCAAATCCAGCCGCCACGCCATGGAATCCGCCGACGGCTGGCCGAGGTTCTGTGAATACACCACGCCGGGGAAACGCCAGCCGATCATGCCGGTGGCGAAGCCCAGCGGAAACGCGATGTGCGCCAGCGATTCCGGAATCACATCTATGGGAAACAACAGATCCCATTGCTGGCCAATCACGATGCTGCTGCCGCTTTCGGCGTTGGACAGTTTGATGAACGCTTGCCGCAGGCGTGGGGTTTCCTGCTGCGCACTGTAAGGGCCGGCGCCGTTGAAGCCGCCGAAGAAATCGCCTTCCAGATGTCCGCTCACCGTCCAGCCATTCGAGAGGCTGACACCGGTAATGTCGATCCAGGCACGGGTGTTGCGCACGTCAAAACCGGAGAGATTGTGGTTCGAGCCGGTGTTGGTCACCGGCCATTCGGCGGCTTGGCCGTTGGTGAAGGTGAAGTCCTGGTTTTGCCAGAAGAAGCTGGTGCTCATAAAACCGTGGAAGCTGATGGTGGGACCGGAACTGGTGTTACCTGCGGGTGGATCAGCAAATACTGCGGTGGCAAAAAACAAGGATGCGATCAAAGCGAAGATTACGCCTGTCTTGATGCTGTTCTTGCTCATGGCGATTCTCCCCTGGGAAATCACAAACGGATTGAGTGTTCGGATGGGCCGGTCAAAGCCGGAAATTATGCAAGGTGTTTTACTCTCTGCCGCTTCTTGCTGTCAAGCGCATACACGCACTTGGCAACACCAACCCACCTATAACAATTCAGCTGACTCAGCAACTAGCACCGCTAAGTGATTATTTTAATTGAGCAAACAACGGAGATTCATCACATATGGCAACTCGCGCACGCACCTCTCGGATCCTGTCGTAAGTACGGCGGCAATTCAGGCTCTTGCGGAGCACGGCACTTAGGCATATAACCTTTGGCGCTCAATAACTATGGGAGGAAATTTCAATGGCAGAACAAGCTAATCCCCAGGCCAATCCGGCGGCATTGGGGCTGATATGTTTCGGACTCACTACCGTCATGCTGAGCCTGGTCAACGCCGGCATGGTACCGAGCGGTGGCCTGCAGGTCGTGCTGCCGCTGGCCTTCATCTATGGCGGCCTCATGCAAATCGTGGCCGGGGTGCTCGAAGCTAAAACCGGCAACACGTTCGGCATGACCGCGTTTATTTCGTACGGTGCGTTCTGGGTATGGTTCGCGTTGCTGCTCTGGCTCGGCGGCATAAAGTCACTGGATTTGTCTGGTGTCGGCAACGGGATCAACGTTGCGCTGATCCTGTGGGGCTTTTTCACCCTGTACATGTGGGTCGGGACCTTCAAGCTCAACTGGGCCCTGTGGTGGATATTCCTCACCCTGTGGGTTACCTACTTCCTGCTGGGTATCGGTGGGCTGGCCGGCATCAAGTCGCTGAGCCTCGCCGGCGGCTGGCTGGGTGTGCTCTGCGGTGTCATCGCGATGTACACGAGTTTCGCGATCGTCACCAACAGCACCTTCAAGCGGACGGTCCTGCCGCTTGGGCCGATAGGCGGTTGATACACCAAAGCAAAGGCGCGGGGGCCGTGCACGGCCCCCGCTGTTTTTCAACGGCAGCGCTGCATGCAGCGCAAGTCGCATAGTTTAGCGTGAAAATTCCTGGGATACAGGAGGCTAGTCATGGCTGCCAATGTGAAAACGGAATTCTCCGAAGCTGAAATCGCGGTGCACTGGCGTGAGGAGCCATTGATCCCGCCACCGGTGGAATTCATCGCACAGGCGAACGTGCGCGATCCCGCCATCCGCGAGCGGTTCTCGGAGAAGCACTTCCCCGACTGCTTCAAGGAATACGCGGATCTGTTGACGTGGTCAACGCCGTACACCAAGGTGCTTGACGCCGGCAAACCCCCGTTCTGGAAATGGTTCACGGGCGGCAAACTGAATGTCTGCTACAACTGCGTTGACCGGCACCTCGCGCAGTATCGCAACAAGGCGGCGCTCATCTTTATCTCTGAAGTCGAGGAAGACCCGCCGTTCGTGCTGAGCTATCAGGAGCTGTACATCCGGGTCAACGAAATGGCGGCGTTGCTCCGTGACTACTGCGGGCTGAAGGCAGGCGATCGCGTGACCTTGCACCTGCCGATGACGCTCGATCTGCCGGTCACCATGCTTGCCTGTGCACGACTGGGCGTCATTCACTCGCAGGTATTCGGCGGATTTTCCGGTCAGGCCTGTGGCTCACGCATCCAGGACTCCGGGAGCCGCGTCCTCATTTCCGCGGACGCCTACTGGCGCTCCGGCAAGCTGGTCGATCACAAGGAGAAGGCCGACATCGCGGTGAAAACGGCGGAAGCCGCCGGCCAGCACGTGGACAAGGTCCTGATCTGGCAGCGTTATCCCGGTAAGTACAGCTCGCCGACCCCCATGGTCGAGGGGCGCGACGTCTTCGCCAACGACATCCTGAAGCAGTACGTGGGCAAGCGCGTCGAGCCGGTGCAAATGGACGCGGAAGCGCCACTGTTCCTGATGTATACCAGCGGCACCACCGGCAAGCCCAAGGGTTGCCAGCACCGCACGGGCGGCTACCTCGCCTACGTCACCGGCACCTCCAAATACATCCAGGACATCCACCCGGCGGATACCTACTGGTGCATGGCGGATATCGGCTGGATCACCGGGCATTCCTATATCGTCTATGGCCCGCTCGCGCTGGCGGCGACCAGCGTAATTTATGAGGGCGTGCCCACCTATCCGGATGCGCGGCGGCCGTGGCGAATTGCCGAGCGGCTGGGCGTCAACATTTTCCACACCTCGCCGACCGCGGTGCGTGCGCTGCGCCGCGCTGACACCGAGGGTCCGAGCAAGTGCCATCAGAATTTCAAGCACATGACGACCGTCGGCGAGCCCATCGAACCCGAAGCCTGGCGTTGGTATTACAAGCAGATCGGCAAGGGCAAAGCCGTGATTGTGGATACCTGGTGGCAGACCGAGAACGGCGGATTCCTGTGCAGCACGATCCCCGCGCTCGATGCCATGAAGCCCGGCAGTGCCGGACCTCCTGTGCCGGGGATCTACCCGATCATCTACGACGAGAACGGCAAGGAAGTCCCCAAGGGTTCCGGTCAAGCCGGCAACATGTGCATCCGCAATCCCTGGCCGGGCATCATCCAGACAGTCTGGGGCGACGACCAGCGCTTCGTGGACAACTATTACAAGCGCTACTGCAAGAATCCCCAGAGCAAGGATTGGCGCGATTGGCCGTATCTCTCCGGCGATGGCGCGATGCAGGCCGCGGACGGCTACTACCGTATCCTCGGCCGCGTTGACGACGTCATCAACGTCTCCGGACACCGCCTGGGCACCAAGGAAATCGAGTCGGCTTGTCTGACCGTACCTGAAGTGGCCGAGGCAGCGGTGGTACCTGTCGCGGACGAGATCAAGGGCCGCGTGCCCGACATTTATATCTCCCTCCATCCCGGCTCGCACGACACAGCCAAAGTAAGTGCCAAGATAATCAAGGCATGTGACGACATGATCGGGAAGTTCGCACGACCACGCCAGGTGCACATCGTGCCGGACATGCCAAAGACCAGGTCCGGCAAGATCATGCGCCGCGTGCTCGCCGCGATCTCGAACGGGCGCGGACCGGGTGACGTCACAACGCTGGCAAACGCGGACGTGGTGGAGGAGATTCGCGTCATGGTGCAAGGCAAGGCCGCAGTGGCCTCGACCGAAGCGATGCCCGAGGACATCGAGCATTTCGGCAAGACCGAGTGATACCGGGTGCCCGGGAATACGGCATCGTATCCCGCCATCAAACCGCGATGTGCTCGATGAGTACGTCGCGGTTGACCGGAGTGCCAGCACGGTTTGAACCGGTGGCTCTGCCTATGCAGCGGAAAGAATTGGAACGTGAACAGTGCCGCATCGCGGAGGCGGTGCGCGCCGCCTGTCTGCGCGCAGCGCAGGAAGGATACGAGCGGGCCGGACTCAGCGGGCTGTGCGAAGAGGGCCGCTACGAGATGGTGGTGGATTCGATCCAATCGCTGGACCTTGCAGCCGTCGTGCGCCGACTCTCGGAAGAATCGAACACTGGCATTCCGCCGCCGGAAGCGGAACGTTAACCGACACGGTAGCGCGCGCCTGACAGGCCGGGCCATGGCCGCCGCCGGGATGGGCGGCTGAGGTGCCAGTTCAATTTCCGGAAACCACGGGCAAGCTCAGGTGAACGCGGGGCCGAATCGGGCCCTCGCTGTTCTTGGGTGCGATGCGCGCCGCCGGCCGCCACGGAAGGCGTGCGCACATTCCTGCCAAGCGGCAAGATGAGGTCATGAATACGAATGTGAAAAGCGAATTCTCCGAAGCGGAAATCGCCGTGAGCTGGCGCGAGGAGCCGCTGATCCCGCCGCCCGCGGAATTCATCGGCCAGGCGAACATGAGCGACCCGGCGGTGTTCGAGCGCATGGCGCTGAAGAATTTTCCCGAATGTTACCGCGAATACGCCGATCTGCTTTCCTGGGACCGTTACTGGACCCAGACTTTCGACGGCTCGCAGGCGCCGTTCTGGAAGTGGTTCGTGGGCGGGGAGCTCAATGCCTGCTACAACTGCGTGGACCGGCACCTCGCGAAACGCCGCAACAAGGCGGCGCTGTATTTCGTGCCCGACGCCGAGGGCGAACCGATCGCCGCTATTACCTACCAAGACCTGTGGGTGCGGGTGAACGAATTCGCAGCGCTGCTGCGCGATTTCTGCCATTTGAAACGCGGCGACCGCGCCACGCTGCACATGCCGATGGCTCCGGAAGCCGTCATCACCATGCTCGCCTGCGCGCGCCTGGGCGTGATCCATTCGCAGGTGTTCAGCGGTTTTTCCGGCAAGGCCTGCGCCGACCGCATCGTGGATTCGCGCAGCCGCGTGCTCATTACCATGGACGCCTACTACCGCGCCGGCAAACTGCTCGACCACAAGAAGAAGGTCGACATCGCCGTGGCCGAGGCGCAAAAACAGGGCCAGAAAGTGGACCAGGTGCTGGTATGGCAGCGCCATCCCGGCAAGCACTCGGCCGCGACCCCGATGGCCGCGGGCCGCGACCATGCAGTCAACGAGGTGCTGGTGAAATACCGCCGCCAGCGCGTTGCGCCCGAGCGGCTCGCCGCGACTGACGGCTTGTTCATCATGTATTCCAGCGGCACTACCGACAAACCCAAGGGCTGCCTGCACGCCATTGGTGGTTACATGGCTTGGGTCACGGGCACCTCGAAGTACGTGCTCGATGTCAAACCCGAAGACGTGTACTGGTGCACGGCTGACATTGGCTGGACCACGGGTCATTCGTACATCGTGTACGGACCGCTGGTGCTCGGCGCCTCCTCCGTGATGTACGAGGGCGTGCCCAATTACCCCGACGCCGGCCGGCCGTGGCGCATCGCCGAACAACTGGGTGTGAACATCTTTCACACCTCACCCACCGCCATCCGAGCGCTGCGCCGCGAAGGCCTGGACGAGCCCAAGAAATACAATCATCGCTTCAAACTCATGTGCACGGTGGGCGAACCCATCGAGCCGGAAAGCTGGCGCTGGTTTTACAACGTCGTCGGCAAGGGCAAGGCGGCGGTGGTGGACACCTGGTGGCAGACCGAAACCGGCGGACATCTGATCTCCACGCTGCCCGCGCTCGGCGCCATGAAAGCCGGCAGCGCCGGACCCGCGCTGCCCGGCGTGCATCCGGTGATCTACGACGAAAACGGCGCCGAGATTCCACCTGGCTCTAACCGCGCCGGCAATCTCTGCATCCGCAATCCCTGGCCGGGGCTGATGCAGACCATCTGGGGCGACCCGGACCGTTACGTGAAAACCTATTTCGAACGCTACTGCAAAAACAAAAACAGCAAAAACTGGCAGGACTGGCCCTATTTCCCCGGCGACGGCGCGGTGCAGGCCGCGGACGGTTACATCCGCGTGCTGGGCCGCATTGACGACGTAATCAAGGTGGCCAGCCACCGCCTCGGCACCAAGGAAATCGAATCCGCTGCCATGACCGTGCCGGAGATCGCCGAAGCCGCGGTGGTGCCGGTGCCGGACGAAGTGAAAGGCAAGGTGCCGGAAATCTACGTGTCGCTCAAACCCGGCGTCGCAGCGAACATAGCGCTCGCGCAGCGCGTATCCAAGGCCATCGAGACCGAGATCGGCTCCATTGCCCGGCCGCGGCGCGTATGGATTGTGCCGGACATGCCCAAGACGCGCTCCGGCAAGATCATGCGCCGCGTGCTCGCCGCGCTCTCCGCGGGCCGCGACCCCGGCGACATCACCACCCTCGCTAACCCGGAGGTGGTGGAGAAGATCCGCGCGCA
>JBOIAZ010000084.1:0-8028 GCA_050739175.1 Gammaproteobacteria bacterium
GCTTGCGCCTTGCCGCGAAACGCGGTTGAGTTCACGCAGGAGCGTGAATTTCGGATACTCACCGTGAGCCATTTCAGGAGTCACTTGAGATAGGGCTCCGGATCGACCAGCTCCAGATCAGGTGAGAGCCGAACGTATTCCTTGAGCTGCGGCACGTGACCCTGCCCCATGAGAACCGCGACACGGTCGTCGGGGGAATCGATTGATCGCATGATGTTGGCGTAGATGTGCAGGTTGCGGGCGTACCAGTACGCGACCAGATCGGCGCCGGCGTAATCCTTGCCGCCACCGACGCGGTCCATATACATATATAGGGATGCATTCATATCCAGAGCTTCCGGAGTATTGATATAGCGCAGCAACTCCGGAATAGTGCCGTGTTGTTCAAGATAATCACTGCGCTTGAGGAGCGGCGCTATGTGCGCTTCAGAGGCCGCCAGAATCTCGGACTGATTGTGGCGTTTGGCCGAGGCCACAAGATCGTCATAATCAAACGGAAAGTCCGTATTGGTGTCTGTGGGATAAATGCTCTTGTTCCCGGACATGGCCGCCAGCCGGAAACCGATCTGATAGACCTCGTTGGCCCCGAGCTTGTATGTTCCTTTCAAGTAGTCTTGATATTGCCGGACGATTTTCGCATCGCCGTAAGGTTGTTCGATCATCACCTTCGTTGGCTTGAAGCGGGCCAGGTACCGCACCACCTGTTCGATCTGTTTCTGGTGTTCCGGACTCATGACGTCCACGAACTTCGAGTTGTGCAGGTCCGCATGCGCGACAAAGTGAGACAGACCCACAATCATCACGGGAATGCGGTGGGTGCCGGCCTCCGCCGCATTCGCATACTGAGAACTCATCAGTGCGAACGACAGCAGAAACACAGGGACGTAAACCGGACGCAACAACATAAATGAATATTTCATGGCGAATTCCTCCGTTACTTGACAGATCATTTTATCGCGCTGGCATGGGCAGCCACGCAATACCAGTTGCCGGCACGCTTGATCCAGACATCGGTGGCGCGGCCGGCGAACTCGTAGGGCTTGCCCTGATCCATGCCTTTGACATCGAATCTCACTGTTACCACGGCCGTGTCGCCGTAGATCTGAATCTTTCTGTCCGTTTCAGTGATGGAAGCCGGCGGAGTCTGGTGCGCAATGCTGCGTAGAAGCTGCTGTTTGTCGCGCAGCACGCCGCTTTCACTGGTGTCCACAAAGCTGTCCGCCAGGACGGACGCCAGCAAGTTGGCATCGCCGTGCAGCAGCGCTGCGGAGTATTGGTGTTCCCGCTGCAATACCTGTTTTGCGCTTTCGCTATTATTCGCCGCTGTCGGCGCAGCCAGACATGGAACGGTCGAAACCGTTCCGACGAAGAAAACGAAAGGCAAAATCAATTGCTTGAGATCAGGCATGGGACATTCTCCGTTCACGCTGTTACCTGTTGAGATATGACGCTTCGCCCGATGGCTACGGAGGTGATAGTTCGTGAAGGAACTTCACCAACAACTTGCTTACCGTATCGGCCTGTTCCTGGTTTATCCAATGGCCGCCGGGCAGGATCACTGGCGGTCGTAAATGCGGCACGTACCGGGCCATCCGCTGGATCGCATCTTTGGTCCACGGCGCGTCGAGAAAGGCGTCGTGGTCGCCCGCAATGAACATGGCCGGCTGGTTGATTGCGGCACCGACCAGCACCGACCCCAAAAACCAATTGCGCTCGATGTTGCGGTACCAGTTCAGCCCACCCCGGAATCCGCTGGCGCGGAATGCCTCAACGTAAACGGCCAAGTCGTCCTCGCTGAGCCAGCGCAGGGGTCCGGCGGGAGTGGAAAGCGTGTCCAGAAAACCGCCGCCCGGCGGGATAGAGGGCTGCCAGTGGCGTCCGTCAGGCAAATCGCCGGAAGCGGAGTAGTAAAACCGCTGCAGAGTGGATTCAACGTCCGCCTCCAGTTCCCGCTCGGCGATGCCCGGTTCCTGAAAATAGATGACGAAGTTGTTGTCCGCGTCCGCCGCGCGTATGGCCCGCACGAAACTCATGGAGCTGCGCGGCAAGTAAGGCACCGCCATGCCGATCACCGCGCGGAAGCGATCCGGACGCAACAGGCAGGCATTCCAGGCGACCACGGCGCCCCAATCGTGGCCGACGATGACGGCCTTGTCGCTTTTCAAATGATCGAGCAGATGCAGCATGTCGCCCAGCACATGCAGCATCGCGTATTCCTCCACGGCCTCGGGGGCCTCGGTTGAGCCGAACCCCCGCATATCCGGTGCGACCGCCCGATAACCCGCCGCGGCCAGCGCCAGCATCTGGTACCGCCAGGAATACCAGATTTCCGGCCAGCCGTGGCACAGCAAGACGAGCGGCCCGCTGCCGGCCTCTACAAAGTGCAGGCGGATGCCGTTGATCCGCTCAATGTGGTGGATGAAGCAGGGATCCGTGGGTGAAATGTGGCTCATAACCTCGATTGCTCAGCAGATAATATTTCTGCGCATCTCGATCACCCTTGTCAAAATTTCAATTTCTATTGCCAGCGCGCCAGCAATTTACCTTCCCTGGAAAACTTGACCACGCTGAGGCCATCGGTTGCATACAGATCGCCACCGCCGCTACAGGCAAGGCTGTTGGGGGCCTGCTTGAACAGGATGTTGCCGGGTGTGTTTCCGATCGTGGCGAGCAGCTTGCCGTGCGAATCGAATTCCTGAATGCGGTATAGCTGATAATCCGCCACGTAGATTTTCCCTTCGCGGTCCACACACGCACTGGAAATGGATGCGAGTTTGAGCGGAACGTTCCGGGTGGCGTCGAATGTCGAAATCGTGCGCCCCGAAGGCGAAAGAATCATCATGCGGTGGTTGCCCCAGTCCTGCACGACGAGGTTGCCGTCGGGCGCCAGCGAAACCTGTTCCGGATGGTTCCATTGATCCGGGCCGGGGCCCGTGTCGCGTTGCCAGCGCGCGAGCAGCTTGCCCTCCGGCGAGAATTTACGGATCAGATTCCTCTGGGCCTGCGCAAAGTAGATGTCGCCTTTCTGGTCAACCGCCACATGACCCTGAACGTCATAGATTCCCGGATCCGCGCCGATGGTTGCAAGCAGCCCGCCCTTCGGCGAGAGCTTCAAAACACCCTGCGCATCCGTCACCAGGATGTTGCCCGCCCGGTCAAGCGCGATGCCGCTCGGGCCGTTGTCGTGGCCGGGTACCACAGGGAATACGTGCCATTCTGCAAGTTCTTTTCCTTGAGGCGAAAGTTTCAACACGCGGGAGCGGGTGTTATGGTCCGTGTCCACCAAATAGATATTCCCGGCCGCGTCGAAAGTCATGTTGTCCGGTCCGTACAGGCAGAGCGTGCAGGAAGTCTTCGTGACTGCCGGGCGAGCAGCGGCATGCACAGTCATGACGGAAGCCGCCAGGGCGACAACGAACAAAAGCAAATTGCTCCATTTCATGGTCCCGATGGCGGGTTCAGTGTGCATTGTCATGCTCTATGTTTGTGGCCTTGAAATTTCAGTGTCGTTGACACTGCAGCGTGTCCACATCCGCCCAGGTCTTTCCGTCCCGGCTTACCGCATACGTGACTTGATACGCATCAGCACCCTTGCGCTCGAACACGAAGCGGTCCGTGGCCCCGCCCACGGAGGCCGTATCGGTCCAGACGAGACGGTTATCCGCCCAGCCGGGCGAAATGAAGCGGCGGATGCCGGAGAAATTGTCGAAAATATAAGCGCTGAATTGCCCGGCGGTCTTGTCGAAACCCCACAGCTCCAGCGCATGGAAGCTGAACGGCGGCTGGTCATCGTGACGCATACTCAGCCAATGGCCTTCCAGATCCGGGGCGAAAGTTTCGGTCGAACTGATGGGTTTGCCGCTTTGCACAAATCGGCCGGCGCAATTCCAGCGTCCCTCGAAGAACGCCAGCGGCTGCAATTCAGCCGCGAGTGCTAGTTCCGGTTCCGCAGCCGACATCTTGGCTGCCACTGGAGACAGGAAGTCATCCAGTGCCGTGGTCACAGTTTTCCACGGTGTCACCTCGTAATGCATGCCGAAGATGTTGTCCACCGCCAGGTGTTCACGAGTCACAGCTTCGCGCACTTCCAGCAGGTATTCCGGCGTGAACCAGGTGTCGCCCTGATCCGGCGCAAACAGGTCGCTGGTGTAAAGCAGTTTGTATTGCGGGAAATACACCATGGTCTGGCGCTCGCCGGTCTCGGTACGGTAAGGAATGAGTTCCAGACGGTTGGGGCCGGAACCCAGCATCGTGTTGCCGGAAATCAGCCGCCATCTTGGCGCACGCGGACGTTCTTGCAGATCGTCGGGACGATACTTGTGTGACGAATTGAGCAGCCGCTCAAGGATGGGTTTGTCCAGGTCCAGCGCATAAATGGGGATGCCACGCGCCACGTATTCGCGCAGACCGCCGATGTGCGGCCAGGAATCGGAGGTGGTAATGACGGCCTTCACCGGCAGCGTGGGGAATCGCTTGTACGCTTCGGTGAGCACCTTGACCGAGTATGCGGACGAGATGGGGCCTTCCAGCACCACGATGCCGTCCGGCTGGCGGATCAGGTTCACGTTCCAGTAGCCGGGAATGTGGATCACGCCGGGCTCGATTTCCACGGCCGGCTGGCTCGGGATGCCGAGCGGTATCTCGTCAATTGTGCGCACGTGGGCGAGGAAATCCTTGCGCACGTCCGCCGGAATGCTCAGCGATTCTTGATCAATCGTCGGATGGATCGTAAGCGAGGTAATGCTCATATCCGAATCCGGCTGCCCATTGCGTGAGCGGGTCCACTGGCGCGGATAGCGCAGCCCGTCCGGTTCCAGCGACCACATGCCGTAACCGATGCGCGTGGTCACGTCGCCCCATACGTTCCAGAAAACGTCATAGGGACGTGGACGCGTCCATTCGACCTGTTCCGGCAAAGCGGTATAACCGTTGAGATACACGCGCACCGGATAGCCTTTCCAAGTAAACGCCACCACGTGGTGCGTGAATCCGTGGAAGATCACGTCCCGTTCCGCATGCAGATCGGGCGTGGCCAGCGCCGTCTGCAACAGCGCGACCGGCCCGAAGGCAAAATCCTCTTCGGCATCCTGCAGATAAGCAGCGGACGCGCGCGAATACTTGTCCTTGACGATCGTTGCCACTGCACCATCGGCGACCACATAAGCGGGATAGTCGGGGCCGGAATCCCAACCCTTTTCCCGCAACCACCAGTCGGGCGAGGAATAGCCGCGATGCGATGCGCTGACCTGTTCTCTCTGGCTGGTGAAGTCCCGTATTTCCGAGATCTGGAAATAATCCTGCCACCAGGGGCCGGCCGGCCGCAGCGATTGCTCCAGCATATTGCGATGACCGACGGCATCGAACTCCAGGCTGTGCACCGAGGTCAGCACCTGCTCGCCGCCCATCGCGCTGATCGCGGCCATCAATTCTTTGCGCGCGATATTCGCATCGGAACGCGCCACCGCCGCGCCGCAGAATCCCATTGCGCTTACCGTAAGCAAGCACGAAAACCACAGGTTGACGTTCATCGGTTACTCCAGAACAAACTCATGACGGCGATGCTTCTGCCGCGTTAATCGGAAACCGGCATGGCATTGAGCAAGGTGTATTCGCGTTCTACGCCCTCAAACTTGCCCAGCTTCGATACCAGCGTGACCGGTCGCTCAATGAGGATCACGTCGCTCAAAATGATGCCGTGCCGGAAAACGGTCTGCCCGCTCCAACGGGAAGGCCCGGGCACGATGGTCGCCACCGCGGTTTGGTCCCCGACGGTGATGTGCGCCATGTGCGCGTCCTCGGAATCCGACTCGCCGCTGCCGTTGCCCCACCGGTCGAGCATTACCACGTAGTTGACGGGATTGAGACTGACCACGCGCACCGTTTCGGTTCCGGGCGGACCCAGCTCCCAGGACTGGGCGATGGTGGTTTTCCAGATCATGCCGGGTTTCAAGTCGCGGGGCGGCGTTCCCCACAGCAGGGGATTGAAGGAAAGTCCGCTGGATTCGGCATCGGTAATGCACTTGCCCTTGGAACAATAGGTTTTGCCGCCATCGCGTAATTCATATTTGCTCGCACCTTCCGCGAAACCGTCGTAGCGATCAGTGCCATGGAAAACGGGATTATCCGGATTAGCGTCCACTACAGTATCGCTCGCCGAACCGCTGATGCGGGACACGATTTCCTTGAATCCTTTTCCCTTTATGGAAATCGTTTTGGAAAATACATTGGTGTAGGTTTCGCCCGGCTTGAGTTGGGGTTTGAAGTAGGAAGCGGAAGGCCCCGCGTTTGCGGACATCAGCGGCAAAGCAGCCACAATCGCGAAGCTTGCGGAAAGGCAAAAAACGTTTTTGAGATTCATGGTATATCCCTGAATTGCGATGTTGGATACAGCTTAATCCGGTGGAGTTATGACTTCGGCCTTGAGAGAGTGTTCCAGTCAATTCACCGCATGTTTGATCTGATTCATCGCAATAATTCTCCCCACCAACATTGCCCACAATGTCTGCCTGGAACCTTTCCGCTGCTTGCCTGCCAAATGCGTTCAACACATTTGCGAGCATCGAGAAACGAGAGGCATGACATGAATCAGCAGGCAATTTCATTGCGAGGCCACACGGCGCTGATAGACGGCAAACTGACCCTGATTACGCGGGCGGTGCTGGTGGCCGCCAGTACCATCGCAATCATCACGTTGCACGAAACGCTGCATCTGCTGGTCGGCCGGCTGGCCGGGATTCCCGCGGTCTTCACCGGCCTGACGAGTGCCGGTTTGCCGAAGGGCATTGATGCACACCAATACGGCCCGACCCAGCTCGCACTGATGAACGGGATTGCACCGCTGCTCACCGTGGTCTTCGGCTTTGTCGTCTATTACGCGCTCGCCAAACGGCGTGTGATCCTGGGACATCTGCGGTATTTCTTTGCGTGGTGGGCGATCTTCGGCATCCCCTATCTCGGCTTGCAATTGATGCTGGCCACTGAGCAGGTTGACTACAGCGGCAACGGCGCGGACAGCGCCGCCATCGCCGGTTATTTGCATCTTTCCATACCGCTACGGGCAATCATTTGCCTGGCGGGATTTCTGTATTACATGATGTCCGCAGTGTGGGTGCTGGGCGCCATCCGTGCCGCGGATCGGGATGTGCTGCCCGGCGGTTCAAGCATGGCTATCGCCTGGTGGCGGCATTTGCTGGGCTGGTTGTTGATCGCCGTTGCAATTGCGAGCGCGGTGTTTTTTGCGGCGCAGGCACTTGATGGAATCCGCAATGGGCTGTTATTCGTGGCGTGGTTTGGCTGGTGGGCAGCCGGCACGGCATTATTGACGCCCTGGAAAAGTTTTGTGGCCCGGGCGATAGGCAAGCACTGGCTGCTACCTGGAATCATCGGCATGCTGGTGCTCATACCGCTGGGTTATATCGGCAAAGGCAACGACTACGCGTCAATATGGCTGGTGATTCTGCCGCCCCTGATTGCCGCGACGCTGTTTGCCGCGCGTGATGTCACCGCGTTGCGCAAGCTCGCGCGTCTTGCCGGGGGAAGCAAATAACCGCAAAGATGCGGCTATCTCATTACGTGAAAATCATTTCTGATCCCGGTTCCACCATTCACGAAACCGCATACACTTTCCACGCCGGTCAAGCGTGACCTCCGCGATGCCGTCCAGCCAGACTTTCTGACCGGACGGAACGCGCACGAAACTGGCCTGCCAGTGCACGATGCTCTGGTCGCCGCAGGCGCTCAATACCTCGTAACTCGTGTGCACATCGCGTTGGCCGCGCGCCACGTCGTCCCAGTACGCGCGTATCGCCTGTTCCCCACGCAGCGGCGGTGAGAAAGGATCGTCCACATATTCCGCACTCTGCGTGAACATGGCGGTGGCTGCCGCTGCGTCCAGATGCTCCCACGCCATGTTGATCTGCCGGAACCAATTGCCGGCTGCTGCCTGTTCGCTGGGGGTGTTGCAAACGGCGGCATTTGCCTGCGATGCAAACGCACAGACCAGCAACAGGCAGCCGAGGGGAAATACCG
>JBOIAZ010000085.1:0-6054 GCA_050739175.1 Gammaproteobacteria bacterium
TCCGGTTGACTGTGTTTCATGGCTTGATTCCTCGGCACACGAAGGCCCCCAAATCCGGCAGCGGGTCTGGGGTATTCGGCAGGTTTGCGCTGATCTCGCAACTCTGACCGTTCCAGCTCGCGCGCAGCGTATTGTGCGCCGCGAGGCCGGTGACATACACCTCGCCATCAAGGCCCACGGGGAAATTCTGGGTTTGGCCCAGGATTTGTACGTTCGCGCCCGCCGGTAACGGTTTGCCGTCCTCGAGCTTGATGGTGAGCGTGGCGCCGCGCGTCGAAGTAATGGGGAATCTCATGATCACGCCGCTGTTGAAGCGCGGCACGGCGTTCAGTTGCAGCGTATTTACTTGGGCACTTAGCGGAATGCTCTGCGCGTCGAGGCTCACGGGGTTGTTCTGGTAGGGGCGCATGCTCGGGACCAGTGCGTCGCCGTTTTTGTCGGTGACGCCCACCGGCTGGTTGTCCGCATATACCGTGACGTTGGAGATGCCCGGCACCTCCACCAGCCCGAAAGCACCGTTGATCTGGCGCGTGGGGAATACGCCGCCGCCGATGAACGCCAAGCCGCCGCTGGCCTCGCCCTGATAACTGGTCTGGCCGCCGCCGTTGAGCGCGCCCACGCGATAGGTGCCGACGTCATTCTGGTAATCGTATTCCGCCTGGTTAAGCGCGTCCGGGCCCACTTGCGTGCTCACGCGATAGCCGCTGCCCGTGCCGGCCGGCAGGCTTTTCTGCACCTGCGCGAAGCCTTGGTCCACATTGTTCTGGCGTTGCACACCAAAGCTCACGTTGCTGCGCTCGCCGAACGGCAGCGTGAACATCAGGATCACGCCGTTGCTGCTCGCGGTGAGCGTGTGGAAAGCGCTGGCGCTGAAAAAGCCGCTGTTACCGACGTTCACGCTGTAGCTTGCGGTCAAAAGGCGCGTATGGCCGAACAGCGGCGAGCTTTGGTCCAGATACGCGAGCGATGCGGATCCCGCCCGGCCCATGAAGGCGCCGACGCTGGCCGTGATTTGTTTGCGTGGCGCCGGCAGGCCGGTGTAGCCCAGCTCGGTGAAGCGCGGGCTGGCCAACTGGGTATTCAGGCCGGCGTTGAAGGTTTCGCCCTGCCATTGGTAACCGATCAGCCCCAGCACACCCGAGCCGAGTGCACTGTGGCTCGCCGCGAATGCGGCATTGAATATGCCCGCCGTGGGCGCCGCCCAGGTGGCGCCGACGCTGGCATCCTGCAGGCCGGTGGAACTCTCGGCGCGCAGCTCGCCGGTGAACACGTCGCTGAAACCGTGGCGGAACAGACCGGTGGCGGCGAACGGGCCGTAGTCGTTGCTATCCAGTCCGTAGTTCTCGCGCAGTTTGCCCATGGAAAAAGCATAGTCGTCAAGCCCCGATTTCAGCAGATTGGAACTCGCGTAAAACGATTCGCTAATCACTTGCTCGCGGCCCAGCAGGTCGCGCACCACCAGCGTGGCCGTGCCCGGCCCGGTGACCACCGGTACCGCCGGCACCGAGAACGGGCCGGGTGGCACCTGCTGGGATTTCTTGAGCACGCCGTTGACATACAGCTGCACGGTTGAAGGCAGCGCCGCCTGGCCGCCGATCACCGGCAGCGGGAAAGTGATGAAGTACGGACGGGTGGCGAAATTGGTGCCGTATTGCACGCCGCCGAGGCGTACCGGGAGGCCGGTCATTCCGCCATTGGTAATGCTGTCGCCGAGCTGCAGCGTGGTCATGCTGTCGGGATTGTCGTGCGTCCAAGTCGTGTCGAGCCGGGTCCAGTGGCTGTGTGCATG
The DNA here is from genome assembly GCA_050739175.1 of Gammaproteobacteria bacterium. Lineage (GTDB taxonomy): Bacteria > Pseudomonadota > Gammaproteobacteria > Natronospirales > REEB76 > REEB76. The sequence goes on from JBOIAZ010000085.1 coordinate 1,790, forward strand.
GGTGATGTCCTGGCCGACAAAGCTCGAGGTGCCCACGCCCCAGTCGTTGAAAATCCCGGCTTCAAGCAGGCCGTTGACCGCGGTCAGGCCGGAGCTACGGCTGCCGAGGAAGTCGTAATTGAGAAATCCGCCCAGCGGTGTGTGCTGCGGCTGCGGGTTCTGCGGGAACAGGCCGTCCACTACCGAACCTGTAAACGCGTCCGGCGGCGCCGTGATCCACAGGCTCTCAGTAGCCGCATCCACGTGATAGGTCAGGCCGGGAATCGCATCCAGCGGATAGAATTTATCGCCTTGGTATAAATACGGCTGGACCGCAGGCAGGCGCAGGTGCCAGCGTTCCAGGTCCGTGCCTTTGGCATACAGGTTTTTGTCCGGCGTAGTGCCGAAGCCGAGCAGCATGTCGGTCTCGTGCCAGGGCTGCTGGTTGAGATGCACTTCCAGCAGCAGTTCCATCGGCGCGCTGGCCGCCGCTGGGGATGAGCTGTTCGCTACGGGCGCGGCACTGCTTTTGTGTGCGGTTGCTGAGGCCGCGGCCGCCGGGGCTGCGCTGGAGGCGCTGGCCTGCGCGAAAGTGACGGGTGCTGACGAACGCTCAGTTCCGGTAACGTAGCGCGAGTTGCGTGCCGGCCGCGGCAAAGTGCGCCGGTTTGTGGATGCCCGAGTATTCGCCGGTGAAGTTAGTGGCGTATGGGCGATCGGCGGGGCCGTCATCGCCGCAGGTGTTTCGGCCGTAGCGGTCTTGCCAGTTGCCGGATGTTGCGAGCAGCGGTGCAGTGACAGCAGCACGATGACAATCGCGGCGGCCAGCGCGAGGCTCAGTCCCAACCTCAGTAGGCCCTTGCGGCCGGAAATGCCCCCGGCCATGGCTCAAGCCGTTACGGCCGGCTGTGGGCCGTGGCGGAGGTCTGCGGAAAACTCGATTTTGGAAACGAAGCGCCCTATGCGGACAGCCGCCTTACGCTCCGGGGATGACTTGTGCATGGAAGCTACCCTGGTCGGTATCCGCGCTGATCTCCAGCGGAGCCTTCGCGGCCAGCGGCGCTGCGAGTTTGAAGGTCCAGGCACGTTGTGCGCCCGGCAACACGTAGCCGCCGAACTTCTGCAACAGCGGCGCGCTCCGGTCCGGAGCGTTCACCGTCAGCTTGAGAATTTCCGCGTGTGCCGTACCATTGTTGAGCGCGGTGATTTCCAGCTCATCGGCTGACAGGCGCCGCGCTGACCATCGCAAGGCGGGGGCGGTGGCCATCGCTGGCCCCACGAATACCGGGATGCCGACGCGCAGCGCGATTTGAACGCCGCGGAACCCTGGCCGAGGAGCCGGCGGCACTTCGCTGAGGAACAACCGGTAGCAGGTTTCCTGTTTGGCGTCGGGCGCACTGCGCATGCCCAGACGTACTATCTGCTGGCTGCCTGCGGCCACGGTAAAAATCGGCGGCGTGGCCAGGAGCGCGCGGCTCGGGGTGTATACGTCCGCGTTGTTTTCCTGCGACCATGCCACGATTTCAATTTGTACCACTGTCGGGGTATCGCTCGCGTTGGTCACCCGTAATACATTTGTCGCCTGCGCGGCGGACAGCGTCACGCGGATGGGATTGACCTGGAAAGAAGCGGCTCGCGCCCCGAAGGGCGCGAGCAGCACTATTACCAGGAAGAGCAACTTGCGCATGGCTACCTCATCAGCCGTTCACGCTGTACTTAGAACGTCACCGTCAGCGTGATGGTGTCAGAATAGCTGCCGGCGGGCACGTTCTGGCCAGCCCCGATCTGACCGTACACCGTATAGGTTTGCTGATTTCCAACACCCGGACCCGCGCCGGTGCCGCCGTCGCAGTTGTTGGCGCCACCGCAGGTGCTGTTCCACACCAAGGTGTAAACGTTGTTGGTGTACAGGTTGTAGGTGAGATTATTGCCGGCACCGTCCGTCATGATGCGGTTGGCCGCGCTGCCACCGTTCGCGCCGTAATTGAGCGCGATGGTGTACACGTCACCCTTGGTGCAGTTGACGTTGATGGTGCTGCTGCCGGTGGTATTAACGGCGCTGGTGGGATCGTAATTCCCGAATGCCAACGCTCCCGCAGAATTGATCGCGCAGGAATTCACCACCGTGGCGGTGACAGCGAATGTATTAGTCGCCGTGCCGGCGTGGGCCGGAATTGCGGCGATCGCCAAAGGCAGAGCGGCCGCGCCGGTGATCACGAGAGTACGCAAGTGCTTAAACATGACAGTTCTCCATCAGTTAATAATTGCCAAAATTCACATGCCGCTGCTCGTTTCGGCTGGTCCAGGAACCGGGCGGCTGCGCTGCAGGTATCCCTGAGACAATCTCCGGTGAAACCCCGGCGGCTCTCAGAATTCCTCCTAACCTATTCGATGCAACCCCCGTGCCAAAGCCCGTGATACGCGGTACTTAAGCCCTGTCCAGCGATCTGGGTGGTGTTCCTGCGCCCCAAAAGTGACGCTGAGCGTCACTTTTGCTTCATCATGCAGCAATAACGCGACGCGTTAGGGTGCACTTTCTACAGAGGTAAAAGTTATATGTCAAGGAATATATTTTGTTTTAATTATTTATAAATCAATATGTTACGAAAGTTATTTAACCCGAGGCACAGGATTTTATCGTGCCCCCTCCCGTATCCAGGTTTCCCACAAGCCCGGCCACGCTTCTGAGCCCGTGCAACTCAAGGTATTCGGCCATGCCGGCATTGATTTTCTTGCACATCAACGGGTCATAGAACAGCGCCGTGCCCACACCCACCGCCGACGCCCCGGCAATGAGGAACTCCAGCGCGTCGCGTACCGTGGCGACACCGCCCTGGCCGATGATTGGCACTCCGTGCGGCTGGGCAACCTGATAAACCTGCTGCACCTTGAGGAGCGCCAGTGGCTTGATGGCCGGCCCGGACAGGCCGCCCTGGAAGTTCCCGAGCGTCGGTTTGCGGGTCTCCGGATCGATCGCCATGCCCGCGAAGGTGTTGATGGCGGCAAACGCATCGGTACCGGCCTCGAGGCAACGGCGCGCATTTTCCGCGATATCGGTCTGGTTGGGTGAAAGCTTGGTGATCAGCGGTTTTTTCGTGACCCTGCGGCAGGCGGCCACCACGCGCGCGGACATCTCCGGGTCGTTGCCGAACTGTACGCCGCCTTCTTTCACGTTCGGGCAGGAGATGTTGATCTCGATGGCGTCAATCGGCGAGTCGTCGAAACGGCGCGTGACCTCTGCGTATTCCTCCACGGTTGAACCCGCAACGTTGGCGATGAACCGCGTCTCGCCGAAGTCCAGCCCCGGCAGTATCTTGTTGACCACGTGATCCACGCCGGGATTCTGCAGGCCGATGGCGTTCAGCAGCCCGGACGGGGTTTCACACAGGCGGTGCGGCGGGTTGCCGAGCCGCGGCTTGAGCGTGGTGCCCTTCAGACACACCGCGCCGGCGTCGCGGTTGGAGAAGCCCGCCACGCGCGTATATTCTTCGCCGAAGCCCACACAGCCGGACAGCAGCACCAGAGGTGAGTTGAACTTCAGTCCGCAGAATTCCACCTGCAGTGACGCGGGCAGCGTGGCATCATGGCCCGCGGCCCCGGGGACTGGTTGTCCATGTTGCATGTGGTTTTGTATCAGCCCGAAATCCCGCCGAACACCGGCAATATCATACGCTTGTGTGCCAACACGGGCGCCAGCTTGCACCTGATTCATCCGCTGGGATTCGAGATCACCGCAGCCCGCGTCAAACGCGCCGGCTTGGACTATCGCGAGATGGCGAACGTGCATGAGCACGCAGACCTGGAAAGTTTCATGAAGGATGCAGCGCCGGCGCGCGTGTTCGCCGTATCCACCCGCGGCCGACAACGTTATACGGACGTGCAATACAAGCATGGCGACGCTTTCCTGTTTGGGCCGGAAACCCGCGGTCTGCCGCAGAACCTGCTCGATTCATTGCCGCCGGAACAGGTACTGCGCATCCCCATGCGGCCGAACAACCGCAGCCTTAATCTCTCAAACGCTGTGGCGGTGCTGGTGTATGAGGCTTGGCGGCAGGGGAACTTCGCTGGGGGCGGGTGAATTGAGCTTAGTCATAAGGAGCAGGCGCGCTGCCTAGCCGACGTTCTGCCTGACGCGATTGCCGTCACCTGCCATGCGCCGCCCGCCATCGCTGAAACGCGCCGGTACCGATGAGATGGTTCAAAGTTCCGATTTCAAGGCGCGCGCCATTAGCGCTTCAACCGCCACGCGCGGCGGCAGGTGCTCGTGCAGCACGCGATACACCTGT
>JBOIAZ010000086.1:0-6578 GCA_050739175.1 Gammaproteobacteria bacterium
TCCACCGCCTGTACGCTGCCGGTAACGCGGCCGCTCAGGCCGAAACCGTTGAACTGCACATCCGGCCCCATGATGGCGTTGACCTTGGCGTGCACCTGCCACTTGCCCGGCGGCCGGGTTTTCGCGCCCACGATCAGCTGGTCGGGCGACACGCTCGCGGTCTGGCTGAGATCGCGCGGCCGGATGTTGGCGTGCGCGATAGTCACGTCGCCATCGAGCCAGACATCGTAATTGTCGAGCTTGACATTCAGTGCCGGCGACACCGCCACCTGCGCTTCCGGCGTGCTCACCGCGCTGAAATTTTCCCCCGTCAGTCTGCCCTGCGCCTGCCAGTGGTTGGCGCTGCGCGTGGCGCTGCTTGTCCAGGCAAGACTGCCATTGCCGGAATGTGCGCTGCCATCGAGCGTCAAGTGGCTGCCACCGCCCTGGAGCTTGAGCAGGATGTCGGTGATGTGCAGGCCGTAGCGCGGCACGTTCAACTCGCCGTCGGTGAGTACCGCGCTGCCGTCAAACAACGGATCCGAGGGCGTGCCGCTCAGCACCAGATTGACGCCAAGTTTGCCGTTGACCGCGCCGACCGCCGGCACCAGCGCGGGAATCAGCTGGAAATCGCGCAACTCTCCCCGGATGTTGCCGCTCAGCGCGTAGCCGGGCGCGTGCGCGATGCGCGAGTGCATGTTCAGATAACCGCCGTCCGCCAATGACCAGTTGAGTTCCCCCGTGGTCTGTTCATCGCTGGATTGCAGCTTGACGTTGCCGGAAGTGAACGCCAGCAGCGTCACCTCGCGGCGATTGATGACATTGCGGATCGCACCCGGCGACAAGGTGGCGTCGAGTGCCAGCGTGCGCTGGCCGGCGATGTCCTGAATATGCAGGTGGCTGCCGAAACTGCCCTGGTAAGCGAGCCCATGCGGCAGCAAAGCCTGCAGATCCGCAATCGGCACCGCAGTGATGAGCGCGTCCGCCTCCCAGCGCCCGGGTTGCCACTCGGCCTGCAGGCAGGTGCCGGCGCCGGCCTGTGTTACGCAGGCTTGCGGCAGGCTGAAGTATGCCGCAGTGATGCGCGGCTGCCAGGGCTTCGAGTTCTTCCATTCCCCGGCACCGCGCGGTGACAGCCTGACCTCGGTGAGATCACCTTGCCAGACGTGCCGGGCGTAGGCGCCGGCGCCGGCGATCTGGATATTGCCGATGGCCGAAGTGACTGTGAGTTGCAGCTTGTGACTGCCGGGTGAACCCGTGGCTTCGCCGTCGGCGGAATCAATCCTGAGCTTGCCGATCTGCGCGCCCGCAAGCCGCACACTTGCGCTGCTCGTCGATGCCGCGCCCGCGAGGTTTGCCTGCATCTCCAAAGTCTGCACGCCGTTGTCCGCGTACTGCAGATTGCTGCCCTGGAGCTTGAAGCTCAGCTGCGGAACACTGCCGGAAAAATCCGCCTGCCCGCTGCTGTGCAAATCCCCGTGAATGCCGGGCCAGAGCGACCCAAGGTCCGGGGCGTCCAGCGTCCAGGCAAGTTGCGCACGCCGCCCGTACTCGCCGTCAAGCTGCACCCGGTTTTTCCCGGATTGCACCTGCAAGCGCTGGAACTGCCATACGCCCGTGCGGTGACTCACGCTGCCGGAGGCGAGTACCGACACGCCGCGCAATTCGCCATCCAGGCGCAGTACCTGCACATTCCAGCTCGCACCCGGCGCCAGCCGTCCCGAGAGCCGTGCGTTGAAGTTGAGCGCACCCGGAAACTGCGGGTACAGAGCTGCGGGATCGAGTTGTTGCGCTGCGACGGTGAATTGCCAGGTTTGACGGCTTGCGTGTGGCACGCGACCCTGCGCCTGTATCCGGCCACCGAGCCAGGCGGCGTTGAAGCGGTCTACAACCGTGGCGGAGGCGTCACCGTGCCCCTGGAATTGCAAGTCCATGGGCGGCAGCGGCTTGCCCTGATTGAAGTGGGTCAGTGTGAGTTGGAATTTCCGCGCACTCGCCGTCAGTTGCCAGGCGTGCGGCGTCACCAAATGAACGCTGCCTTGCGCCTTGAATTCGCCGCCGTTGTTGAGCGCGCCGTTGAGACTCAACAGCACCTTGTGCGCTTGGGTAGTCAAATCCAATTTGCCGCGCGGCGACGTGAACCACGGCTTGCCGGTCAGGGGCAGCGGCAGCGCCTGCCATTCGCCGTGCACGACCGGCTGCCATCGGCCCTCCGCGTAGCGCACCTGGCCGGCAAGCGCGAAGCGCGTCTTGGTCTGCGCGCGTGCCAGATTCAGGCTGCGGATATCGAGCACGCGGTGCGCCCACTTCAAATCCACGTGGCTTTGCCACAGGCCATAGACGGGTTCGCGCGCGTTGATGTCGCCGGTGAGCAGCGTGGCGTGCGGATCGCCCTGCAGCCGCAGCGCTCCCCGCGCCGCGAGTTGCGGCCAGTCGCCGCGCAGCTGCCGGGGATCGAGAGCGCGGAATTCCAGTGTGCCGTCCCAGGACGGCGCCGTGAACAGCGCATGGACTTGCGCCGCCAGTTGCAGCGGGAACGGCGCGCTCAACGATCCATTGAGGCGCAACAGCTGCTCGTCGCCCGCCAGGCTCGCCTCACCCGCGAATGCCGGCCAAGGCGGCAGATGCACACGCCACTGCAATTGCCCGTGGCTGTGCTCGCCGGGCTGGAATTGCCAGTCACCGTGACCGGTTACCTGCACTTGCGCACCGCTCGCCTGCAGTCCGCTCACCGACCAGGCGCGGTTGTCGAGCCGCGCTGCAAGCCGGGCCTGAGCCACGCGCAGCGGCTGGGTCAGACCGGGCGCCTCGATCTGCAGATCCTGCAGCGTGAGCTGCTGCACGTTGACCGCCACCGGGAGGTGCGGCGGCTGCGGGCGCAGCCAACGCCGATGCGTCGCGCCTGTGCCGGACTTGAGCGTAATTTGCACCGCGTCCAAATCCAGGCGCGCGATATTCAGGCGGCGCGCCAGTAAGGCCGTAATCCGCCAATCCATGCTCAGGTTGCGGATTTCGGCGTCGAACGCAGGTGCGTGCACTTGTATGTCACCGAGCGTGATCGGCCCGGAGAGCGAACCCCGCACCGTCCCGACGCTGAGCTGGCCGGGGTAACGCGCGACAATCTGCGCCACGCTCCAGCGCAGCACGGTTTCACTGTGCAGGGCGAACAGCGCCGTGCCCGCGATCAGCAGAATGCACGCGGCGATGGCGCCGGCCACGATGCGCTTGATCACAGGTCCGTCCCGATGCTGATGTGGATGCGGTACCAGCCGAGGTCGGGGCGCTTCACCGGATGGGCGAAGTCAAGGCGCACTATGCCCACGGGCGTGCGCCAGCGCAGCCCCACACCCACGCCTTTCTCCAGCGAGGTGTTGAAGGAATTGAACACGTTGCCGGCATCCACGAAGGCCGCCACGCCGAACACCGGCCCCAGCATGTGGTCCATCTCCACGCTGCCGATCAGCATATCCTTGCCGCCGATGACGTTGCCGTATTGATCGGTCGGGCCGATGGAATTGAAAGCATAGCCGCGCACCGTCATGTCGCCGCCGGTGAAGAAGCGCTGCGACAGCGGCAGCGCGGCAAAATTGTTGGTAGCGGTGGCACCCACTTCCCCGCGCAGCAGCAGGCGCGTGCGCGGCGCAACCGTGAAGATCAGCTTGGCATTCAGGTCGGCGCGCAGGAAGCTGGTGCTGGAACCCAGTGCCTGGCTCGCGCCGCGCAAATCCAGCGACAGGCGGTAGCCGTGCGTGGGATACACCGGATCGTCGGCCACCACGCGCGCGAACGAGCTGCCCGGCAGCAACAGGGTGCTGATGCTGCTGGGGCCGGCCGCGTAATCGCTGCGGTTGTGGGACAGTTGCACATACTGGTTCCAGGACCATTCGTTGAGGGTGGTGAGGCGGTTCACGCCGAGCGCGGTGGTGTAGGCCACGCCGCTGCCGAGGATCTGGCGCACGTTGGCCACACTGTACGCCAGCGTCGGGCCGTCGGGCGTGGGCACGGTGTAGCTCACCTGCGTGCTCGCCAGCACGTGCGAATACTGCCCGAGCACCGAAAACTTGTGACCCTCGGCGTTGAGGCGGCGGTTTTCCCAGCCGAGCGTCATGCGCGGTCCGGTGTCGGTACCGTAACCCAGGCCCAGCACGTACTTGTTGCGCTTGCGCGGACTGAGCGTGATCACCACCGGGATGCGCCGCGCGGGGCCGGCGGCGTTGCGCTGCGGCTGCACCTGCACGAGGTCGAAGTAGCTGGAATCGTTGAGCGCGTACTCCAGCGCCAGCAGCTTGCCACCGTCATAGGGGTCGCCCGGCTTGAAAGTCACGTATTGCGCCAGGAATTTCGGATTCATGAAGTCCTGCTCGAACGTGACCGCGCCGAAGTAGTACTGCTCGCCGGTGTCGAGATGCAGTTCGACATCGGCCCAGTGTTCCGCGGGATCCACGCGCAGCACGCTGGTCTCGAACCTGGCATCGAGATAGCCATGATGCGTGGCGATATCCAGCAGCCGCTGCTTCACCTGGGTATAGAGCGGCTGGTTCAGCTGGGCGCCGGGTTTGAGCTCCAGTGCGGCCAGATATTTGGTGAACGCCGCATCGTTCTTGCCCGGACCGCTGAGCGTCACGTCCACGTGCCGCAATGTCACCGGAGCGCCGGGATTGACCGTATATATGACGCTCCAGCCGTTGTCGGTTTCCTTGAGATCGCTCGTGACCTGCACCTGGTAATAGCCGAAAGGCTGCAGCGCGGTCTGGATTTCGGCCGGCGCACGCGAGTTCATCTGTTCCACCAGCGCGTCGTTCAGGTTGGGCGCGTCCTTGTAGGCATTGATGCTGAGATAGGCGAGCACATTGTTGAGCAGCTCACCGCTCACGCCCCGCACCTGGATCTGTACCTGCGGTGCGGCCGCATGCGCGCCCGCGCCCACCGTCAGCAGCACCAGCCAGGCTGCGCAGTGAACCGGGAACCAACGTGCGTGTCGCATTCCGCACCTCAGCCTGCCGCAGGCGTGAAGCCGAACACGCGGCCGTAGAACGCGAGTTCCGCCTCGAGCGTGACCCGCAGCGTCTCGCGGCGGCGGAAGCCGTGTCCTTCCTCGGCGAACTCCAGGTACTCGACCGGCACCTGGTTGGCGCGCAATGCCTGCACCATGCGCTGCGTCTGATCGGGCGGCACCACCTTGTCTTCGAGGCCCTGGAAAAATATCAACGGACAGCGGATGCGCCCGGCCGCGTACAAGGGCGAACGGGCACGATAGGTTTCGCGCGCGGCGGGCCACGCACCCAGCAGACTGTCGCCGTAATGCGACTCGAATTTGTGGGTGTCGCGCATCGCGCTTTCGAGCTCGCTGATGCCGTAATACACCGCAGCCGCGTGAAAAATATCGTGGAACGCCAGGGCGCAGAGCGCGGTGAATCCGCCGGCACTGCTGCCGCTGATGGCGAGGCGCCGGCCGTCCACCCGTCCCTGTTCCGCCAAATGGCGCGCCGCAGCGATGCAATCCTCGGCATCCTTGATGCCCCATTGGCTGTGCAGGCTTTCGCGGTAGGCGCGGCCGAAGCCGCTGCTGCCGCGATAGTTCACATCCGCGACTGCGAAACCACGGCTGGTCCAGAACTGCACGCGCGGATCCTGGCCATTGCCGCTCATCGCTGTCGGACCGCCGTGGCATTTCACCAGCAGCGGCGGCTTCTCACCCGGCGGCGCACGGTAGTCCGGATTGTGCGGCGGGTAATACCAGCAGTATGCGGTCTCGCTGTCGGTGGTTGGGAAACTCACGAACTCGGGGGCGCTCACGTGGCTCGCCGGAATCGGCTGCGCATTCTGCGTGAGCCGCAGCTCACGCTGGCCGCGCGTCCAGATCACCGCGGGCGGATGCGCGCTGTTGGCAGCCAGCATGACCCACTGCTTGCCGTGCGCGTGCACATGTTCGATCTGGCCGCATGCGCGCTCTACCGATTGCACAGTGCTGTCTGCGCCAATGTGTGCCAGTTCGGAACGGCCCTGATTAAAGCGGGAAGCGCACAGACTGCCGTCATCCAGAAACCCGTAAGCCGACATGCCGAAGTTCCATTGCGCGAAACCGTAATCCATCTGATTGCGCGTGATGGCGGCCATGTCAGCGGCGGTGTACCGGCGAACACCCGCTGTATTTGTCACCCCCGCGGAGGCGGGGGTCCAGGCATTTGATTGACTGGATTCCCGCCTTCGCGGGAATGACGAAGCAATCGTTGGAGCGGCGTTTAGTTTGTAAATGTTCCAGAATCCATCGCGGTCGGAAATGAAATGCAGCGTTCCGTCCGGTGCAAACTGCGGCTGGAACACGGATTCCTGCGGTCCGCCCGCGATGTGATGCGCGTCGGCAGGCAGGCCATCATCGTTCGATTCGGTAAGCCACAACTCGCAACCGTCCCAGGGCATGAGGGGCGCATTCCAGCATAGCCACGCGAGCCGCCGGCCATCGGGACTCAAGGCCGGCGAGCTGTAAAAATCGTGGCCCTGCGCCAGCGTGGCAAGCCGTCCGTCAGCCAAGCCGATGGAAACCAGCGTGTTGCGCGGCGCGCGATCATCAGAACGGTGGTCTTCACATACGGCGATCA
>JBOIAZ010000087.1:0-5254 GCA_050739175.1 Gammaproteobacteria bacterium
CGAGGAGTAGCAACCGTGTCCAAGGCAAAGTACGAGCGCAAGAAGCCGCATGTGAACGTGGGGACGATTGGGCATGTGGATCACGGCAAGACCACGCTGACGGCGGCGTTGACGGTGATTCAGTCGAAGAAATTTGGCGGTGAGGCGAAGGCCTACGACCAGATTGACAATGCACCGGAGGAGAAGGCGCGCGGCATCACGATCGCGACCTCGCACGTGGAGTACGAGAGCGCCAAGCGTCACTACGCGCACGTGGACTGTCCGGGACACGCCGATTACGTGAAGAACATGATTACCGGGGCGGCGCAGATGGACGGGGCGATCCTGGTGGTATCGGCGGCCGACGGCCCCATGCCGCAGACCCGCGAGCACATTTTGTTGGCCCGTCAGGTGGGGGTGCCCTACATCGTGGTGTACATGAACAAAGCCGACATGGTGGACGACCAGGAGCTGCTGCAGCTGGTCGAGATGGAAGTGCGGGATCTGCTGACCGTTTACCAGTTCCCCGGGGACAAGACCCCGATCATCGTCGGCTCGGCCTTGAAGGCGCTGGAGGGGGATGCCTCGGAGATCGGTATCAAGTCCATCGAGAAGCTGGTGGACTCCCTGGATACCTGGATACCCGAGCCCAAGCGGCTGATTGACGGTGCGTTTCTGATGCCGGTGGAGGACGTGTTCTCCATCTCCGGGCGCGGCACCGTGGTCACGGGACGCGTGGAGCGCGGCATCGTCAAGGTAGGCGATGAAATCGAGATCATTGGCCTGCGCGCGACCACCAAGACCGTAGTGACGGGGGTGGAGATGTTCAGGAAGCTCCTGGACCAGGGGCAGGCGGGCGACAACATCGGCGTGCTCTTGAGAGGCACCAAGCGCGAGGAAGTCGAGCGCGGGCAGGTCTTGGCCAAGCCCGGTTCCATCACCCCGCACACCAAATTTGAGGCTGAAGTGTACGTGCTCACCAAGGAAGAGGGCGGACGGCACACCCCGTTCTTCAACGGTTACCGGCCGCAGTTTTACTTTCGCACCACGGACGTGACCGGTAGTGTGGACCTGCCAAAGGGCGTCGAGATGGTCATGCCGGGGGACAACATCAAGATGGTGGTGTCGCTGATCAGCCCGATCGCCATGGAGGACGGACTGCGCTTTGCCATCCGCGAGGGCGGCCGCACCGTCGGCGCCGGCGTGGTGGCGAAGATCATCGAGTAATCCAGCCATGGCTACCGAAACCATCCGTATCCGCCTCAAGGCCTATGACTACCGGCTGATTGACAAGTCGGCCAAGGAAATCGTCGACACCGCCAAACGTACCGGAGCCCAGGTGAAGGGACCGATTCCGCTGCCGGTCAAGATGGAGCGCTTTACCCTGCTGGTATCGCCGCATGTCGACAAGGATGCCCGCGACCAGTACGAAATCCGCACGCACAAGCGCCTCATGGACATCATCAATCCCACGGACAAAACCGTGGATGCCCTGATGAAGCTGGATCTGCCGGCGGGCGTGGACGTACGCATCAAGGTCAATTGAGGCCGTCCGACCCTGTTGCAGGGCCGGACACGCTGGTATAATTCCCGGCTCGCTGCGGCCCGGTGGGGTCACACCCATCGGGCCGCGTGTGGTTTAACGGCCTGCTGACCAATCGCAGTCGGCACCGGATGAGGATTACAAGATGGCTCTGGGCCTGATCGGTCGCAAATGCGGCATGACCCGCGTTTTCCTCGAAGACGGCGTGTCGGTGCCGGTGACCGTTATTGAAGTCGAACCCAACCGCATCACCCAGGTGAAAAGCGCGGATACCGACGGCTATCGTGCCGTGCAGGTAACCGCCGGCAATCGCCGCGCGAGCCGCGTTACCAAGGCACTCGCGGGCCACTACGCCAAGGCCGGTACCGGCGCGGGCCGCGTGGCGGGCGAGTTTCGGCTGGATGCCGACGAAGGCGCGGACCTGAAGCCCGGCGGCGAAATCAAGGTGGATATTTTCAAGCCCGGCCAGAAGGTGTCGGTGACCGGCACCAGTCTCGGCAAAGGCTTCCAGGGCACCATCAAGCGTCACCATTTCTCCATGGGCGATGCGAGCCACGGCAACTCGCTGTCGCACCGTGCACCCGGCTCCATCGGCCAGCGCCAGACGCCGGGACGCGTGTTCCCGGGCAAGCGCATGGCCGGACATCTCGGCAATGCGCGCCGCACTGCGCTCAATCTCGAGGTGGTGCGCGTGGATGCCGACAGGAATCTGCTGCTGGTGAAAGGTGCCGTGCCCGGCTCGGACGGCGGCAACCTCATCATCCGCCCTGTGGCGAGCGGTTGAGGAGCGCAATATGGAAATGCAGCTGCACAGCAACGCGGGCGGGAAGTCCATAACGCTGTCGGACGCGACTTTCGCGCGCGAATTCAACGAAGCCCTGGTGCATCAGGTGGTGACCGCCGTTCTGGCCGGCGGGCGTGCCGGCACCAAGGCGCAAAAGACCCGCGGCATGGTGCGCGGCGGCGGCAAGAAACCTTGGGCGCAGAAAGGCTCGGGCCAGGCGCGCGCCGGCTCGATCCGGAGTCCCTTGTGGCGCGGCGGCGGCAAGACCTTCGCAGCGGTGCCGCGCGACTTCAGCCAGAAGGTCAACCGCAAGATGTATCAGGGCGCGATGCGCGTGATCCTGTCCGAGCTCGTGCGTCAGCAACGCGTGGTGGTGCTGCCGGAGTTCGGCGTCGAGGCGCCGAAGACCAAGCAGTTGGTAACCAAGCTCAAGGCGCTGGGTCTGGAAAGCAACGTGCTGATCGTCACCGAGCAGGTGGACGAAAAGCTGTATCTGGCGGCGCGCAACCTCGTGAACGTCGAGGTGCGTGAAGTCACGGGATTGGATCCGGTGAGTCTCGTGGGTTACGACAAGGTGTTGCTGACCGTGCCGTCCGTCCGCCGCCTTGAGGAGTGGCTGGCATGAAGCTCAAGCATGAGTCCGTGACGCGCGTGCTGCTCGGGCCGCACGTGTCGGAAAAAGCCACGCAGGTGGGCGAAGTCCACAACCAGGTGGTGTTCCGCGTGCGCCGCGATGCCGACAAGCCGCGCGTGCGCCGCGCGGTGGAAAAACTTTTTGACGTCAAGGTTGTGGATGTGCAGGTTGTGAACGTGCGCGGCAAGACCAAGCGCACCGGTCAGCGCACCGGTACGCAGAGCAACTGGAAGAAAGCCTACGTGCGCCTGGCGCCGGGCAGTTCCATCAATTTCATGGGCGATAAGGCCTGAGGCGGTAGCAGTTATGCCGGTCAAAAAAGCCAGACCTACCTCGCCCGGCCGGCGTGCCGTGGTCATGGTCAGCACTCCCGGCCTGCACAAGGGCGGGCCGCACGCAGCGCTGCTCGCGCGTCAGACCCGGCGCGGCGGGCGCAACAACATGGGCCGCATCACCACGCGTCACCAGGGCGGCGGCCACAAGCAGCATTACCGCCTGATCGATTTCAAGCGTAACAAGGACGGCGTCAGCGGCCGGGTGGAACGCATCGAATACGATCCGAATCGCACCGCGCATCTGGCGCTGGTGCTATATAAGGATGGCGAGCGCCGCTACATCATCGCGCCCAAGGGCGTGGAGCGCGGCCAGGAAATTCTCGCCGGCAGCCACGCGCCGGTGAAGCCGGGCAACGCGCTGCCGCTCAGGAACATTCCGGTCGGCACCCAAGTGCACTGCGTGGAGTTACAGCCCGGCAAGGGCGCGCAACTCGCGCGCAGCGCCGGCGCCTCGGTGCAGGTGGTGGCGCGCGAAGGCGCCCACGCCACCGTGCGGCTGCGTTCCGGCGAGATGCGCAAGGTGCACATTGACTGCCGCGCCACGGTCGGCGAGGTCGGCAACGGTGAACACAACCTGCGCCAGTATGGCAAGGCGGGCGCGCGCCGCTGGCGCGGCATCCGTCCGACGGTGCGCGGCCTCGCGATGAACCCGGTTGATCATCCGCACGGCGGCGGCGAGGGCAAGTCGGGACAGGGCAACCCGCATCCGGTGTCGCCCTGGGGCCAGCCCACCAAGGGCTACAAGACTCGCCACAACAAGCGTACCGACAACATGATCGTGCGCCGGCGCAAGTGATGAGAGGTTAATACTGTGCCACGTTCGATTCGCAAAGGCCCGTTCGTTGATCCGCACCTCGCCAAGAAGGTCGAGGCGGCGGTGGCGAACAACAATCGCCGGCCGATCAAGACCTGGTCGCGGCGCTCGATGGTCACTCCCGAAATGGTGGGCCTGACGATCGCGGTGCACAACGGCCATCAGCATGTGCCGGTGCTGGTGAGCGAGAACATGGTCGGCCACAAGTTGGGAGAATTCGCCGCCACGCGCGTGTTCAAGGGTCACGGCGAGCGCAGGGTTGCCGCCGAAACCACCGAAACGAAGACCTGAGGACGCAAGCCGTGCTGGTAGAAGCAACACATAAATTCGCGCGTGTCACGCCGTACAAGGCGCGGTTGGTGGCCGACCAGATTCGTGGCCAGCCGGTGGGGCAGGCGTTGAAGATTCTGGAATTCAGCCCGCGCCGCGCCGCGTTGTTGCTGAAGAAGGTGCTGGAATCAGCCATCGCCAACGCCGAGCACAACAATGGCGCAGACATTGACGCATTGAAGGTCAAACGCGTGTGCGTGGACGACGGTCCGCGCATGAAGCGCATGATGCCGCGCGCCAAGGGCCGCGGCGCACGCATTCTGAAACGTACCAGCCACATCAGCCTGACAGTGGCGGACGAGTAAGGACAAAATCATGGGCCAGAAAGTCAATCCGGTAGGCTTCCGTCTGGGCATCGCCTCCGACTGGAACTCCAAGTGGTTCGCGAGCAAGCGTGCGTATGCCGAAAATCTGCACGCCGACCTCAAAGTGCGCGAGTTCCTGAAGAAAAAGCTCGCGCAGGCTTCGGTGAGCCGCGTCGAGATCAAGCGTCCCGCGAAGAAATGCCAGATCACCATTCACACCGCGCGCCCCGGCATGGTGATCGGCAAGAAAGGCGAGGACATCGAAGCGCTGCGCGCCGAGCTCATCAAGATGATGCCGGGCACCGAGGTGGATGTGACCATCGAGGAAATCCGCAAGCCGGAGCTTGACGCCTATCTGGTGGCCGAAGGCATCGCCCAGCAGCTCGAACGCCGCATCATGTTCCGCCGCGCCATGAAGCGCGCGGTGACCAACGCCATGCGTCTCGGTGCGGGTGGCATCAAGATTCAGGTGGGTGGCCGGCTGAACGGGGCGGAAATTGCCCGTGTCGAGTGGTATCGCGAAGGCCGCG
>JBOIAZ010000088.1:0-2747 GCA_050739175.1 Gammaproteobacteria bacterium
TTGGCGGTTTTCCACAAATCCAGATCCGGGTACAAATCTCGGCCCACGCCCTCGATGTAGATCAGGGTTTTCTCCAGCAATACGAGCTGCGGTTGCACCTGCATGTTGAAACGCCGTGCGGTTTGGAACAACCGCAGCAGCAGGTTGCCGAAGGAGATGTCCTTGAGCGGGCGGTTGAAAATCGGTTCGCACACTGTACGGATGGCGCTTTCAAACTCGTTGACGTGCGTGCCGGCCGGCACCCAGCCGGATTCCACGTGCAGCTCCGCCACGCGCCGGTAATCGCGGCGGAAGAACGCCAGAAAGTTCTCCGCCAGATACTGCTGGTCGCGTGGCGTGAGCGTGCCGACGATACCGAAGTCCACCGCCATGTAACGCGGATGTTTCGGATTACTCACGTCCACGAAGATGTTGCCGGGGTGCATGTCGGCGTGAAAGAAATTGTGCTTGAACACCTGGGTGAAGAATATTTCCACGCCGTTCTCGGCGAGCCTGAGCATGTCGGTGCCGCGCGCGCGCAGCGCCACCACGTCACTCACCGGCACGCCGTGGATGCGCTCCATCACCATGACGTTGCGGCGGATGAACGGCCAGTGCACCTCGGGCACGTACAGGAGCTTCGAGCCCTCGAAGTTGCGTCGCAATTGCGCGGCGTTGGCGGCCTCGCGTATCAAATCCAGCTCGTCGAGGATGGTTTTCTCGTATTCGGCCACCACTTCACGCGGTCGCAACCTCCGCGACTCGCGCCAGTAGCGCTCCGCGAGTCCCGCGATCAGGTACAGCAATTCGAGGTCGCCGTGGATGACGCGCTCCACGCCGGGGCGTAGCACCTTGACCACCACCTCGCGGTCGTCCTTGAGGCGCGCGGCGTGCACCTGGGCGATGGAGGCGGAAGCCAACGGGGTTTCGCTGAATTCCCGGAACAGTTCGCCGACCGGCTTGCCGAGCGCCTTCTCCACGATCAGGCGTGCCTCGCGCCCGGGAAACGACGGCACCCGGTCCTGGAGCTTAGCGAGTTCGTCGGCGATGTCCGGCGGCAGCAGGTCTCGGCGCGTGGACAGCATCTGGCCGAATTTCACGAACACCGGCCCCAGATCCTCGAGCGCGCGGCGGATGCGTTCGCCGCGCGTGACATCGCGCCGCCGCAGCCAGTGAAACGGCGAGAGATAAATCAGGAAGCGCACCGGACGGAAAATATGCACCGAGAGGATGATTTCATCCAGGCCGTGGCGCGCCAGCACAAAGCTGATGCGCATGAGCCGCAGCGTCTGGCGCGGCGTGATCATGCGCGGGGATTTCCGCGCGCGAGGAATGCAGCTTGCCGAGTGCGTAGATATGTTCGTCTTACCATCACCCCCGCGCAGCCGGGGGTCCGGGTATTGGGACTGGATGCCCGCCTTCGCGGGAATGATGAACTGATAAGGGTTTTCTCGGATGGCGGCGGCATGGTTATTGGATTCTCCCCGCCAACCGTTGCAAGCGCGCCGCCAGGCGTTCGGCGTCGTTCTTCAGCCGGTCCACGCCATCGAGAAAGTTTTCCACTTCGTGACGCGGCGGCAGCGCGCCGCTTTCGTACACCAGGTACTCCGCCAAGTCCTGGCCGAGACGCGAGCCCGCGTCCCGCCCCCAGTGCAGCAGGCCGCGCGCCAGGTTGCCGATCTGGTGCGCGGCGATGTCACCCACGTAGCGCGACAGCAGTTCTTCCCAGTCGAGATCCGCCTGCTTCAGCAGGCGCGAAAATATCTGGCCGGTCTCCGCGTCGCCGTTCAACTCGATGCCGCGCGGGGGCGTGTCGCGGCGCTTCAGGGCGGCTTCCAGCAGCGCGAAACTCGGCGCGCGCACCGTCAGGTCAATCTTGCCCTCGTGGCTTGCCCGGACCGCGAGCTTCCCCGCTTGCGGCAGGAAATACAGCCTGAGCGGCAGCTCCTTGAGTTCCAGCGCGATGACTTTGCCGTCGAGCTGCTTGAGGTCGCGCGCCGCGGCGCTCGAACCGGCAAACGCCTGGTGCAGCGCCAGTTCCACGGCAGGCGCCAGCAGTGCGGCGAGCGTCGGCGTGCTCACAGACGCCATCCGCGATGCAGCGCCACGATGCCGCCGCTCAGATTGAGGTAATCGCAGCGCTCGAAACCCGCCGCTTCCATCATCTGCTTGAGGGTTGGCTGATCGGGATGCGTGCGGATGGATTCGGCGAGATATTGGTAGCTGGCTTTGTCGCGCGCGACCATGCGACCGAGTTGCGGCAACACCGCAAAAGAGTACAGGTCGTAAAGCGGCTTCAGGCCGGGGACCAAGGGTTTGGAAAATTCCAGGATCAGCAGGCGGCCGCCGGGCCTGAGCACGCGATACATGCCGGCGAGTGCCGCTTCCTTGCGCGCGACGTTGCGCAGGCCGAAGGCCATGGTGATGCAGTCGAAGTGCTGATCGGGAAACGGCAGGGATTCGGCGTCCGCCTGCACGTAGTCCACGTTGCCGGCGACGCCCGCGTCCACGAGCCGCTCGCGGCCGCGCTCCAGCATCGCGGCATTGATATCGGCCAGCACCACGCGCCCGCTGTCACCCGCCTGTTGCGCCAGACCGCGGGTGAGATCGCCGGTGCCGCCGGCAACGTCCAGCGCCCGCTGGCCGGATTTCAACCCGGTCTGGCTGAGCGCAAAGCGTTTCCACAGACGATGGATGCCGAACGACATCAGGTCGTTCATCAGGTCGTAACGCCCGGCCACGGAACTGAACACCTCGCCCACGCGCCG
>JBOIAZ010000089.1:0-7754 GCA_050739175.1 Gammaproteobacteria bacterium
GCAAATCATCCAGATGGCGCGCGTACCGGCGCCAGCGGCCGGCCGACGCGCTGTAGATGGGCTGCCGCGCCTGCCAGGCACTCGCGGTTTCTATGCGTTCGGTGTGCTTGTGGGATTCCAGGCAGGCTGGATCCCACTCCAGGCCCGCTGCTGCCACCAGCGCGCGGACCTGCTGGTCGGGCTTGCGCACCAATTCTTCATACCGTACATCGTACGGCGGTGCGGGCAGCACCTGCCGCCAGTACGCCATCAGGTCCCGGTACTGGCGGTAGAAGAACGCGATGTCGTCGAGCGCGTAGGCATAGGTATTGCGCGGGTGGGCGAAGTGCTGGAAATAGATTGACAGGCAGGTGTCGAGGGGATCACGTACGCAATGCACGACCGGCGCACCTGGAAACAACACATTGATCAATCCCAGGTGCAGAAAATTGAGCGGATTCTTGTCAATGACGTGCGCCAGGCGGCGCGCCGGCGCCGGCCAGGCGGAGCGCAGCGCCGCGGCGTGCCGCGTGCACAGGGCCGGAGTAAGTCCGCGCGCGCATTCGGGATAGTCTTTTCCGGTCTGCGCGGCCAGGTCGCGCGTAAGTGCATCCACGAGTTCCGTTTCGCCGAGGCCGTAGCACTCGGGGTGGCTCGCGAGAATGCGCTCGACGAGCGTGGTACCGCTGCGCAGCATCCCGATCACAAAGATTGGCTGTGGTGTCGCGCGCGCAGGCGTCGCGGCGGCGCTGCGCAGGAATTCGGCGGTGAATACCTGTTTGCAGCGTGCGCTGTAATCCAGCAACTGCCCGCGGTCGAATTTTATTTGTGCGTGCTGCAACTCGTTGCCGCGGCGATAGTGTTCGAAGGCCTGGTCGTAGGAAGCCAGATCGTCGTATATCTTCCCGAGGCTGAAGTGCAGGCAAACGTGCGTGGCCGGGCTCAGATCCGGTTGCGAAAGAATCCGCTCGAATTTCTCGGCCATTGCGCTATCACCGGAGCCAAAGTGCCGCGTGTGTGCAATTCTCAGATAGGCCGCATCACTATCGGCCTTCAGGTCAATGGCCTTGAGAAAAGCCTGTTGCGCCTGCTCGAATTGTCCCGCCGCCTGGTAGGCGTTGCCCAGCGTGAGCTGCGCCTGTGCCTGACGCGCGTCGGACGGCGGGCAATTGGCAAACACGCGTTCGGCTCCGGCGAACAGCCCGAATTTGACGAGCAGCCCGCCGAGCTGGAAACCGAGGCCGACATCGTCCGGATGCGTTGCGCGCAGTTTGTCGAGGATCAGGCCGGCGTCATGGTCCCGGCCACCCTCGTGGTACAGATACGCCAGGCTTATATAAGCGTCATTTAGCGCAGCATCCTGCTCGATGGCGGCCAGCAATGCCTGCTCGGCACGCGCGTTGTCGCCGTAACGGCGCAGGCAGTTGCCGAGCTGATAGTGCGCAAGCGCGAACATGTCGTCGAGCCGCACCGCCTGCAGCAGGGCATTGGCCGCGGCCTGCAGGTCGCCGGCCTCGAGGCAATGCATGCCGTGCTGCAGCTGGCGGCGGGCCTGTGCTTGGGCGGGCGTGAGGTTCGGGGTGGTCTCGGCCATGGCGCGGGGAAGCGGTAGGGCTCAGCCATTCTAGCGGCAATCCGCCGGGAACGCGCGGGTGAAAATGCGGTTCATCGGGTGCGGCGCAATGGAGGCAACGGAAAACGCGGTTATGACGCCGTGGGTTCGAAATCAAAACGCATGGACAGGTCCACAGCGCACAGGTGCTTGGTGAGCGCGCCCACCGAGATGTAGTCCACGCCGGTTTCGGCAACGGCGCGCACCCGTTCCAGATCCACGCCGCCGGAGGCTTCGAGCTTGGCGCGCCCCGCGGTTTCGCGCACTGCCGCGCGCAGGCCATCGAGGTCGAAATTGTCGAGCAGCACGAATTCGGCGCCGGCCGCAATGGCTGCACGCAACTGTTCCGGGTTTTCAACCTCGATTTCCACCGGCACTTTCGTACCCTGACGGCGGGCGGCTGCGATGGCGGCCGCAATACCGCCGGCAGCGGCAATGTGGTTTTCCTTGATGAGCATGCCGTCGAACAGGCCCATACGGTGGTTGTGCGCGCCGCCCACGCGCACCGCGTATTTCTGCGCGCGCCGCAGACCCGGCAGCGTCTTGCGCGTATCGAGAATCACCGCGCGTGTGCCGCGTACGGCTTCAACATAACGGCGTGCGGCGGTGGCGGTGCCTGACAGGGTTTGCAGAAAGTTGAGCGCGGTGCGTTCGCCGGTGAGTTGCGCGCGTGCCGGGCCTTCGAGCCGGCACACGATCTGATCGGCATGTATATCGTTGCCATCGTGCGCTCGCCAGGTAACGCGGACATCGCGGTCCAGTTGACGGAATGCTTCCTCGAACCACGCACAGCCGCACAGCACCGCGCTTTCGCGCGCTATCACCTGTGCGCTGGCGCGTGCCTGTGAATCAATCAATGCGGCCGTCAGGTCTCCGCTGCCGATGTCCTCGGTGAGTGCGCGGCGCACACATTCGACAACGTCGTCGGGCAGGGGGTTGGACATGCGCGCGGATTATACGCAGCTGCCGCGGGTTGCGCGGTTGCAGGCCGCGGGTTTAGACTGACTCCAGCTATTGCGGTCATGCGCCGGATTCTCTGCCCCCTCCGTGGCCGCCGCCGAAATCCCAAGAAGGAGACCGCCATGACTCATGAATTGCCCAAGCTGCCGTATGCGCTCGATGCTCTTGCGCCGCACATATCGAAGGAAACTCTGGAATTCCACTACGGCAAACACCACAAGGCCTACGTGGACAAGCTCAACAGCCTGATTCCCGGCACCGAGTTCGAAAAAGCCTCACTCGAAGATATCGTGAAAAAGGCCAAGGGCGGGATATTCAATCAGGCCGCACAGGTCTGGAACCACACTTTTTACTGGCACAGCCTGAGCCCCAGGGGTGGCGGTCAGCCGGGCGGCGCGCTGGTCGAGGCCGTGAAGAAATCCTTCGGCTCATTCGAGGCGCTGCAGAAGGAATTCAGCGAGAAAGCCGCCGGCCTGTTCGGTTCCGGCTGGGCTTGGCTGGTGAAGCGCCCGGATGGCAAGCTAGCCGTGATCCAGACCAGCAATGCGGAAAATCCGCTCACCGGCAACGACCAGCCGCTGTTGACCTGTGACGTGTGGGAGCACGCCTACTATATTGATTACCGCAACGCGCGGCCGAAATATGTCGAAGCCTGGTGGAAGCTGGTGAACTGGGAGTTCGCGGCGAAGAATCTTGGCCATTGATTGAGAGTTTGGGCAAGCGTGCCCTTGCGAGGATTGACCATGTTGAAAGCATCACGTGTTGTACTGTTGTCGTTGTTGGCGGCGCTGTCGCTGGCCTCGATCGGCGCCTGTTCCAGCAACAAGCCCATGGTCGGTGCGACCGTCGGCAGTTTCGCGGATGATTCCTACCTCACCAGTGTGGTCAAGGCCAAACTGCTGGGCAACACGGGTCTCAAGGCCTTTCACATCCACGTCACTACGCAGGCGCAGGTGGTGACGCTGACCGGCACGGTGCCAACCGCGGCGCTGCGCGACGAGGCGGTGCAGGTGGCGAAGGGCGCAGGCGGCGTCAAACGCGTCGTGGACAATATCCAGATCGGGCCGGGCGGCTAACCAAGCGGAGGCGGACAGTTCTTATGGACGTGATGAAACGCATCAAGGTGCAGATCGACACTCAGCCGGTGCTGCTGTTCATGAAAGGCACACCGGAGTTTCCGCAGTGCGGCTTTTCGGCGCGCACCGCGCAGATACTGAGCAACCTGGGTGTGGAATTCGGCCACGTGAACGTGCTGGCGGATCCCGAGGTGCGCGCCAGTCTGCCGAAATATTCCAACTGGCCGACTTTCCCGCAGCTCTTCGTCAAGGGCGAACTCGTGGGCGGCTGCGACATCACCGCGGAGATGTACGAATCCGGCGAGCTGCGGCAACTGCTGGACGCCAAGGGTATCAAGCACAGTTGAAGAGTATGGCCGGTATTTGCAACTGCGCGGGCTGGAGGCCCGGCTTGCAGATCAGGGGCCGTGCGTGTTTTCCCGATAGATAGGCTGGAAACGATTGACGATTTCGCAGAACAGATCCGCGGTTTTCTCGGCGTCGTAGCTCGCGGAGTGCGCGGCCGACGCATCCCACGGCAGGTTCAGGGCTTCCACGACACGCGCCAGCACGGTCTGGCCGACGGCTACGCCGCCGAGTGTGGCAGTGTCGAAGCTGGAGAAGGGGTGGAAGGGGTTGCGTTTGATTCCGCTGCGCGTCACCGCCGCATTCAGAAAGCCCAGATCAAAGAACGCATTGTGGCCGACGAGGATGGCGCGCGTGCAGTCGTTGCGTTGCAGCGCCTCGCGCACCGCGCGGAACACGCGCTGCAGCGCGTCGCGCTCCGGAATCGCGGGCCGCAGCGGATGCCAGGGATCAATGCCGTTCACCTCCAGCGCGGCCGGATCGATGTTGGCGCCCTCAAAAGGCTGCACGTGATAGCCATGGGTGGCGCCGCGCTGCAGCCGACCGTCTGCGTCCATCTCGACGAGCACCGCGGCGATTTCCAGCAGGGCGTCGCGCTGGTCATCGAATCCGCCGGTTTCCACGTCCACCACGACCGGCAGGAAACTACGGAAGCGCTGCGAAAACGGATGCGGCGTGGAAGCATCATTCATGGATGCGGCAACCTGCATGCGTGGGCGTGATTCACTTGGCCAGTGACCAGCTGACGGTTTGTCCGGCACGCAGCGGCACGACTTGGTGTTCGCCGAAGGCATAGGCGTCCGGTACTGTCCAGGAGTCCTTCACCAGGGTAATTTTTTCGCGGTTGCGCGCCAGCCCGTAGAAATCCGCACCGTGAAAGCCGGCGAAGGCTTCGAGCTTGTCCAGTGCGCCCGCCTGTTCAAAGACTTCGGCATACAGTTCGATGGCGGCGTGCGCATTGAAGATTCCGGCGCATCCACAAGCGTTCTCCTTCAGGTGTCTCGCATGCGGTGCGCTGTCGGTGCCAAGGAAGAATTTAGGATTGCCGCTCACGGCTGCCTGGATCAGGGCTTCCCGGTCGCGCTCGCGCTTGAGCACCGGCAGGCAGTAATAATGCGGCTGGATACCATCGCGCAACAGCGCGTTGCGGTTATAGAGCAAATGGTGCGGCGTGAGCGTGGCCGCCAGGTTTTTGCCTCCCGCCAACACGAAATCCACCGCGGCACGCGCGCTGATGTGTTCGAACACGATCTTGAGGGCCGGCATCCGCTGCGCGAGCGGCGCGAGCACGCGCTCGATAAACGCCTGCTCGCGGTCGAATACATCCACCGCGGGGTCGGTCACCTCGCCGTGCACCAGCAGCGGCATGCCCAGTTCTGCCATTTTTTCCAGCGTCGCATCGCAATGGCGGATGTCGGTGACGCCGGCATCGGAATGGGTGGTGGTGCCCGCCGGGTAGAGCTTCACGCCGTGGATATGCCCGCTGGCCCTGGCCTGGGATATCTCATCCGGTGGGAGGCCGTCGGTAAGGTACAGCGTCATTAACGGCTGGAACTTTGCGTGCCTGGGAAGCGAATCGAGAATCCTGTCTCGATACGCGAGGGCGGCGGCCGTGGTCGTGACCGGGGGTTTCAGGTTCGGCATCACGATGGCGCGGGCGAAACGTCGGACGCTGTGCGCCAAGACGTTGCGTAGCACGGAACCATCGCGCAGGTGCAGATGCCAGTCGTCCGGCCGCGTGATGATGAGTGGCGCGCTCATTGGGTGGGTCGTTCCGGTCTGAAGGGGGCGGTATAATACGCGGGCTCAGGCTCGCTGCCCGCTCCGGCGGGACCACGGCACATGCATCTGGCCTGGTTAGGCACGCGTGACAGAGCGGGCATTTGTAGTTCCCGGATGGTTCCGCCGCGATGATATAGGGCTTTCCGCACGAGCGGAAGGCGTTCGCTGCGAATCACCCCCCTGAGCGCCGTGTTACCTTGAACGCTGTGAGAAATTCCATGGCCAACGATGTCGCCAATGCCCGCGATCCGGACCCGCAGGAAACCCGCGAGTGGCTGGATGCGCTCGCGTCGGTGCTGGAAGTCGAGGGTACGGGGCGCGCGCATTTCCTCATCGAGCAGTTGATTGACCAGGCGCGCCGCTCCGGCGCTCACCTGCCTTACAGCCCCAACACCGCTTACGTCAATACCATTCCGCTGGCGCACGAACCGCCCTATCCCGGTAATCGCGAGCTGGAAAAACGCATCGAGGCCTACCTGCGCTGGAACGCCGCCGCGATGGTGGTGCACGCCAACAAGGCCAACAGTGGCATCGGCGGGCACTTGGCGAGTTACGCCTCGATCGGCACCCTGTTTGAAGTGGGGTTCAATCATTTCTGGCGCGCGCCGCACGCCGGCCTGCCGGGCGATCTTGTATACCTGCAGGGCCATTCTTCACCCGGCGTCTATGCGCGCTCCTACCTCGAAGGCCGGTTCGACGAAGAGCAGTTGTTCAACTTCCGCCGCGAGGTCGAAAAGCGCGGGCTGTCTTCCTACCCGCATCCGTGGCTGATGCGTGATTACTGGCAGTTCCCGAGCGTGTCCATGGGCCTGGGCCCGATCATGGCCGTCTATCAGGCGCGCTTCATGCGTTACCTGGAGCATCGCGGATTCCTCAAGCCTTCGGACCGCAAGGTGTGGTGCTTTATCGGCGACGGAGAAGTGGACGAGCCGGAGACGCTGGCCGCCACTCCGCTCGCGGTGCGCGAGCATCTGGACAACCTGATCTTCGTTATTAACTGCAATCTGCAACGGCTCGACGGTCCGGTGCGCGGCAACGGCAAAATCATTCAGGAGCTGGAAGCGCATTTCCTGGGCGCGGGTTGGAATGTCATCAAAGTGTTGTGGGGCTCGCGCTGGGACGAGTTGTTCATGCGTGACAAGCACGGGCTGCTGCCCAAGCTCATGATGGAGTGCGTGGACGGCGAATACCAGGACTACAAGTCCAAGGACGGCAAGTTCGTGCGCGAGAAGTTCTTCGGCAAGTACCCCGAATTGCTCGAGATGGTCGCCAACATGAGCGACGAAGAGATCTGGAACCTGAATCGCGGCGGCCACGATGCGCGCAAGGTCTATGCCGCATACAAGGCAGCCGTCGAACACAAGGGTCAGCCGACCGTAATCCTGGCCAAGACCGTGAAAGGTTTCGGCATGGGCAAGGGTGGTCAGGGCGCGATGGGTGCGCACCAGCAGAAGAAACTGGATGAAGACGCACTCAAGGACTTCCGCGACAGCTTCAAGATCCCGGTCAGTGATGATGAGATCGCCAAGGTCCCGTTCAAGCGCCCCGCTGATGATAGCGAGGAGATCAAATACCTGCAGGCGCAACGCAAGCGACTTGGCGGTTATCTGCCGCAGCGTCGCACCAGGGCCGAACCACTCGAAGTACCCGGGATTGATTTCTTCAAGACCTTCCTGGAAGGCACCGGCGAGCGTGAAATCTCCACCACCATGGCACTGGTTCGCATCATTACCGCATTGGTGAAAGACAAGACCATCGGCAAGCACGTCGTGCCGGTCGTACCGGACGAAGCGCGTACCTTTGGCATGGAGGGTCTGTTCCGCCAGATCGGCATCTATTCCTCGGCAGGCCAGTTGTATGAACCAGCCGATGCCGATCAGCTCATGTTCTACAAGGAATCCAAGTCCGGTCAGATTCTGGAAGAAGGCATCACTGAAGCGGGTTCGATGGCGTCATGGATCGCAGCCGCGACTGCGTACAGCAATCACGGCATCCAGATG
>JBOIAZ010000090.1:0-25490 GCA_050739175.1 Gammaproteobacteria bacterium
GAATCGCGAAACCGATACGAGGAAGATTACGGTGAAGTGGCGGTGGGCGCGGCGGAAATCACGGCGGGTTTGTATTGGACGTACCTTTGCAGCAGCGCCTGGAAACCCGGATCGTGGCGGATCGGGTCCCACGCCGGGTCCGGCCACAGCAGCCCCGGTGAGTAAATCCAGCCGCTGGCGGCGCGGCCAGCCTTGGCGTACACGCGGGCGCTCAATTCCGTTTACCACGGCGCGAATTCCACGTCGTGCGCCTGCTGGTTGAGTGGTTTTACATCCTCGCCACCGCCGCCGCGATGGCCATGGGTGTGACGATGGCGCTGAGCTTCCAAAGCCGCCGCTGCCACGTCGCTTGTGCACCCGCATCCACAGGCTTGACCGGGAGCCAGGCCAGCACGATCGCCGCTGGAAAGCACGCGATCAGGATGATGATCGCGGCCGGCACCGCAGCCGATCAGCCAAGATACGGGAAATGGCCGTGCCGTAACCGACCGTCGCGACCGTCAGTCGCAGCTCAGGTATTCCACTACTTCCAGACCGAAACCCGAAAGGCCATGCATTTTCTTCGGCTGGCTCAGCACCCGCATGCGTCGCACGCCGAGATCCAGCAGGATCTGCGCGCCGATACCGTAAGTGCGCAATACGCTGGCTGCCGGCAGTTTGTCTTCGGATGGCAGTTCGCCGTTGGCATGACCGCGCAGCCGCTCCACCAGGAGCGCCGGGTCCTCCGGCTGGCGCAGAATCACCACCACACCATCGTCACGGGCAATGCGTCGCATAGCGTTGCGCAGCGGCCAACCGAGATCCTCCCACTGCAAACCCACCACGTCTGACAAGGTGCTTTGCAGGTGCACACGCACCAGCGCGGGTTTTGCCGGTTGAATTGCGCCGTGAACCAGTGCCAGATGCACGGTCTTGTTGACGCGATCCTCGTAGGCCAGCAAGCGGAACTCGCCGAACTCCGTGGGCACGCTGCGCTCGACGATGCGCTCCACGGTTTTTTCCTTGGCGAGGCGATAACGGATGAGATCGGCGATCGTGCCGATCTTCAATTTGTGCAGACGCGCGAACTTTTCCAGATCCGGGCGGCGTGCCATGCTGCCGTCCTCGTTGAGAATCTCGACGATAGCCGCGGCCGGTTCCAGGCCGGCGAGCCGCATGAGGTCGCACCCCGCCTCGGTGTGGCCGGCGCGCGTCAGTACACCGCCCGGTTGCGCCATGAGCGGGAAAATGTGGCCCGGCTGCTTAAGGTCTTCCGGCCTGGCATCCGGTTTGACGCCGGTGCGGATCGTATGCGCACGGTCGTAAGCGGAGATGCCGGTGGTCACACCCTCGGCCGCCTCGATTGAAACCGTAAAGTTGGTGGTGCGCTTGTGGTCGGTGTCGTTCACCATCAGCGGCAGGCGCAATTGCGCACAGCGCTCGCGCGTGAGAGTCAGGCAGATCAGGCCGCGGCCATAGCGCGCCATGAAATTCACATCCTCGGGACGCACCTTCTCGGCCGCCATGATGAGATCACCCTCGTTCTCGCGGTCGGCGTCGTCCATCATCACCACCATGCGGCCGGCGCGCAGATCATCGAGGATGGTCTCGATGGAATCGAGACCGGACTGGGAAAGTCGCGTGACTGTGCTGTTCATGGCTTGGTATCCGGCCGCATCAGGCGCTCAAGATAGCGCGCCAGCAGGTCCACTTCCAGATTGACGCGCACACCCGCTTGCCAGTGCTTGAGAATGGTGTGCTCGAGCGTGTGCGGAATGATATTCACGTCAAACCCCTTGGCGTTTACGCCGTTCACCGTGAGGCTCACGCCGTCCACGCACACCGATCCCTTGCGCGCGATATAGCGGCCGAGTTCCGCAGGCGTCTTGATTTCAAAGCGCGCCGAGCGTGCATCCTCCCGGCGATTGGTCACCGTGCCCACGCCGTCCACGTGGCCGAGGACCAGATGGCCGCCGAGCGGCGTCGCGAGCGTCAGCGAAGCTTCAAGATTCACCGGGGCACCCACACCAAGGTCGCCCAAGGTGGTCAGCGCCAGAGTCTCGCACGATGCATCGGCAGCAAAGTCATGTGCATGCTTTCCGATCACGGTGAGACAGCAGCCATTGACGGCAATGCTGTCGCCCACGCCAATACTGTCCAGCGGCAGACGGCCCGCGTCAAATTCCAGCCGCATGTCACCGCTGCGCCTTTCGAGCGCTTTGATTTTTCCGACGGCTTGCACGATTCCGGTGAACATCCATCCATTCCTGTTTGTCGGAGCGGCTTCAGCCGCGATGATCTTGGCTTGCTGCCGGCACGGCAATCAGGCGCAGATCATCGCCTACCATGCGCACATCCGTCAGCTTCAACGCCACCCGCTGCTGCATATTTTCAAACGGCGGCAGGCTGAACATGCCGCGCGCGGAATCACCCAGCAGGCAGGGCGCCATATAAACGATGAATTCATCCACCAATCCGTCCGCCAGCAGCGCGCCGTTCAATCGGGCGCCCGCCTCCACCAGCACTTCGTTGCATTCCATCTGCGCCAGGCGTTGCATCAGCTCCCCGAGATCCACGTGCCCGCCCTGGGCCGGCAGAGTCACTAACCGGGCGCCGGCAGCCGCAAGCGCCGCATGCTGCGTGCCTCCGGACACGAGCGTGGCAATATGGGCTTCACCGGGCGGTTTCAACACCTTGGCGGCAGGCGACATGCGCAACGCGCTGTCCACGACAATCCGCCGCGGCTGCCGCCACTCGCCCGGCAAGCGCACTGTAAGCGCGGGGTCGTCCGCCAACAGCGTGCCGCTGCCGGTGAGAATCGCGGAACTGCGCGCCCGCCAGCGCTGCGCATCCGCGCGCGCGGCCTCACCGCTGATCCATTTGCTTTCCCCGTTGCTGAGCGCGGTGCGCCCGTCGAGGCTCACGGCAAGCTTGCTCCGCACCCACGGCCGGCCGCGCGTCATGCGGCTGACGAATCCCGGGTTGAGCGCCCGTGCCTGCTCTTCCAGCAGACCGTCCGCGGTTTCAATGCCGGCCGCCTGCAACTTCGCAAACCCCTTGCCAGCCACCAGTGGATTGGGATCCTGCATGGCCGCGATGACGCGCACCACGCCGGCTTTGATGAGCGCGTCAGCGCAGGGTGACGTACGCCCGAAGTGCGCGCATGGCTCAAGCGTGACGTACACCGTCGCGTCGCGTGCCTGCGCCCCCGCCGCTTGCAATGCCAGCGCCTCGGCGTGCGGCTCACCGGCGCGACGATGGAACCCGCGGCTGATGACTTTGTCGTGCTTCGCGATCACGCAACCCACGCGCGGATTGGGATCGGTGGTGTACAGGCCGCGCTCGGCGAGACGCAGGGCTTCAGCCATGAATTCGTGGTCGCTGGCGGTGAACATTTAATCAACCCAGAACCGACATGCCGGATCACCCCTCGCCCAATCCTCGCCCCTCAAGGGGCGAGGAGATAAGGAAAATTATTTCTTTTCATCTTCTGGCAATAGCGGCATCTGCTCGCGTTTCAGCGCATCGCGCGCCACTTCGTCCTGCAGGCGCTGGATTTCCTCACGGAACTCGTTCACGTCCTGGAAGCGGCGGTATACCGAGGCGAAGCGCACATAGGCGACCTCATCCAGCGCCTTGAGTTCTTCCATCACCCACTCGCCCAGCTGCCGCGATTTGACCTCGCGCTCGCCTGCGACCTGCAGCTTGTGTTCGATGCGCGCCAGCGCCTCCTCCATGGCCTCGGTGCTGACCGGGCGCTTCTCGAGCGCACGCAGCATGCCGGCGCGCAGTTTCTTCTCATCAAAGGGCTCACGGATGCCGTCGATCTTCACGATGCGCGGCATGACGAGTTCCGCGCTCTCGAAAGTGGTGAAGCGCTCGCCGCACTTTTCACATTCGCGCCGGCGGCGCACCTGCGTGCCTTCGCTCGCCAGACGCGAGTCAATGACCCTGGTGTCTTCGTGATTGCAAAACGGGCAATGCATGCCGATTGCGCGCCACGTGCGCTCAGAACTGCAGGCCGGCCGGATACACCGGGAACTTCCTGCACAACGTCAATACCTGATCCTTGACCCGGGCGATGGTCTTTTGACTGCCGAGGTCGTCGAGGATGTCCGCCATCCAGCCGGCCAGTTCACGGATCTCGTCTTCCTTCAGGCCGCGGGTGGTGGCCGCGGGCGTGCCGATGCGCAGGCCCGAAGTCACCATGGGCGGGCGCGGGTCGTTGGGCACGGCGTTCTTGTTGACGGTAATATTGGCCTGGTGCAGCGCTGCGTCCGCATCCTTGCCGGTGATGTTGCGGGAAATCAGGTCCATGAGGAACAGGTGATCGTCGGTGCCGCCGGAAACAATGTTGTAGCCGCGTCGCATGAAGGCCTCGGCCATGGCACGCGCGTTGTTCAGGATCTGCTGCTGGTACGGCTTGAACTCCGGCTGCAGCGCTTCGAGCAGCGCCACCGCCTTGGCCGCAATCACGTGCATCAGCGGCCCGCCCTGGGTGCCGGGAAACACCAGCGAATTGAGCTTCTTTTCGATTTCGGGATTGGCCTTCGCGAGAATCAGTCCGCCGCGCGGGCCGCGCAGGGTCTTGTGCGTGGTGGTGGTGGTCACGTCCGCGACATTGACCGGATCGGGATAAATGCCGGCCGCCACCAGTCCCGCCACGTGCGCCATGTCCACCACCAGATACGCGCCCACGCTGTCGGCAATCTCGCGGAATTTCTGCCAGTCGATACGGCGCGAATACGCCGAGAACCCCGCCACGATGACCTTGGGCCGATGTTCCTCGGCGAGCTTGCGCACCTGCTCGTAGTCGAGCAAACCGGTGGCCGTGTCCACACCGTACTGGTGTACGTTGAAATGCTTGCCGGAAAAATTCACCTTGGCGCCGTGCGTGAGATGTCCGCCGTGCGCGAGCGCCATACCGAGCATGCTGTCACCCGGCTGCATGAGGGCGTAATACACCGCCGCGTTGGCCTGCGAGCCGGAATGCGGTTGCACATTGGCGTAGGCGGCATTGAACAGCTTCTTGGCGCGCTCGATGGCGAGCCGCTCCGCCACGTCCACGAACTCGCAGCCGCCGTAGTAGCGCTTGCCGGGATAACCCTCGGCATATTTGTTGGTGAGCACCGAACCCTGCGCCGCCAGCACCCGCGGACTCACGTAATTCTCGGAAGCGATGAGCTCGACGTTTTCTTCCTGGCGGCGGCGCTCCGCGCACAAGGCGTCGTAGAGTTCACCGTCGAACCCCTGGATGGTCATGGACTGGCTGAACATGGAAGGCTCCGGCGGGCGTTATTTTCGGCCGCTCATTGTACCTTAGGCACCGCAGCACTCAGGCGCCGAGAAAGGCTTCGACCACACCGCTCCAGGCCTGCGCCAGATTGCGCCGGTTGTATCCGCCACCGCCCAAAGCGACGATGCGCCCGGCGCAAAACTCGCGCGCGAGTGCGCACAACCGCGCCGCCGCGTGCGCATGCGCCGCCGGCGTGTAACGCAGATGCGTGATCGGATCTCCCCGGATGCTGTCCGCACCGCACTGGAACAGGATGAACTCGGGGCCACCCTGACGCACATATTCCTCCACGTGTGTCCAGGCCGAATGGAAAGCCCGGTCGTCGGCACCGGGCGGCATGGGTATGTTGAGCTTGGTGCCGCTGGCGGCGCCCTTGCCGGTTTCATCGCTGCCACCGGTGCCGGGATACAGAAACCGGCCGTCCTCGTGCAAATCCGCGAACAGCAGGTCCGCATCATCTTCAAAAGCGTAGAACACACCGTCACCGTGGTGCGCGTCGATGTCCACGTAAGCGATGCGCTTCAGTCCCTGCGTGCGCCGCAGGTATTCGATGGCGACGCCGATGTCGTTGAGCACGCAGAAACCGGCCGCATGCTTGCGCCCGGCGTGATGCAGTCCCGCGATCGGCACGAACGCGCGCTGCCAGGTGCCACGCATCACACCGTCCACCGCGTTGAGAGTCGCGCCCACCACCCATTCGGCCGCTTGCAGAATGTGCGGCGCCGCGGGCGTATCGCCGTCGTCCAGAAAGCCGTCGCCAGCCGCGCACTTTGCATGCACATAATCGAGATAGCGCGCATCGTGAAAGGTTTCGAGTTCTGCACGGCTCGCGGCACGCGCGGCAATCGGTTGTACGCGCGCATCCAGCGCGCGTGTCTGCATTTCCTCCCAGAATGCCGCAAAGCGGTCCGCACCGAACGGATGGCCATCGCCGAAGCCATAGCGCGCCTGTGCCGGATCGCTGCACACCCCGACTGGCTGGACGGATTTGGCGCTCATGCAAGGCTCCCGGCGGACCGGCAGAGGACGATGATATTATGGCAGCCCGCGCCGCGACCCATGTATCGCATGCAAGCACGGACAGAATCGCAAACACTTCCGGTCGGCTGGCGCGAATGGGCGGCATTGCCGGAACTCGGCATTGCGCGCATCAAGGCCAAGATTGACACCGGCGCGCGCACCTCGGCGCTGCACACCTTCACCTTGGAACTGCAGCAGCGCGACGGCCAACCCTGGGTGCGCTTCGGCGTGCACCCGCTGCAGCGCCGCACGCGCCCGGAGATTTACTGCGAGGCGCCGGTCACCGACGAGCGCTGGGTCACGGACTCCGGCGGTCATCGCGAACGCCGGCCGGTGATCGTGACGCCGATATGCGTCGGGTCATTCACCTGGCCGGTGGAACTCACGCTCACGCGCCGCGACACTCTGCGCTTCCGCCTGCTCATCGGCCGCAGCGCCATGCGCACGCGCCTCACGGTGGATCCGGCGGCCTCCTATATGACCGGAAAGCGGCGCGTGCGTTCCCCGGCTTGAGAAATTCAGCATGAAGACCACGAAAAAGAAACGCCTCAAGATCGCCGTGCTGTCGCGCAACACGCGCCTGTATTCCACCAAACGCCTGGTGGAAGCCGGCCTGAAGCGCGGCCACGACATTTACGTGATTGACCCGCTGCGCTGCTACATGAACATCGCCGCACACCGGCCGGAAATCCATTACAAGGGGCGCAAGCTCGAGGACTTCGACGCCATCATCCCGCGCATCGGCAAGTCCGTGACCTTCTATGCCACGGCGGTACTGCGCCAGTTTGAAATGCTCGGGGTATTTCCGCTCAATGAATCGCTGGCCATCGGCCGCGCGCGCGACAAGCTGCGCGCACTGCAACTGTTGGCGCGCAAGGGCATCGGCATGCCGCTCACCGGTTTTGCACATTCGCCCGACGACACCGAGGACCTGATGGCGCTGGTCGGCGAAGCGCCGGTCATCATCAAACTGGTGGAAGGCGCCCAAGGCCAGGGCGTGGTGCTTACCGAAACCCGCCAGGCCGCGGAGAGCGTGATTGATGCCTTTCGGGGATTGAATGCCCATTTCCTGGTACAGCAATTTATCCGGGAATCGCGCGGCACCGATATTCGCTGTTTCGTGATTGGCGGTCAGGTGGTAGCCGCGATGAAGCGCCAGGCACGCAAGGGCGAGTTCCGCGCCAACCTCCACCGCGGCGGCAGCGCCAAGGCGGTGCGCATTAGTGCGCGCGAACGCCAGATTGCGCTCAAAGCCACCAAAGTCATCGGCCTGAACGTCGCGGGCGTGGACATCATCCGCTCCGGCAACGGGCCGCTGGTGCTGGAAGTGAATTCCTCACCGGGTCTCGAAGGCATCGAGAGCGCCACCCGGATTGACATCGCCGGCGCCATCATCGCTTTCATCGAGCAGCGCTGCCGCAACTCCAACATTTTGCCGCCGCCCCATGGCTGATTCATGCTGCGGCCGTTGGGCAACACACTTCTGACGCCAGAACGTGATTCAATTAGACGGCAACGTGATGTAGTATTTCGTGCGTACAAATTCTAGTTGGAACCCAAGCTTCCTTATCGAGGCTCTGTGAATCTAGCCAGCCAGGGGTTTGCCTTTCTCGCAGCCGCGCTGCATGTCTGGATCTTCTGCATGGAGAGCCTGTGGTTCATGCGGCCCAGCGTGCACAAGCTTTTCGGCGCCGCCACAACTGCGGACGCTGAGGCACGTCGCTTGTTTGCCTTTAATCAAGGTTTCTACAATCTGTTCCTGGCTATCGGCATCTTTGTTGGTCTTGCGCTACTTCACTTTGGCGGCAACGTGATCGTTAGTCAGACATTGGTACTGTTCAATTGCGCCTGCATGGCCGGCGCGGGGGGTTTGTTGTTCTTTTCGGCTGGCCGCCAGATGCTGCGGGCCGTAGCGATACAAGCTGCTTTTCCACTTCTTGCCTGGGGCGCTTGGCTTTGGCTCTAACCAGCGCTGCAGCCAACGCAGGTGCGCTGGGTTCGTTAGTACGTACTTGCACTCGCGACGCGAGCCTGATTGCCTGAGCACGAACAAGGACGATAACGCGTTCCGACACCTGCACCGACGATTTGCAGGACGGTTAAGCCTAACCCCGACACCCAAGCCTACTCGAAACTTTTTGAGCATGCATCAAATAGCAGGCTTCGGCGATAGCTAGGTATCCTTACTAACCTGTTGTCTCAATTCAAGCCCTGCCGTTCCATGGAGTGAAAGAATCGATAGCTCCCGCTAGTGGCTTATAATCTGCATCCTTTTTCAATCGTCGAACGATTAGCTCCATGGCTCAATACAT
This sequence comes from Gammaproteobacteria bacterium, assembly GCA_050739175.1. Lineage (GTDB taxonomy): Bacteria > Pseudomonadota > Gammaproteobacteria > Natronospirales > REEB76 > REEB76. The sequence continues at coordinate 8,608 of JBOIAZ010000090.1, forward strand.
CTACACCATGAACCGGGTGGGCAAGGTAGTGCCCCCCAAGCGTGAAATCCTGCGGAATATCTCGCTCTCCTTCTTCCCCGGCGCCAAGATCGGCGTGCTCGGCCTGAACGGCTCGGGCAAATCCACGCTGCTGCGCATCATGGCGGGCGTGGACACGGACATCCACGGCGAGGCGCGCCCGCAGCCCGGTATCAAGGTGGGTTTTCTGCCGCAGGAACCGCAACTGGATCCCAGGAAAGACGTACGCGGCAACGTGCAGGACGGCCTGGGCGAAATCATGGAAGCCAAGGCCAAACTCGATGCGGTGTACGCCGCGTACGGCGAACCCAATGCCGACTTCAACAAGCTCGCCGCCGAGCAGGCGCGGCTGGAAAACATTTTGCAAGCCGCCGGCGCCGTCAATCTGGATCACGTGCTGGACGTCGCAGCCGAGGCACTGCGCCTGCCGCCCTGGGATACGGACGTAAGCAAGCTCTCCGGCGGCGAGCGCCGGCGCGTGGCGCTGTGCCGATTGCTGCTTTCCAAACCCGACATGCTGTTGCTGGACGAGCCCACCAACCATCTGGATGCGGAATCCGTCGCCTGGCTGGAGCGCTATCTGCAGGAGTATCCGAGTACGGTGGTAGCCGTGACCCACGACCGCTATTTCCTCGACAATGTGGCCGGCTGGATTTTGGAACTGGATCGCGGCCACGGCATTCCCTGGCAGGGCAATTACTCCTCGTGGCTGGAGCAGAAGGAAAAGCGCCTCGAAATGGAGGAGAAACAGGAAAGCGCGCACATCAAGGCCATGAAGCAGGAGCTCGAATGGGTGCGCACCAACCCCAAGGGCCGGCATGCCAAGAGCAAGGCGCGCCTGCAGAAGTTCGAAGAATTGTCGTCGGTAGAATTTCAGAAGCGCAATGAGACTCAAGAACTTTACATTCCACCCGGCCCGCGCCTGGGTGATCTGGTGGTGGAAGCCAAGGGCTTGCGCAAGAGTTTCGGCGACAACCTGTTATTCGAAGCTTTGTCTTTCAATTTGCCACCCGGCGGCATCGTGGGCGTCATCGGCGCCAACGGCGCGGGCAAGACTACACTGTTCCGCATGATCGTCGGCCGGGAAAATCCCGACGCCGGTGAACTGCGCATCGGCCCAACGGTGAAACCAGCGTACGTGGATCAGTCACGTGACGCGCTCAACGACAATAAAACCGTGTGGGAGGAAATCTCCAACGGCCAGGATGTGCTCATCGTCGGCACCTACCAGACACCCTCGCGCGCCTACGTGGGTCGTTTCAACTTCAAGGGACCGGATCAGCAGAAGCTCGTGGGCCAGTTGTCGGGGGGCGAGCGCAACCGCGTGCATCTTGCCAAGGTGCTGCGCAACGGCGGCAATGTATTGCTGCTTGACGAACCCACCAATGATCTCGACGTGGAAACCCTGCGTGCGCTCGAAGAAGCGCTGCTCGCCTTTCCCGGCTGCGCGGTGGTGATCTCGCACGACCGCTGGTTCCTGGATCGCGTCGCCACCCACATGCTGGCCTTCGAGGGTGATTCCAAAGTGGTGTGGTTCGAGGGCAATTACGCCGACTACGAGGCCGACCGCAAGCGGCGGCTTGGTGCGGACGCCGACCAGCCGCACCGCATCAAGTACCGGCGGCTGAAGGCATAGCCCAGGGCATTTGACTGGAACCTGGCTCAAAATCCCGAACCGTTCTGTTGAGCGTAGCGGAGCGCGGCTCCGCGGAGTCGGAATTAAGGGGCCTCTGATTTATTCGTCGTACCCGCGAAAACGGGTACCCAGGTTCTTGATAATTCCGGTTTCCCGCTTGCGCGGGAATGACGGAAATGGAATTGATCAGAACTTCCTTAAGTCATTATCAGACCGCAACCACCGCCGGCTGCTCACCGACCTTTGCCAGGTACGCCTGCAATGCCTTCTGGCCCACGGCCTGGCGGTTATTGCTTGCTTGACGTTTTCAAGCGCTTCTTTTCGGTCGATCCCTTGGGATACGCAGCCTGGCAAAGCCGGCACCTCGACCACGAACCCCCGTCTTCGGCTTGCTGAATCTTGGCGTGAAATAACCTGGCAGCCGCCTGAACGGTTGTTACTGTGCACCTGAAGTGGCATCGCGGACCAGCGGGGGTGCATGCACACATCAGGCTTGAACTTTCACGTCAAGACGTCAAGCGTCCATGCTCCTCAGGTCTGTTGGAGTTTGTCTGGCTCCAGCAGAAACCTTATGCTAGCCACATCATGAGTGCCGGCAATATACGAGCGCTTGCAGGATTGTTCGCAGCGTTGGCCCTCACCGGCTGCACGCCCAACCTCGCTCCGGGCCACCCGGTGCCGAAGAACTCCTACGCCTACCAGTTCGAGGAATACTGGTACAAGTTCGAGCGGCTGTATCCGTATTTCGAGTACAAGCACGTCAACTGGCAGGCGGAGTATGACGACTACCGGCCGCTCGCGGATAAAGTTACAAGTGAAACACAATTGATCAATCTATTGATGCGCATGGCCACGCCGCTCAGGGATGTCCACGTGTGGTTCAAATCGCCCGACGGCCAATACCTCAACACCTACGATTCCAAGCGCGCCGACAACCCCAACTGGAGTCCGGGGCCGCTGAGCGTCTATGTTCCCGATCTGGCCTACTACGGCGGCGCCGACTGGGGGTTCGGCCATGTGCAGGGCTTTCCCTACATCTTCATCGGTGATTGGGAAAAGACCGCGCTGTCGCTGGACGATTTTGCGGCGGCGTTGGAGCAGTTCGAGTCCAGCCCTGGTCTGATCCTGGATGTGCGCATGAACAGCGGCGGCAACGACCACCTGGCCTACAAAATCGCCGGTTACTTCGCCGACCGGTCGCACCTCAGCGAGTATTACCGCTACCGGAACGGGCCGCGTCCGGGCGATCTAGGCCCACCCAAGCCGCGCTACGTGACGCCCGCGATCGGCGTGCATTATCCGGGTCTGGTGATGCTGCTCATCGGACCGGACAGCTTCAGCAGCACCGAGAACTTCATCGCGGCCATGCAGACGCTGCCGAACGTGACCACCCTCGGCGCGACCACGGGCGGCGCCTCCGGCTGTCCGGAAACCTTCGCCCTGGGCGACGGCTGGATCTACAGCGTGCCGGTGTGCTTCGACATGACCGCGGATCATCATGTCATTGAGTGGAACGGCATCCAGCCGGAAGTCCTGGTGACCGCCACGCGCGCGGATTTCGAGCACGGCGACGACCCGGTGCTGGATGCCGCCGTGCAATTGCTCAAGGCCAAACTCAAGGCGCAGCACCAACCGCCGCCATCCGGCCGGTAGCGCTGCAGCCCTGTCAAGTCATTCGCGCTTGGACGCGTCGCGTTTGGCGCCAGTCTCCGGCTTTCGTCCCACGGTCCTGACGTCGGACTGCACGGCCTTCCCCGCATCATGGCGCGCTACCGTAAGGTTCCGCAGCCAGTGCGGCAGGTGCAGATCAATGATGCGCGCGCGTTCGTGTTCTTCGCCCAACGCCTGGGCGCGCGCGCGCAGCACGTCGTGGCGCGTCACCAAGCCAATCAGCGTGCTGGACTGCGGATCGATGATTGGCACGCAGTCTATGTCACACTCGGCCATGCGATCGGCAACCCGGCTGAGCGGCTCGTCCGGATAGCCGATGGCACGCGGCTTGGGAGTCACATCGGCGATGCGCACCGTCGGCAGGTAATTGCCGCTGCGCAGCTTGCCGACGTCCACGCGCAACAGCATGCCGAGCAGCTTAAGCTGATCATCCACGACCGGCAGGCCGTGCTTGTAACTGTCCGGATCCCGCTCATCGGCATGCGGAGGCAGCTGCATGTGCTCGTCGAAAAACCGCAGTGCGTCGCCCACCGTCATGTTGCCGGCAAGCGTGCGCACGTTGCGGGTCATATGGTCCTCGACGAACATGGTCTCGAACGGATCGGTCGAGTACTCGCGTGTCACGTGATGCCCGCGCCGGGATATCTTTTCGGTCAACACCGAACGCTTGAGCATCAGCACCGTGCAGGCCGCCGCCACGAACGTGGCGATGGTCAGCGGCAACACGGCGTTCATGTCCTGGGTCAGTTCGAGCGCAAACACGATGCAGGTAAACGGCGAACGCATGGTGCCGCCGAGCACCGCTGTCATGCCGACCAGCGCCCAGAGCGTCGGATCGCCGACCGGGATGATGCGGGCTTCGAGCGCGCCCATGGCTCCGCCCATGATGAGCAGCGGCGCGAGCACGCCGCCTGAAGTTCCGGAGCCGAGCGTGGAAGCCCACAACAGCGACTTGACGATCAGCAATCCCAGCACCGCGCTGAAGACGAGATTGCCGGCAAGCAGGTCGCGAATCACATCGTAGCCGACGCCCAGGGCGTTGGGCTCGATCATGGCAGCAACGCCAATCAATACTCCGGCAATCGCGGGCCACCACATCCAGTGCACCGGCAGTTTTCCGAAGCCGTCTTCGAACCGGTAGGTCAGCCAGGTCAGCAGTCCGGACAGCAATCCCGCGGAAATCCCCACCGGAATGCAGATGAACAATCCGGCCAGCGGCATCACCGCGGAGTGGTAGGCGAACAACGGACCGAACCCGAGCAACGGTCCACGCACAATGGTGGCAGCGGCGGCCGCGATCGCCACCGGAATGAAGCTGCGCGGCCGCCACTCGAACAACAATAACTCGACGGCAATCAGCGTTGCCGCAATTGGCGTAGCGAAAATCCCGGCCATGCCTGCGGAGGCGCCGGCGACCATCAGGGTCTTGCGCTCCATGGCGGACAGCTTGAACAACTGCCCGAACAGCGAGCCGAACGCCCCGCCGGTCATTATGATCGGACCCTCGGCACCAAACGGACCGCCAGTGCCGATCGCAAGCGCGGACGCCAGCGGTTTCCAGAACGCCACCTTCGGCTCGATGATGCTGCGATTCAACAGGATCGCCTCGATGGCCTCGGGGATCCCGTGGCCGCGGATTTTTTCCGAGCCATAGCGCGCCATCAGCCCGATCAGCAGCCCGCCGACAATGGTGGGAATGAACACCGTCCAGCCGGCGGTCTCATGCGTCGGGAAGTTGAATGCAAACGAGACCGTGTGATAGAAGGAAATGTTGGTGATAAAGCCGATCAACCGGACGAGTATCCAGGCGATGGCCGCTCCGGCACCGCCGATCGGCACCGCCATGAGCGACAACATAACCAGCCGCCAGTTCGCGGTCGTGTAGTCACCCAGTTCCGGGCGTTTGCGCCGCGGCGGTGGAATGCGCGATCTGGGATGGGCGCTCACGGCGATTCAACGCCTGGCGGTGAGCGGGCGGCCTGAAACGCGGTGACGATTAAGCTGAAAATCACGGAATGCAAGATTAGCACTCCGTCGCGAAGATATCAGGTCCGGCCGGCGCCGTTCACCGTGCGCCGGAACCTGTTGTACCCGGCCAATTAGCGGTTCGAACCGAACGCGTACGCGCGGCGCCGCTGAAAACGCCGACCAGCGGATGGAAACCACCGACCGGAAGCGCAATTCGGGTGGCGGCGGTGCGGGCAGCGACCGATGTTTCCCGGCAAATCAATTCGATGATACGAACTTCTCGCGCCGCAGGTTGTGGGTCTGGAAGCCCACGGCCTTGAGCTTCGCCACCGCATCGTCAATCATGCCCGGGTTGCCGCACAGGTACACGATGTCGCGCACCGGGTCGGGATTCAGCTCCATGAGGTGGTCCTGCACGTAGCCCTTGCGTTCGTGCGCTGCCGCGGGTTCCGAGAGCCGCCGGCTGTAGCTGGTGATGAACTGGAAGCGCGGGTTCTCGCGTGCCAGTTGCAGCATGTCCTCGCCGTACAGGAGTTCGTCGGGTCCGCGCACTCCCATCAACAGCACCGCCTCGTGGCCTCCGCCGTTCAGGCGCTTGCGCAATTGCGGCAACATGGCACGGAAGGGCGCGATGCCGGTACCCGTGGCCACCAGCAGATCGCGCTGCAATGCATCCTCGCGCAACTGAAACTTGCCGAACGGCCCGGACGCCTGCACGCGCGCGCCGGGCTGCATTGCAAACAGCAAACCGGTGCCCCGGCCGCCGTCCACGTAGGTAATCGCCAGTTCCACGTCGCCGGCATGCTCCGGACTGGCGGCAATGCTGTAGCTGCGGCGCAGTTCCTTGTCCTGGTGGGGCATGTGCAGGGTCACGAACTGCCCCGCCGCGTAGCGAAACGGCGCGCCGCCCTCGCGCCGGAAATTGAACTGGCGCACGCGCGGCGTCACCATGCGGGTGGACTGCAGGACAAAGGCGAATCGTTCGTGCGGCATGCTCTTTTACCAATATATTCAACAGCGAATGAAATTTACATTGAAATCGGTGCGCATCTTGCCGTACCTGATTCGCGTCTGCCCGGCTGCTCTGCGCTATAGTTAGGCACGCCTATTTTAAGGAGGATTGAGTCATGTTGCATCGCCCTATGCCTATTTTGTGTCTGCTGGCCGGCGGCCTGCTGGCTTTTGCCACCGCCCATGCCGGTCCGATTGCGCCATCCGACAACGTGCACACACTGCTGCAGGAAAGCGTGAACGGCAGCTGGCGCTCCGCCGACCACAAGGCGCGCGACCAGTACCGCCACCCCATCGAGACGCTGGAATTTTTCGGCATTCGTCCCAACATGACGGTGATCGAACTCGATCCGGGGGGCGGATGGTACACCGAGATTCTCGCGCCTTTCCTTTACGACCACGGGCATCTGATCGAGGCCTCGGCGCCCATGGACAGCTCCAGCAGCTTCATGCGCCGCATGGCCGACGCCTATGCGCAGAAACTCAAGAGCGACCCGGCGGTGTACGCACACATCGAGAAGATCGTTCCGTTCGCGCCGCCCGAGCAGGTGAACCTCGGACCGGACGACTCTGCGGATATGGTGCTCACCTTCCGCAACGCGCATGACTGGCTGAATAACAGTCCGGAAACGCTGGCGGCGGTGTTCAAGGCCGCCTACAAGGTGCTCAAGCCGGGCGGCGTGTTCGGCGTCACCGAGCATCGCGCCAAGCCGTTTGCCGATGCCATGCAAAGCTCCAAGGAACTGCACCGCATCCCCGAGGGCTACATGATCGAGGCGGGTTTGAAGGCGGGCTTCCGGCTCGCCGGCGTGTCGGAAATCAACGCCAATCCCAGAGACCCCGAGGACATCAACGTGCACCATCTGCCGCCAAATTTGATGGACGCCAAGACCCCGGCCGAACGCGCCAAAATGGAAGCCATCGGCGAATCCGACCGCATGACGCTCAAGTTCGTGAAACCCTGAACCCGGTACCATGAGCACACGGGCAGCGCGCGGGTGCTGCCCGTTTTTTTTGCTTGTGCTTCTGCTGCGCGCCCCTTCCGCACCGCACGCAAACACGGAAAAACCAGCGCCAGCGTTAACCGTTCCCAGCGTGCGGCCATCCAGCCCGGTGTCGGGCGGCTTCGTCGCACACCGCCTGAATCACGCACCGGATCTGCGCTTTCGCCGGCACGAAATGCGGATGCTGCAAAGCGCCGGCGGGATCCACTTCGTCCATGTACACGCGCTCGCACATCTCGATCTGCAGCGCCTCAACCGTCTGCGGCTTGCCGTAGTGGTCGGTGATGTAGCCGCCCTTGTAGGGACGATTGCGTGCCACACGCAAGCCTTGGGCGCGGAACGCCGTGTCAGCAACCTCCGTAAGCCAGCCGGAATTGCTGCGGCCATCGCGATCGCCGAGAAAGATGTCGTCGGTCAATGCGGCGTGCAGCAGATTGGCCCGCGAAGCCACGCTGTGGGCGTCGATCAGCACGGCACGACCAAATTTCCGGATTTTCATCTGCAGGAGTTCCAGCAGCCTGGCGTGATACGGTGCATGCACGATTTGGCGCCGGCGCTCGATTTCCTGCCGGCCGGGCGGCGTGCGGTAGATTTCCTCGCCCCAGAAAGTCTTGAGCGCCACGCAGCCGGTCTCGAAGCGGCCAGGATAGAGCGGTGCATCGTCGGGCGCACGGTTGAGATCCGCGACAAAGCGGCTGTACGTGGCGTAAATCGTGGTGGCGCCGAGTGCCGGCAGATAATCGTACAGATGATGCAGATGCCAGTCGGTCATCGGCAGGCCGCGGATGTAGTCGGATGCGAACTGCGCTGCGATCTCGGGCGGCACATAGGTGCCGGTATGCGGAATGCTCACCAGCAGCGGGATTTCTTCGACCGCGGGCAGGCGTATTTCATAGGGCTGCGACGGAGCCTTCATGTCCGATTCAACCGCGCGACGGTGGCGGCAAACTCGCGCGCCCCGTCCTCTTCACCGGTGACTGCGCCGTGATCCGCGACACGCCTGCCGCCCACGTACACGGCCGCGATGTCCGCGCGGCTGCCGCCGACGAGCAATGCATCCAGCAGCGTGTGCGGCCCGTGGCCCAGCCACGGCGCGACCTGCTCATCCAGCACCACGAGATCGGCACGCTTGCCGGGCGCGAGTTCGCCGAGTGGTTCGCCGAGCGCCATCGCCCCGCCGCGGCAGGCTTGCTGCCACAGCGCCGCGCCGAGACCGTCTGCATTGGCAAGTCGTGCACGCTGTTCGCGGCGCAGGCGCTGGCCGTATTCCAGAAGCCGCAGTTCCTCGACCGCGTCAATGCGGCAGTTGCTGTCAGAGCCGACGGCGAAGCGCCCGCCGGCACGCACATATTCCTCCGCCGCGAACAGGCCGTCGCCCAAGCCGGCTTCGGTGAGCGGACACAGCACCACCGTGGCGCCGCGCTGCACGATGAGCGCGCGTTCTCCCGCGCTGGCGTGCGTGGCGTGCACCAGGTTCCAGCGCGCATCGAGCGGCAGCGTGCGCGCCAGCAGTTCAATGGGTGTCGTGCCGAATGCCGCCTGACATTCCTCGACTTCCCGGCGCTGTTCGCTGATGTGGATGTGGATGGGCCGGCGACCGCCGATCACCGCGTCGGCCTGGGCCAGCAACAGCGCCAGCGACTGCGGCGGCACCGCACGCAGCGAATGCGGCGCGATGCCGAGCGGCACAAAGCGCAACTCCTGCAACAGCCGGCAATAGTCCTCTATACTGGCGTGCACGAACCGCCGCTGGCGTTCGGCCGGCGGCGTGTTGAATCCGCCCTGTTGGTAAAACACCGGCAACAACACCAGATGAATACCCGTCGCACGCGCCGCTTCAATCACCGCCTGTGCCATCTCCAGGCCGAATCGGCCTCCGGGCAGCTGATGCAGATAATGAAATTCGGCGACGCTCGTGAACCCGGCACGCAGCATTTCGCGGAACGCCTGGCGCGCGATCACCAGCAGATCCTCGGGCGTAATGCGCGCGGCCAGGCGGTACATGGCTTCGCGCCAGCTCCAGAACGAATCCTGTCCCCGTGCCTGTTCGCCAAAGCCCGAGAGCGCGCGCTGGAATGCATGACTGTGGGCGTTGGGCATGCCGGGAAGCGCGCAGAACCCGTGACCGCCCTGGCCGCCGGCTTCGATGGCTTCGATGATCCCGTTGCCACCCACCACCAGCGTCTGATCGGCGCGCAAACCGTCGCGGGTCAGCAGGTATTTGAAACTCAAGCGGGTATGCATACGCGTATGCTCTCAAATTCGCGCGCGTGCGGCTAGGAGATTCCGGTGTACGACCTGCTGGTCAGGAACGCACGCATCTACCCCATGGTATCGGATGCGGCCGTTGCGCCTGCCCGCACTCTGGCGGTGAGCGACAGCCGCGTCGTGGCGCTCGGCGTGCCCAGCGCTAGTGAGGCCAAGGAAGTTTTTGACGCCCGCGACCGCATTATATTGCCGGGTTTTGTGGACTGCCACACGCATGCGCTGTATGCCGGCGACCGTGTCGCGGAACACACGCTCAAATTGCGCGGCGCCAGCTACGCGGAAATCACCGGGGCCGGCGGCGGCATTCAAACCACGGTGCGCGCCGTGCGCGCCGCGGACGAAGCCCAACTGGTACAGGAAACCCTGCCGCGCCTGCAGGCGCTGGCGGCCGAAGGCGTGACCACCGTCGAAATCAAAAGCGGCTACGGCCTCGCGAGTGAGCAGGAATTCAAGATGCTGCACGCCATCCAGCGGCTGCGCCTGCACCTAAACATGGACATCGCCGCCACTTTCCTGGGTGCGCATGCGGTGCCCCAGGAAAAATCCCGCGAGGAATATTTCCGGGAAGTCCTTGATGTCATGCTGCCGGCCGTGGCCGGGCAGAAACTGGCGGAAAGCGTGGACATCTTCGCGGAGTCGTTCGCGTTCACGACCGACGAGGTACGTCAACTGTTCACGGCGGCCTCCCGGCTTGGCCTGCATTGCCGCATTCACAGCGACCAGCTCAGCCACATGGGTGCCACCGAAGCGGCCGCCACGCTCGGCGCCCTTTCCTGCGATCATCTGGAACACGCTACCGAAGAAGACGTGCAGGCCATGGCGCGCGCCGGCAGTGTCGCGGTGTTGCTGCCGGGCGCGTTTTATTTCCTGCGCGAAACCCGCAAACCGCCGATCGAGCTTTTGCGCCGTCACCGCGTGCCGATGGCCGTGTCCACGGATCTCAATCCGGGTACCTCGCCGATCGCGAGCCTGCTCACGGTCATGCACATGGCGGCCTTGCTGTTCGGCCTGACACCCGACGAGATTCTGCTGGGCGTCACGCAGCACGCGGCACGGGCGCTGGGACGCGAACAGCGCGTCGGCAGCCTTGCGCCCGGACGGCACGCGGATTTCGTCGTCTGGGATATCCCGACGCCTGAATCCCTGCTGTATCAGCTCGGCGGCCTGAAACCGGCTGCGGTGTTTTACAAAGGCAAGCAAACATGAACCCATTGGCGCTGACCGGACACGATTTGACGCTCAAGGCATTGGCGGAATTCGAAGGGCACCGCCCGCGCGTGACGCTGGCCGCGACGGCACGCCGCAACATGCAGGCGAGCGTGGAAGTCGTGCGTGAAGTGGTACGCACCGGACGCGTGTGTTACGGCATCAATACCGGTTTCGGCGCGCTTGCGCGCCAGCATATTTCCGACGATCAGCTCGTGCAGTTGCAGTACAACCTGGTGCGCAGCCATGCCTGCGGCGTCGGCGAACCGCTTTCGCCTGCGCTCACGCGCCGCATTTTGCTGCTCAAGGCCAACAGCCTGGCCATCGGCAATTCCGGCATCCGCCCGGAAGTCGTGGAGACGCTGCTGGCATTCCTGAACCACGACGTGCTGCCGGTGATTCCGGCCAAGGGCTCGGTGGGGGCCTCCGGGGACCTCGCGCCGCTCGCGCATCTGGCGCTGGCCCTGATCGGCGAGGGCGAAGCCGAGCATTCCGGCAAGCGGATTGAGGGAAAGGCGGTACTCGATGCTGCGGGTGTGGCGCAGATACAGCTTCAGGCCAAGGAAGGGCTGGCGCTGCTGAACGGCACCCAGATGAGCGCGGCCCTGGCCATCGAGGGCCTGCTGCAGACGCGCAACGCCCTGTTGTCCGCGATCGTGATCGGCGCCCTGACGCTCGAAGGCCTGGCCGGCAGCTACAGCCCCTTCGATGCCCGCATCCAGGCGGTGCGCAACCTGTCCGGCCAGATCAAGGTTTCCGAGTGGTTCCGCAGCCTGCTGACCGGGAGCGAAATCTGGCAGTCCCATCAGGGCTGCGACCGGGTGCAAGACCCCTATGCCGTGCGCTGCATGCCCCAGGTGTTCGGCGCGGTCTGCGACACGCTCACGCATGCCGCCGGCGTACTGGCACGCGAATGCAACAGCGTGTCGGACAACCCCCTGATTTTCGGAGATGATGTGCTCTCCGGCGGGAACTTCCACGCCGAGCCCCTGGCCTTCGTCGCGGATTTCATGGCGATTGCCGCCACCGAACTGGGCACCATGTCGGAGCGGCGTACCGACTTGATGCTGCGCAAGATCAATCCGCGCCTGGAGATGTTCCTGGCACATGCGCCCGGGGTGGAGTCCGGCTTCATGCTGGCGCATGTGACCGCCGCGGCCCTGGCCTCGGAGAACAAGACGTTGGCACACCCGGCGTCCGTGGACACCATCCCTACGTCCGCGGGCCAGGAGGACCATGTGAGCATGGCGCCGTGGGCCGGCCTCAAGCTGCTGCAAATCCTGAAAAATCTGCACCTCATCCTGGCCATCGAGGCACTGGCGGCGGGAGCGGCCATCGAAGCCCAGCGTCCATTGCGCAGCACGCCCCCACTGGAAAAGGCCTTGACCCACATTCGTGAGATCGTGATCGCTCACACCGGCGACCGGCGCCTCGACAGGGACATCGGCCAGCTTGCCGCCCAGTTGAACGGGGGCTTGCTGACGGGCTGCCTGCCGCCGGACGCAAACCAGTCTCTGCTGGCCTGACCAATCCCGGTATCACGATCCCCGCTGTGCGCGCCAATTTTTTGCAATACAGATATGTCATACAAACGACATATTTTCCAACTTTTGGCTATAATCACGCTGCGTTCCAATGGCGCTCCGGAACGATGGCAGAGGCCATCGGCAGCAAAACATGGTTATGACGGCCCCGCGCAACGTGGGGAAGTCCGGGGCCTCTCGTTTTCCCCCTTTGACGAGAGGCCCCTCTTTTTTTCACCTGCAGTTCCCCGGTCGGACCTCCCCCTATGAGGGGCACGCATCAGACGGTAAACTGCGCACCTGCGAGCCTGCCGCCCGCTGGCGGCCGTCTTCGTTACCAAGCCCGATCCGGAGTTCCGATGTCCAGACTGATTACGCGGTCCGCTGCCGTCCTGTGCGCATTGCTGCTGCTCACCAGCTGCGGTGGCAGCGGCGGCAACAACAACAATTTGAACCTCTACGTGGCGGATGCGCCCATAGATAATGCGCGCAGTGTAATCGTATCGCTTACCGGAATTTCGGTGACCGGAGATCAGGGCACGCAGACCTTTGCTTTCCCGGCATCCACCCCGATAAATTTCTACCAGTTGCAGGGCGGTCTCTCCCAGTTCCTGATCAGCACCACTCTCCCGGCCGGACATTACACTTCCATCACCCTGAACTTTGATGCCGCGCCCGGCACGCTCGATTCCAACATCACGCTGATTGGCAACGGCAATACCTATCCTTTGGTGATTCCCGCGGGTCAGCCCACGTCGTACACGGTACCCGTGAATTTCATCGTGTTCCAGAACATCACTGCGAATTACACACTCGACCTGGACCTGCGCAAGTCCGTCATTCAGGATCCTTCCAATCCCAATCAGTATCTGCTGGTGCCGTCCCTTCGCGCCGTCAGCAACAATGACTTCGGCATCATCAGCGGCACGGTGGCCAACACTCTGGTCAGCTCGGGCTGCAATCCCGCGGTGTACGTATACAGTGGCAATGTGACTCCCACGGACGTCAACATCAACGCCCCGGCCGGCAGCGTACAGCCCATCAGCAGCGCGCTGGTGGGAATCAACGGCACCATTTCACAGTTCGCGTTCAGTGTCGGTTTCCTGCCGCCCGGTCAATACACCGCGGCGTTCACCTGCCAAGCCAACCTGGACGACCCTGCCAAGACTGACAACATTCAATTCCTTGCAACCACTACCACCACCGTAGCCGCGGGAAATACCACCTTCATCAATCTGCAATAGGCGCGGCGTTCAAGTCCAGGGTGATGTGGATGAGCTATACTCTAGTTCACGTTGCGAGGTGTCTCCCTGCGCGGGGAGGTGTCATATGTTACGCGGTGTCCGGTTCCTTGTAGTTTTGTCACTCCTGGCGCTGATCGCAGGCTGCAATTCTTCTTCCGACAATGGCCTGCTCAGCCTTTCGTTGACCGACGCACCCGTGGACAACGCCGCCAACGTGGTGGTGGATATTACGGCCATCCAGGCAATCCCCCGGAACGGCAGCCCGATTACCTACACGCTCCCGCAGCCACAGCAGATTGACTTGCTGCAGTTGCAGCAGGGCGTGAGCACCCCGCTGCTGAATGACTGGAGTCTCCCGCCGGGGCAATACATCGGCCTGAATTTGTTTATAAACGCGGACCCAAGCGGCCCGGATTCCTATATCGTGCTGAATAACGGCAACCAATACCCGCTGGTGGCGTTGCAACCCGTGAATTCAACGGCCTGCGGCCTGCCGTGCGCCAACACCGCGGTGCTTGCGATCCCCGCCATGTTCAACGTCGAGAGCAATGAAAACAGCGCTTACATGCTTGATTTCGACGCACGCAAATCCGTACTGCCACCGAGCACACCCGGCGGCACACAGTACCTATTGCAGCCTGAAGGTCGCATGGCTGCAATTCTGGATTCCGGAAACCTCATCGGTATCGTGCCCAATTCACTGATCACTCCGGGCTGCACGCCCGCCGTGTATATCTTTGCCGGTGCGAAAGCAACGCCGACCGATATCGACAACAACGCGCCGCCAGCCACCCAACCGGTGACGGAACAGGCCGTGACCTTGAACAACAATACCGGAGACTACGTATTCACCGGCGCGTTCCTGCCGGCCGGCACCTACACCCTGGCATTTACCTGTGAAGCCGCCCTGGACAACCCCGGCACCGCCGACAACATTACCTTCACCTTTGCCGGCAGTGTACCGGTCGCGGCACAGACCACGTTCCGCGTGGTGCTGACCAATCCCAACGGATAATCCCGGGGCACGGGTCATTCGGCAGTCAACGCGTTCAGCGATCGGATGATTTCGTGCCCGCGTGTGCATAGCGGCGGAACACGCGGCCGTATCCGATGACATACAGCACCTGCAGTGCAGCGGCCACGTAAAACGGCGTGAGGAACATGCCGGCGGCAATCATCGGCCCCGCGACGCCCGGGCCTATGGACTGCGGCACCTGAAATGACGCTGCATTGACGCTGGCCGCCAGGCCGCGACGCTCGTCGCGCACCAGCACCATGACTTGCGCCTGACGCGCGCCGACGGACGCACCGCTGGTCGCCAGCCGAAACATGTAGACCAAGGCCGCCAGCCAGAACCACGGCATCAGCGGCAGGACAGCCAGCAATACGGCACCGATGCCGCGCGACCAGAGCACCGAACTCACCAGCCCGTGCCGCACCGTGATGCGGCCGGCGACAATGGCGCTCACTCCCGCCAGCAGAAAAGTGACCGCCATCAGCGGTGCAATCTCGCCGGGCCCTATGTGATAGCGCAGCGCGAACCAGTAGGCGATCAAGGTGCTGGTCAAGCCGATGGACAGGCCGTTGAGCGTATTCAACTGAAACAGTCGCCAGAGGATGTGATTTTCAAAGCGCCGGGCCTCGACATTGCTGGCGGTAGTCCGCCCCGCCGCCGGTACGCGCGGGGTCACACGTTCCTCTCGTGCACCCCCCAGCAACCACAGGTTCACGATTCCGCCCAGCGCGATCACCATGAAGATCGGGCTGTAGGCAAAATGCGCTCCCCATCTGGAAATCAGGAATGACGGCGTGATCGCGAGCAGTGCGCCCAAGGTCATGCCGAAAAATCCCAGCCCCGAATTCAAACTGTATATCCAGCCACGCTGTTCGGACGGTACGACTTCCGCCAGCCATGCCTGTTCGGCGGGCGCGAACGGCCCGGCCGATCCGGCACGACCGCGGCCGAATCCCCCGACAATGACCGCCGCGGCCAGCAGCGCCGGGCTGGCACTCAGCAGCGGCGCGAGCCCGCACAGCACCGTCAAGCCTTCGTTGCAAAGCAGAAACGGTTTGCGCTGCAGGCGGTCGCTGACCACACCGATCAGCATGCTGAACGCCGCGGCCACCAGCCCTCCGGTCATCAGTGTCAGGCCGATTTCAAGCCCGCTCCAATGCAGGTCATGCATGTACAGCGACAGGTCCACCACCAGCGCGCCTTGGGCCACACTGCGCACCGCCCGGGCCGCCAGCAAGCGGCGCGTGGCTGGCTGCAGGTCAGCGAACGCCAGGCGCAGCCGGAACATGATGATGATGACGGCGGACTTTCACAGTGTGGCGGGAAAGATGCCGCAGGACAATGAGGACTGAGGGTTGAGGAAGTGCGAACAACGTCGCGCGCAGAAAGCCAGTCTCACTTTTCCACTCCTTGCCCGGGCCGTATCGCAGCCGGGTTCACCGCGGCGCGCGGCGCGCCGATGAACGCGCGCGTTGCAAGCGCTCAAAACCGGCCGCCGCCCACGAAGCGCGATTTCCAGTAGCGATCGTCCAGCCGCGCATAGGATACCGGTTGACCGGTTTCCGGCGCATGGATGAACACGCCGTTGCCGACGTAGATGCCGACATGCATCTGGATATTGCCGATGATCTGGAAAAACACCAGATCGCCTGGCTGCAAATCCTGCAGATTCACCGGATGCGAGGCGTACAACTGCTGGTTGGCGGTGCGCGGCACGGCGATGCCGGCATTCCGGAATACGTAGTACACCAGACCGCTGCAGTCGAAGCCGCGCGGCGTATCGCCGCCGTACACATACGGCACGCCGAGTTCACGGCTCGCGAGCTGCACAATTTCCCGCGCACGCGCGGTTTCGGGGGATGCATACGCTGCCTGCGCGGACGGACGCTCCGGCCAGGGCGCGCAAGCCGCGAGTGCGGCCGCCAGCAGGCCGGCAATCAAAACGATCCGTGGTTGAACACGCATGGGGTTCATGGAAGCCGAAACCCGGACAAAATTCAAGCTCAGCGGCGCAGACGCACACGCCGGCCGTCCACCTGCAGGTCGGCGGCGCGCAGTTCCGGGTGCGACTTGGCGAGCGTCATCAGGCTGCGTGCCGCCAGCAGGCCGGCGTCCGCGGAAACCAGAGCATTGCGCAAATCCTCGGCCGCGGCGCGCAGCGCGGCGATAGCCTGCTCGCGATTCACCATTTTAAAACGCAGCAAGGCGCCGGGTCGCAACTGACCGAGGCGCGGCAGATCGGCCGCGATCACCACTGCAAGTACGGGATAGCCGCCGGTGGTACCGTGATTGCACAACAAAACAATGGGATGACCGTCG
>JBOIAZ010000091.1:0-11082 GCA_050739175.1 Gammaproteobacteria bacterium
CGTACGCCGCTTTCGCAGGATTCCTGATCCTGACCGTGCTGGCTTATTTCCCCGGCTTGCGCGGACCGTTCGTTTTCGATGACATCACCAACATCGTCCAGAACTCTGCGCTTGCCATCCACAGCCTGCGCTGGGATCAACTCATGCACGCGGCGCTGTCTTCCGATGCCGGTCCGACGCGACGGCCGCTGAGCTCGCTTTCATTCGCGCTCAACATCTATTTCGGGGGCCTGGAACCCTACTCTTTCAAGGCGGTGAATCTGGCCATTCACCTGTTGTGCGGGCTGCTGTTTTTTGTCCTGCTGCGGCAGGTAGTGGGCTTCTGGCACCGGACCGGCGCCATCACTTCAGTTGTCGCGGCACAATGGCTGCCTTTGCTGTGCGCCGGCGCCTGGCTGCTGCATCCGCTGAATCTCACCGCCGTGCTGTATGTAGTACAGCGTGAAACCAGCCTGTGTTCGCTCTTCATGCTGCTGGGTTGCGTGCTGTATTGCCACGGCCGGTTGCGGCTGTTGTCCGGACATGCCGGCGGGTGGTGGATTTTCCCCGGTACTGCCGTGTCCGGCCTGCTGGCATTCGCGAGCAAGGAGACCGCCGTACTGCTGCCGGTCTATCTGCTGGTGCTGGAGGTCTGCGTGTTCCGCTTTGCCATCCAGCCAATTGGCCGGGGCCCGCCGGTAAAGGCCCGGTCACACTACGGGCTGTGGATTTTTTATCTGGTGTTTCTGGCGCTGCCGCTGGCCATCGGCATAGTCTGGCTTTTCATCGTGCATCATGGCCTGGCGTTCAACTATGCCGGCCGGGATTACACCCTCGGCGAACGCCTGCTCACCGAGTCGCGCGTCGTGTGGGACTATATCCGCTGGACACTGTTCCCGCGCCTGCCGGATCTGGGTCTGTATCACGATGACCTCCCGCTCTCCCACGGCCTGCTGGCGCCGGTCACCACGCTGCTCTCCATCCTCGGCCTCGTGGCATTGCTCGCGGCCGCGGCATTCACCCGCAACCGGCGGCCCTGGATCTGTTTCGGCATCCTCTGGTTCTTCACCGGTCAGCTGCTGGAGTCCACCGTATTTCCGCTGGAAATCGCCTTCGAACATCGCAACTATCTCGCGGACATGGGCATGCTCGTCGCGGTTTTCGGTTTCATCCTCACTGAGCCCTCGCGTTACCTCAAATTGCCGCTGCGCGCAGGCATTCTGGTTGCATTCACCCTCACCTTTGGCGCCCTGACCGGCATGCGCGCCTATATCTGGCGCAGCACGCCGTCGCTGGTCCAGGTGCAGGCGGCCAATCATCCGCGTTCGCCCTATGCGACGTACGCACTCGGCGAAGAGCTGACCAATGAGGTTCTGGCGGGGGAGCACAAGCTTTTGCCTGCGGCCATCGAAGCACTGCGGCATTCGGCGAACTTGCCCAATTCCGGGATTATCGCGGGTGCTGCGCTCGCGCTGCTTGAAAGCCAGGCCACGGGGAACAACGATCCCGCCAACTTTGCCCACATGGCGCACCGCCTGCGCACCCGCCCCATTTCGGCTTCCGATCAGCAGGGGCTGGTGGCGCTGGTGCAGTGCCAGCATGCGGGTAATTGCCATTTCCCGCCGTCGGCACTGCGCGCGCTGTTCGACGCGGCCATGGCGAATCCGCGCCTGCGGGAGGTTCCCGGCACTTACGCAAACATTCTTACCGATTATGGGAATTTCCTTGGCCAGGGGCCGGACAAGGACCTGGGGAAAAGCCGCCGCCTCATGGAACAGGCCGCCAACGCCGTGCCGTCCGAGCCCCAATACCGTATCAACGTGGTAATCCTGGATATCGCCCTGCAGGACCCAGTCAGGGCGGAACGCGACCTGCAGAAAGTCCGCGCGCTCAACCGATTGGGCAACTTGAGCGCAACCATTGCGAATCTGCAAAAGCAGATTGATGACCTCAAGCGTCCGCCGCAAGCGACGGCCAGCCCGGTGGCTGCGAGCCGCGACTGACAATGCTATAGTGCCGCGCGGTTCGGGGACCGGGCACAATCCATGTCACAACAGATACGCTCGCTCAGTATCATTCTGCCCGCCAAAGATGAAGCCGCTGCGCTGCCGGGCGTGCTGGGCAGCCTGCGCAAGCTCTATCCGCACGCTGAACTGCTGGTGGTGGATGACGGCTCCGCCGACGCCACCGGCAGCGTGGCAACCACATGCGGTGCGCGGGTCATCCGCCACCCCTATCCCATGGGCAATGGTGCGGCAATCAAGTCCGGGGCGCGCGCCGCGAGCGGTGACGTCCTGGTATTCATGGACGCCGACGGTCAGCACAATCCCGACGATGTCGCCCGGTTACTGGAAAGCCTTGAGCAAGGCTATGACATGGTGGTCGGTGCGCGCACCCGTGGCTCGCAGGCTTCGTTGGGGCGCGGTTTTGCCAACCGCATCTACAACTTGCTTGCCAGCTGGATGGTCGGCCATCGCATCCGGGATCTGACTTCCGGGTTCCGCGCCGTCAACACAACCCGTTTCAGGGAATTCCTCCACCTGCTGCCGAATAGCTTTTCCTACCCCACCACCAGCACCATGGCATTTTTTCGCGCCGGTTATGGTATCGCTTATGTTCCGATTGCCGCCTCAAAACGCATCGGCAAAAGCCACATCCGGCCCGTGCACGATGGAGTGCGCTTCCTGCTCATTATTTTCAAGGTGGCCACCCTGTATTCCCCGCTCAAAATATTCCTCCCAATCAGCGTCGTGTTCTTTCTGCTCGGACTGGCATGGTACATCTACACTTTTATTGCGACTCACCATTTCACCGTTATGAGCGGGCTGCTGTTCATCACGGCCGTGCTGGTGTTCCTCATCGGATTGATTTCGGAACAAATTACCAACCTGCTGTTCGTTCGGGGAAACCACAACTGAGTTGTGCGTGGCAGAGCCGTGACGCGCATACTGTTAATAACCCGCAACCTGCCGCCGCTGGTCGGCGGCATGGAACGTTTGAACTGGCACATGGCGGGTGAGCTGGCGAGGATTGCCGAAGCGCGTGTGGTAGGTCCGGCCGGATCCGCAGGATTGGCTCCTGCCGGAGTTACCGTAATCGAAGCGCCATTGCAACCGCTGTGGCGTTTTCTGTGGCAGGCACGAAAGCTGGCCGTGCGCGAAGCCCGGCGCTGGAAACCCGACATTGTGCTGGCAGGCAGCGGTCTCACTGCACCGCTGGCCCGTCGCGCGGCACGCGCTTGCGGCGCGAGTACCGCGGTTTATGTGCACGGTCTCGATGTTGCCGTAAACAATCGTCTGTACCAAACATTGTGGTTCCCGGCTATCCGCGGCATGGATCGCGTCATTGCCAACAGCCGCGCGACCGCCGGCCTCTGCCGCGGCATCGGTGTAGATCCCTTGCGCATCAGCATCGTGCATCCGGGCGTGGAGATACCGCGCGATCTCGCACTCTCATCCGGCATTGCGCGCCCCCCTCTCCCGAAGGGTGAGGGAAAGCACAAGGCTGAGGCTATACGCCCCCTCTCCCCCGGGGATACGGGCAGTGATGAGGGTACGGCCCAGCCTATGGACGATTTCCGTGAACGTCATGGCTTCGCCAACCGCCCTCTGTTGCTCTCGGTCGGGCGGCTCAGCGCGCGCAAGGGCCTACGCGAATTTGTCGCGCAATGCCTGCCGCCAATCGTCGCCGCGAGACCGGACGTAATGCTGTTGATCGTCGGCGATGCGCCCGGACAGGCGTTGCATGCCGAGGCGCAGACACCGGAAAGCATCCAAACTGCCGCAAATTCGGCGGGAGTCGGCAGGAACATACAATTTCTCGGCGTGATTACCGACTACGGTAAGCTCGGAGCCGTTTATCGCGCATCAAGCGTCCACGTATTTCCGGTGCGCAATCTGCCCGATGACCCCGAAGGCTTCGGAATGGTCGCAGTGGAGGCCGCTGCGCACGGTCTGCCGACCGTCGCGTTCGCCACTGGCGGGGTCGTAGATGCGGTTTCAGAAGGACAGTCCGGCCATCTGGTAGCAGCCGGCGATTACATGGCTTTCACCGGGGCCGTGTTACAGACGCTTGCAGCGCGCGATATACTGCGCGCGAGCTGCATCGCTTTTGCAAAATCCTTCGCGTGGCCCCTATTCGGTGCGCGTCTTGCGGCGCAATTGTCCAGCGTCATCCCGGCGCTCCCCGCGACCGTCAAGCCGATATGAACGAGCCTATGCTGCACCGTCAGCCACACGCAGTGCTGGATCTGCTGTCGCGCAACTGGAAAGCCATGAAAATCGAGCGCCTGCTCGATCTCGCCCACCGCCCACAGCCAATGCGAATGCTGGAAATCGGCACCGGCTCCGGCGGCATCGCCCACTGGTTTGCGACACATCCGGCCTTGCGCTGCAACGTCACGTCCGTGGACGTCTGCGACAACCGCCAGGTGCACGATGGCTACGAATTCCGGCAGGTCGCCGGCGTCGAGCTGCCATTCGACAACGCCAGTTTCGACGTCGTTATCACCAACCACGTCATCGAACACGTTGGCGATGCGGACGCGCAGCACAAGCACCTCACGGAAATCCGCCGCGTGATGAGAACCGACGGCGTCGGCTACCTCGCTGTCCCCAACCGCTGGATGCTGACCGAGCCGCACTACCGGTTGAAGTTCCTCAGTTGGTGGCCGCACGCCTGGCGCACACCCTACCTGCGCCTGATGCACAAGGGCAGGTTCTACGATTGCGAACCGCTGCAGATGCGCCAACTGGAACGCATGCTGGCCGCGGCCAAGTTCGACTACCGCAACCTCTGTATCGAAGCCTGGCGCGCGACGTTAGAGATCGAGCACTCCAACTCGCTCGGCCGGCGCTTGCTTGATGCTACACCCGACGCACTGCTGATACCGCTCAAGCGGATCATTCCAACGCTCATTTACCGTTTTGAGCCTGCAAATACATGAGCATTAACCGAACCACGCAATTATCGCGGCTGGCTTGCATCACCGTGACGTTCAATCCGGACCTGTCGCTGTTGCAAACGCAGCTTGCTGCATTAGCCGTGGATTGCCCGAAGGTTATCGTGGACAATGCCTCGAGCGCTGAAATCGTTAAACAAATCGAAACCATGATCAACGCCACGCCCAATGCGCGCTTGTTGCGGAACTCGCAAAATGAAGGGCTTGGTGCGGCTGTCAATGCAGGAATCGGGTTTGCGAAGGCCAACTGGCCGGATGCCCGCCTTGCACTCTTGCTCGATCAGGACAGTGAGCCCCGCCCCGGCAGTATCGAGACCTTGCACAACGCCTTCGAATCGCTGGAAACGCAGGGGCGGCGTGTCGGATGCGTCGGCCCGACCCTGATCGACGCGGTAACAGGATCGCAGCACGGCTTTCACCAGTGCTCCCGTTGGCGTTGGAAGCGTGTCTATCCGCCGGCGGAATCGACGGTTCCCGTACTATGCGCCAACCTCAACGGCAGCGGCACACTGGTTTCGATCGAGCTATTCCAAGAACTCGGCGGCCTCGACGAAACCCTGTTCATCGACCATGTGGATACCGAGTGGTCATTCCGTGTTCTGCACGCGGGTTATGGATTATGGGGAATACCTAACGCCATATTCGCGCACCGGATGGGTCAAGACAGCATGCGATTTTGGTGGTTCGGTTGGCACTTGTGGCCATCGCGCTCGCCGCAACGGCACTATTATCTGTTCCGCAACGCGGTCACCCTCATGCGCAAGACCTATGTGCCCAAGGTCTGGAAATCGTGGGCAGTTGCAAAGCTGGTCATGACCGCGACCGTTGCTGCAATCGCCGGACCACAAAGGAGCAAGCAGCTTATCAACATGACCCAGGGTATTGTTGCCGGCATTCGCAGCGGAGATAAGCCGCATGGATAATCCCGAAGTCACTGTCTGCATCGCAACCTTTAATCATGCCCAATACATTGCACGCTGTCTCGACAGCGTCATCATGCAACTGCTCCCGGGCCGCATCGAGGTACTCGTCGGCGATGATTGCTCCACTGACGACACGCGCGCCATTGTGACCACCTACTCCCAGGCTTTCCCGGATATTGTGGCCCCGGTATTTCATCAGAAACAACTTGGGCCCAGTGGCAACTACCGTGCCCTCATCGCCGCAGCCCGCGGCCGTTATATTGCGCATTTGGACGGTGACGACTACTGGCTGCCGGGTAAATTGACACGCCAAATTGCCGCCCTTGATCGGTCGCCATCAACCCCAGCCGTGGTGGCCAACGCACTCGTAGTGGATGCGAATGACAGGCCCCTCGGCTTCTTTACCTCCAACAGGAATCGTTCGATAGATTTGAATTACCTGCTTGAACGTGGCAATTTTCTGTGCCACGGCAGTTTGCTGTATCGAGCAAAGCTCAGGGAGGCAATCCTGGAAATCGAGGGTACCTTCATCGATTACATGATCCTCATCAAGCTCGCCAGGATGGGCAACCTGGAGTTTCTCCGCGAAGTACTCGTGGTTTACCGTTGGAACACCGCAGGCTCGATGCGTACCACCATGACTTTGCTGGTGGGCGTGAATTACTGGCAGGCAATGCTCGAGGCTCTCAAGCTCGGAGCAACGGCATCAGCGTTCCACAAGAGCACAGCGCGTTTTCTGGAAAAGGTATTTGCAAGATCTCTGCTGCACGGACGCATCGATGTCATCATCGAATGGATACGACGCGTAAACCGCGAAAGCCCGGTATCGACAAAATCCGCCGTAACCATGGCCTTGATACGCATCCCACTTTCACTCGCGCGCTACTTGTACCGAAAAGCGGGCACGCGTCTGTTTCGAAGAATCAGTGTATTGTATCCACGCTGATCCGGCGCTTAGCGTCGTACTGCACAAATGTGGATTGATTGAAGCCCCCGCTACCACGATGTCGCCGACCAATCAGGCTAGGCCGCTCATGCCCATTGTCTGATGATCACCGCTGATCACCGCTTCACAAACAGGAACAGCGGCTCCCGCGGATTGACGCCGTGACGGATCGGATCAATGTCAGCAAGCAGATCCGAGTGATTTTTCATCCGTGAAGACAGGCCATTTGCCTCAATGCGTTGAACAAGGTCGACGCCGTAAAGCCTAACGTGATCTTCCTGGCCGTAAAGCGCAAGACGGGATGGCGCTGATTTTATGCAGTCAATCTCGAGTGTCGCCGGCAGTCGCGCTGCAAATGGAGTCTGTATGATTGCATGACCTCCGTGCTTAAGCACACGGCTGATCTCGCGTAATGCATTCGAGTCCCGGCTCACATGCTCCAGCACATGATTGGCGACCACTACATCAAAATAGCCGGATTCAAATGGCATTTCGGTAATGTCAATCTTCAGGACTCCCGGTGTGAAGGGAAGCAAATCGGCCTGGATATATTCGAGAGGCTCATGAGTCACAATCCAGTTTCTTATGGCGCTCTCGGGTGCAAAGTGGAGAACGCGTTTGCCTTGAAACTGGACAGACTGCTCCCGCTGCAGGTAGGCCAGCAAATGCCGTTCCCGGTCGGTGGATCCACACAGGGGGCAGCGAAACCTTTCGAGGTCTGAACCGACCAGATCGAGGTCCCGCAGAATCGGGGACAGGCTGCGTACACCGGCACGATACGGTAGAAAAGCCGGTACGGTGTGTCCGCCGACCAGGCAATACCCCGGGCCTGCGCCCCGCGTTGACCGCCATAAGGCAAGCAGAACCCAGACCGCGTGTTTGGCGGTTGCCCTGATATCCTGCGCACGCTTGGCTGCAGGCGAGCTTGATTGGGATTCTGCTTTCTTCACGGCGCCTGCCGCTTGATTATGGCTGGCACGCCGGCGACTAAAACTCCGGGGGGTACGTCTTTGGTGACGCACGCGCCTGCGGCGATGACCGCACCCTCACCAACGCTCAATGGTTTTCCTGACTCGCCGTTGATGAAACACGCATTGGTTCCGACGAACACGTGACGCCCGATCAATACACGGCCCGGGACATGCACCCCAGGCGAAAGGGTGGAATAGTCGCCAATAACGGTGTCATGGCTGACGGTGCACCCGACGTTAATTTGCACATGGCTGCCAATGACCACGTCACAGGTAATAACGCAGTTGGCATAGATCACGCTTCCGCCTCCGATCTTCACCCATTGCGACAATTCCGCACGCGGATGCACCAGGATTGCCGGTGAGTACCCGGCACGCTCGAATGCCAACGCAATCCTTTGCCTTACCACTGAATCGCCCAGCGCCACCAGATACCTAGCATCGCTGGATAGCTCAAGGTTCGCGAGGAGAGACATGGGATATCCATGCACCTCCTTCAGCAGAAACCTGGCATCGTCAACCACAAACACGATCTCTACGGCAGCGCCCCACGCCTGCTTCACCAACCATGCAATCTCGCGCCCCGCTCCTCCTGCGCCGAAGATGTACAGGCGCTGAAAATCCGGCTTCGCGCCCTGAAAGGGATTGCTCTGGTTCTCGTTCATTTTGTGGCCATGACTGCAATCACTGCACAGATCAGCTTGATGGCGCTGCTCGACAAGGTTGTGCCGTTCGGAAGCACAATGACGCGCTCCGCGATCGTATGTGTGTGCGCCAGCAACTGGCCGGCGTTGGGAAACAAGCCGCGGTATGGTTGCATGCGATGGATTCCCGGCCAGAAATACTTGCGCGCCAGGACATGCTCCGCATGCAGGGCCGCCACAATATCGTCACGCGTCGCCCGGGAACGCTCGTCTATCTCGATCACTACATAATGATAGCTGTTGCGTTCGTGTGACTCATAAGGCAGAAGGGCGATGCCGGGAATGTTCCCCAGCGCATCTCGGTAAGTGCCGTAGTTGCGTTGATTCGCTGAAACAATGTCATTAAAACCATCGAGATTAGCCAGGCCCATGGCCGCGCAGGCTTCCACCATTTTGCCGTTGGTGCCGGGATGAATGACATTGTCATAGCCCTTGAATCCAAAGTTGCGCATCAGGCGCGCAATTTCGGCGATCTCATCGTTATTGGTGGTGACCGCGCCTCCTTCCATGGTGTTAAAGGCTTTAGTGGCGTGAAAGCTGAAGACCTCGCAATCCCCGAATTGCCCGATACTCCGGCCCCGGTAGGTGTTGCCAAATGCGTGCGCCGCATCGAACATCAGTTTAAGACCATCTGCAGCTGCGATTGCTTGCAACTCCTCTACCGGTGCAGTACGGCCCCAGAGGTGCACCCCGATAATACCGGTCGTTCGCGGCGTAATCATGCGACGCACCGCAGCCGGATCCAGGTTGTGCGTTGCGGGATCAATATCTGCAAATACGGGCGTAATGCCCTGCCAATAGAGCGCATGGGCTGTAGCCACAAACGTCCACGACGGCACGATTACTTCGCCGCTCATCCCCAACGCACGAATGGCAATTTCCAGGGCAATGGTGCCATTACACATGGCCACACAATGTTTGACCCCCAGGTAATCCGCAATGCGTTGCTCAAATTCCCGAACCATGGGGCCGTCGTTGGTCAGCCAACGGTTGTCCAGTATCTGGTGGATGCGGGAAACGAACCCGTCGCGGTCCCCGATGTTGGGTCGGCCCACATGCACCGGCTCCTCGAACGCCGGGGGCGCTCCGTTGATGGCAAGGTCGGATTTGCTAAGTATGGTTTTCAACTGCGCACCCTGACTCATGAGAGCAATCAACCTCTTTCATCGGCATGGCAAAAGAAAGCAGCCATTTGATACCTTCGCAATACGGTGTTCACAGGACCAAACCCATGTTGAGTCCGTATCAATAAGCGATGCAGACTTCCTTGCACGGCCAATGCGAGTAGCCATGTGACCCCGAAACCCGTCATCTCAACTGCGTAACAGATTCGTTTAGCCTGCGCTTGCGCAGCGAATACACCATCATACAGCCGAGCACGGCCATCACCCACTCGGAACACGCCAGTGCCAGCGCCATTCCGGTAGCTTGCAGATATGCAGTCAATATGACGGCCGCGATAATTAATAACACCACTCCGGCTACTTCGAATCCAGCCCGCATCCACGGCTTGCCGAGTGCCATCAGGACATTACCCGCCACCAGGCGCAACGCCATGCCAGGGACAGCCAGGCACAACCAATGGACAATGTGCGGGATACCTGTGTATCTTGGCCCAAACAGCCACACGAACACCGGAGCGATGAACCACAGCACTATGGCCAACGCGACTCCGTAGGCAAAAGCGGCACCAAAAACCCACCGCAGCAAACGCCCGGTCTGCCTGACCTTGTCTTGGCCCTCTCGGAACAGACGCGGCAGCGCGGACAGCATCATTGCAACAACGGGCAATGTCGCCGCGCCAATTACGCGTGCACCTGCCGCGTACAAACCGCTGGTCGCGAGCGGCAACAGTTTGGTTGCCAGCGTTTTGTCAAGCTCTGCGGGTGTGGTGGCAGTTACATTGAGCGCAGCATAACCGGCCGCCTCACGCAGTTCAGTCTTGTTCGGCAGCCGCCAGAGACGCAGGCGTGGCCACGGGGCCGGCATCGTGGCGGTCGCAATGACGAGCGCAATCACCGAGGCGATGAAATAGCCGTACCCATAGGCGGCCAAGGGATTGGCGGGGCGCAGCAAAATTACCGCGGCGGCAGCCGCGAGGCGCAGTGCAAGCGGCAGCGTGGTCAGTAACTGTGATCGCGCAATGCGCCCGAGCGCAAGATGCTCAGCCGCTGGAAGGCTGAGCAGGGATTGCAAAAGCAATTCGGTAGCGCCGATCGCAATCAACACGCTGATCGACACCCCTGCTTCATGCAGCACGGTAGTGCAAAGCAACAGATAGATACCGAGCAGGATTGTCCCGCACAGCAATGTAAACGGCACGGCATACTGCAATATCTGCGCGCGTCGCGCGGCATCACGCGACACCTCTCCCAATAACACCAATTGGGTACCAAACGTGGATACGGTGCCCAGGACCACCGCGAGCGCTGCGACACCCGCGAACGCGCCGTACTCGCGCGGCCCCAGCAAACGGGCGACCAGAAGCAACGTGCCCGCCTGTACCAGCAGACGCAGACCGAGCACGATGCCGGTACGGATGGTGCCGCGGGCAATCGGACCCTTGGTTATCGAAATCATCGGGCTTCCAGTCGCGGCC
>JBOIAZ010000092.1:0-34458 GCA_050739175.1 Gammaproteobacteria bacterium
TGGTGGGCGGCTTCGATGCCTGCTCGGTGCCGGACACGGTGGTGCCGAATTCCGCCACCAATCTGCTGGCCCGCCTCATGGGCCTGACGACCATCAGCTCCGTGGGTCTACATCCGGTGGGTACCAACGCGGGCGTGCTGGTGCAATTCACCTCGGGCGACCACGGTTCGCTGTTGAGCCCTGCGCCGCCGGCCAATTGTGCGCAGGATGCAGCGGTGTTTGGCGCCGTCACGCAGGAAATGCAGTCCGAGGCCGTGAGCCTTGGCGTCGCCAACGGTGCGGCCGTGGTGATCAGCAGCAATACCTACATCAAGCCTTGAACCCTGCCCAAGCCTGCTCGCCGGGGCGGCTGCGGCCGCCCCGCTTTTTTGTGACGCCGCTCCGGGACCGCAACGCCTCGTCGGTTGCGGCGCCATGAAGCAGTTGGGCTCGGACTCCGGCTTTATCAGTCGACTCCGCGAGCGCTTGCGACGCGCGGTACCGCACATCGCACCGGGCACCGCGGTGGACGACGCGTTGTTCGAGGATCTCGAAGCCCAGTTGCTGCAAGCCGACCTGGGCATCGAAGCCACACAAAAGTTGCTTGCGTGTCTGCGTACGCGCGCGCACGAGGGACACCTGCGGGATACGGGTGCGCTGCGCACAGCGCTCTGCGACGAGATTGCGGCGCTGCTCGCGCCCGTCGCCCGGCCGCTCGTGATGGATACCGGAGCCAGGCCGTTCGTGGTCCTGGCCGTAGGCGTGAACGGCGTCGGCAAGACCACCACGGTCGCGAAGCTGGCGCAGTGCTTCCAGGCCGCCGGCAAACAGGTCATGCTGGCCGCCGCCGACACCTTCCGCGCGGCAGCCATTGAACAGTTGCAGGCCTGGGGCGCGCGCCAGAACGTACCGGTCATCGCCCAGGCGCCGGGCGCCGATCCGGCGGCCGTGGCGCACGATGCCTGGCACGCGGCGCGCGCGCGCGGCAGCGACGTGCTCATCGTAGATACCGCCGGACGGCTGCATACCCAGGGCAAGCTGATGGATGAACTCAGGAAAATCCGCCGGGTGCTGGCCAAGTTCGACGCCGCGGCGCCGCACGAGTGCCTGCTGGTATTGGACGCCGGCACCGGCCAGAACGCCCTGCGCCAGATCGAGCAGTTCCATGCCGCCATCGGAGTGAGCGGCCTCGTGGTCGCCAAGCTCGATGGCACCGCCAAGGGCGGCATCCTGATCGCCGCGGCGCAGCGCTTCGGCATCCCCATCCGCTATATCGGCATTGGCGAACAAGCTGCTGATCTGGAAGAATTCAACGCACAGATCTTTGCCGCAGCATTGGTGGGTGACGCCCGGGCATGATCGAGTTCCACGAAGTCAGCAAACGCTACGACGGCGGCAACGAAGCGCTGGCAGGCCTGAGCTTTACCGCCGAGCGCGGGGAAATGCTGTTCGTCACCGGCCCCTCGGGCGCCGGTAAAAGCACGCTGCTCAAACTGCTGGCGCTCATCGAGCGCCCCAGTCGCGGGCAGATCATCGTCAACGGCCGCAATCTCAGCGGGCTGCGGCGCCGCCAGATTCCCCACTACCGCCGCCAGGTCGGCGTGATCTTCCAGGACCACAAACTGCTGCTGGAGCGCAGCGTGTTTGACAACGTGGCGCTGCCGCTGGTAATCGGCGGTGTGCCAAGGAATGAAATCCCGCGGCGCGTGGGTGCGGCTCTGGAACTCGTGGGCCTGTTGCACAAGGAACACGCCCTGCCGATACGGTTGTCCACCGGCGAGCAGCAGCGCGTGGGCATTGCGCGCGCGGTCATCAGCCGCCCGCCGATCCTGATTGCCGACGAGCCCACCGGCAACCTCGATCCGGAACTGTCCTACGAGGTCATGCGCCTGTTCCAGCGCCTGAACCAGGTCGGCATCACTGTGCTGGTGGCGAGTCACGACCACAATCTCATCCGCCGCCTCGGCCAGCGCTTCATCAGCTTGCGCGCCGGCCGGCTGGTGCCGCCGGAACTTGCGGGAGACCAGTATGCCGGCGCGTGACAGCGGGGCACAGGTCAGCCGGAGCAGTCTTGGCCAGCGTTTCGGCGCCTATCTCGCGCACCACCGACAAACCTTGTTTGATGGGCTGAAGCAACTCGGGCGGCAACCGCTTGCCACGTTCATGACCGTGGCGGTGATCGGCATCGCGCTGGCGCTGCCGGCGGGGGCACTGGTGCTGGTCAACAACGCCCGCGGCCTGAGTGCTGGCTGGCAGGGCACTGCGCGCATCTCCCTGTTCCTGAAGAATGGTCTGAGTGACGGCGCGCTACAGCAGCTCGCGGATTCCGTACGCACGCACACCGGCGTGGCTGCAGTGCAGGTAATCAGCGCCTCACAGGCGCTTGCGGACTTCCAGCGGCGCTCCGGATTCAATGACACGTTCAGTCTGCTGGGCAGCAACCCACTGCCGGCGGTGCTGGTGGTCCAGCCGACTGCGGCTTACACCGCACCGGCCGCTGCACAGCAGTTGGCGCAGGGTTTTGGCGCGCTCCCGCAGGTGGATCAGGTGCGCATGGACGTGCAATGGCTCACGCGCCTGCAGGCGATTCTCGCGTTGCTGCACCGCGGCGTGCTGATCGTGGCAGTGTTGCTGGCGATCGCGGTGGTGCTGATCGTGGGTAACACTATCCGCCTGGAAATCGAGAATCGGCGCGCGGAAATCGAGGTGAGCAAGCTTTTGGGCGCCACTGACCGCTTCATCCGCCGGCCGTTTCTGTATCACGGCGCCTGGTACGGCTTGGCCGGCGGTGTGCTCGCCTGGATTCTGGTGCTCATCGGCCTGGGGCTCATGGGTGGGCCGGTGGGACAGGTGGCGGATTTGTATGGCAGCCATTTCAGCCTGATGGGGCTGGGCACCGGCGGCGCTCTGGGTCTGCTCGCAGGCGGCATTGTGCTCGGCTGGCTGGGCTCGTGGCTTGCGGTGGCGCGGCATCTGCGGGCCATCGAACCTACCTAGCAAGCCCTTGATATTCAAGGATTCAGAAGCGGCATCCGTCGGGGAACCCTGGCACGGTTTAGCACTCTAAGTGCAAGAGTGCTAATATGAAACCCGTGAAACCGAGGAAGATTGTCATGACCCAAGCCGCTCTCATGCCGCGTGCGCAGCAACTGATTCTGGCCGGCACGGCCGGCAGCCTGGACGCCTATATCCAGGCGGTAAGCAGCATTCCGGTGCTGAGCGCGACCGAAGAGCAGGCCTTGGCGCTGCGCTTCCGCAACCAGCACGATCTCGACGCGGCGCAACTCCTGGTCCTGCACCATCTGCGCTTTGTGGTGCACGTGGCGCGCGGTTATCTCGGCTACGGCCTGCCGCTCGGCGACCTCATCCAGGAAGGCAACATCGGCCTGATGAAAGCCGTCAAACGCTTTGATCCGGACGTGGGTGTGCGCCTGGTGTCGTTTGCCGTGCACTGGATCAAGGCGGAAATGCATGAATTCATTTTGAAGAACTGGCGCATCGTGAAAGTTGCCACCACCAAGGCGCAGCGCAAGCTGTTCTTCAACCTGCGCGGTTCCAAGAAGCGCCTCGGCTGGATGAACCGCAAGGAAGTCGAGACGGTGGCGAAAGAACTCAAAGTCTCCACGGCCGAAGTGCTGGAGATGGAGTCGCGCCTCGCCGGCCACGATATCACCTTCGACGCCACGCCCGAAACCGAGGACGAGGACAGCCACAGTGTGGCGCCGGCCGCCTATCTTGCAGCCGATACCCAGTCCGACCCCGCGCTGGCGCTGGAGCGCTCCGACTGGAAGCAGCGCAACGAGGAACAACTGCACCGCGCCTTGGTAAAACTGGACGACCGCAGCCGTCACATCATGCAACGCCGCTGGCTGGCCGACAACAAGGCGACCCTGCAGGAACTCGCGGACCATTACGGCGTGTCGGCGGAGCGCATCCGCCAACTGGAAACCAACGCCATCAGGAAGCTCGGCACGCTCATGGCATGAAGAATCGGTAAACTCCGTGCGTACCAAGATCAAAACCCGGCAAGCTGCCGGGTTTTTTGTTGCCCCGCGATGAATATCAGGCAAAATAGGCGCGTGGGTCTTGGGGAGCATTGGGCATGGCCGATCCGCAAATGTCTGCCGCGCAATGGAGCAGGCCGCTGCGGCTGATTCACCTGCTGCTGGCGGCTGCGGTCACCGCGCAACTGTTCATCGGAAGCTTCATGCGCAGCCCGCATCGCGGCCACCCGGATACGTTTGGATTCATGACCCACGAAGTGCTGGGCGCGACGATTCTCGCCTTGATCATCGTGCATTGGCTCTGGTCATTCACGCACCCGCACGCAGGGCTGCGGCAGTTGTTCCCATGGACACGCGCGGGAATACGCAACGTTGTTGCCGAGCTTTGGACCGGCATCCGTTATCAGCGTCTGCCGCCGGGCGGACCACGGAATGATATCGGTGGACTGGCAGGCTTCGTCCATGGCCTGGGGTTGCTCGCCATCACCGCCATGGCCGCAACCGGTGCGAGTTATTACTTGTCACGCATGGCGGGCGCATCGCACGACAGCCTCGAACTCATCGAGGATATCCACGATACCTTCGCGGTCATCGCCTGGGTTTACTGGGGCGGTCACCTGGGCGCAACCGTGCTGCACAGCCTGCTGCGCCAGCCGGCGTGGAAACGCATGTTCAGCCTGAGAAGCTGAATCGAAGCCGCCCCGCGCCAGTCAGGGCTGCTTGACGCCCTCACCCTCATCAACCGTTATCCATTGCCCGCCGCTGCGGGACACTTCGATTTTTACCCGGACGTGGGTCGGCGAATCGAACACGTAGCTGATTCGGGTGCGCACTTGTTTGCCATGTTCCACGTCCTCCGCGTGCTCGATGCGGGTATTGCCACTGACAGTCATTTTTGAAATGAACGGCTTGGCGCCGGAATCCCCGGCGTTGAACAGTTCGTAATGCCAGTAGCTCCGGTCTTTTGCGTTGTAGGTATCCACCACCAGCGATTGGACGACCCGGCCGGACCATGCATTTGTGAAGCTGCACACCATGAACACGCGGTTCGCCGACCAGCCGCAATCCTCATTCCAGGTCCATTTGCCCGGTTTGCTGATCGGCGTATTCAGGGTTTCGCCGTGATACACCCAGCGGCCTGCGGAAACATCCAGTTTCTGCAACTCGGATGATAAGGTCTCATTGGTTGCCGCCGAGGCCGCAGCGCTCGCCGCCAAGGCGATGACCATCAACAAGAACAGACCCTGCTTCATGGCTACTCCCTTCCGGTCAGGTTGAAAACTCTGGCGGTGCGCAGATCAGTCTATGCTGCGCCAGCAAGTATAGCGGTCAACGCCAGCCGACCGCATGCATTATCAGCGGCACGTAATGATCCACGAGCAGCAGGATGAACAGTGCGGTGAGATAGACGATGGAATACGCAAAGGTGCGCATCGGCAGCGAGGGGTCGCGGCTGAAATGCAGGCCGATGGCATAAGCCAGGAAAATTCCGCCGAGGATCAGCGCACCAATGAGATAGACCAGACCGCTCATGCCGATGAGATACGGCAACACCGTCGCCATCACCAGCAGCACGGTGTAAAGAATGATCTGCAAAACCGTATACGGCACGCCGTGCGTCACCGGCAACATCGGCACGCTGGCCTTGGCGTAATCCTCACGGCGATGAATTGCGAGTGCCCAGAAATGCGGCGGCGTCCAGAGAAAGACAATCAGACACAGGAGCAGCGCGCCAGCCGACACCTGACCGGTCACCGCCGCCCAGCCGCACACCGGGGGTGCCGCGCCCGCAAGCCCGCCAATCACGATGTTCTGCGGCGAGGCGCGCTTGAGGAAGCCCGTGTAAACGATCGCGTACCCGATCATGGAGACAAAGGTCAGCAGCGCAGTGAGCCAGTTCACGAAGATCAGCAGGACTGCCATGGAAAGCACGCACAACACCGCCGCGTAAGTGATGACCTGGCGTTCGGTCACGTGACCCTGCGGCAGCGGGCGGCGGCGGGTGCGGAACATCACCGCATCGGCGCGCCGGTCCAGCAGGTGATTGATGGCCGCCGCGCAGGACGCCGCCAGGCCGATGCCGATCGTGCCGGCGATGAACTGCCGCAGCGGCACCGTGCCGGGCACGGCGAGGAACATGCCGACCATGGCGGTGAACACAATGAGCACCACGATGCGCGGCTTGCCTAGCTCGTAGTAATCGCGCCAGCTCGCGTGCGCGGCGCCCGCCGGGGAGATTTCGGATGTGCTGGTGTTCATTTCGATACCATCAGCGGCAAACCCGCCAGAGCCGCCGGCCATGCCCACGCTGCCCAATTCCACGCGACCACGGTTGCGAGGAGCAATGCGGCCACGCCAGTGTGCGCGTCGGTGAGTGCGAGTGGCAGCGCGAAATGCACCATGCTGACGCCGATCAGTACCTGGCCGATCACGAGGAGCATGGCGAGTCCGCCCATCCATTTTAACGCCGGCCGGCCGCTTCTGAAGATGAAAAACAATCCGCTCACGATCACCAGGATGAACGTGGCGAGCGCACCCAGCCGGTGCGTTACGTGAATGGCAACGCGCGCCGGATCGTTGAGGATCCCGCCCTGATAGTCCGGCCCGAGGCCGTGCCAGGCGAAGGCGTCACGAAAATCCATGGGTGGCCACCATTGCCCTTGGCAGGTGGGGAAATCCGGGCACGCGATGCCCGCGTAGTCGCTGCTGGTCCAGCCGCCCAGCGCCATCTGTAGCACCAGCACGATGAGTGTGATGCCCGCGAGCCAGCGCAATGTTTTGCCAGCGCTGTCGCCAGCGCGCAGCCAGCCACCGGCCTGCAGGGCGAGCAGAATCAGCAGCGCCAGCGTGAGATAACCGCCAAGCAAATGGCCCATAACCACCGGCGGGAACAACAGCAAGGTCACGGTCCACATGCCGAGCAGCGCCTGAAAGATGACGGTCAACAACGCCAGCGTTGGCAACACGATGGGCTGCCGCCAGCGTCTGCGTCGCCACCATGCCGCGACGGCCAGAACCAGAATCAGCACCGCGAGGCTGCCGGCAAAATAGCGGTGGATCATTTCCTTCCAGGCGCGCGCGGCTTGCAGTGGGCGCGTCGCATAACGCGCGTCGGCCTGGGCCACGGCCTGCTGAGTTTGCGGCACCGTGATGTGGCCGTAGCAACCCGGCCAATCCGGACAGCCCAGCCCGGCCTGCGAGAGACGCACATACGCGCCCAGCACGATCACGCCAAGCGCAAGCACGGCCGCCAACACCGCGAGCGAGAGGTACCAGCGCGGCGTCACCTCACAGGCCTCCGCCCTGCCCGAGCAGATGCTGCAAATCCTTGAGCAGCCCTTCAGGCGGACCCTGGATCGGGTAGCGCAGCATGTAGTAGCCGCGCGGGTCCACCAGATAAATGTACTTGCCTACGGTCGGCGGAGAGCGGCCGTCGGCGCTGAATTGCCGGATGAAATCCTGTCCGGCCGGGCCGGACGCATCCGCGACCGTGAGATCCGGCTGCTCGCGCAACAGCTTGGCCGGATCCGCGGGTGCGCCCAGCACCAGGTACAAGCGCTGTGCGGACTCGATCTTGCGGCCGAGCGCGAGACGCGTCTGGCGCGTGAGAATCAGCGCTGCCTCGCAGTCGGGGTTGCAACCGGCCGCGCTCAGGTACACCAGCGTGTAGCGGCCCCGGAAGTAATCCGGCGCGAGCGTACCGCCGGCCAGCGGCAATGGCAGGGAGGCCGGGTGCAGCAGGCGCGCGGGCGTGATGAATGCGCCGTGCTGTGTGGTGCCGAAGTCCATGCGGTTGATGTTGAGGTACAGGACCCAGGCGGCGACCACCGGCAGCACGAATACCGCGGCCAGGATGCCGATCAGCAACCACGGCGATTTCCGGCGGGGTTGCGCCGGCGGCAAAGGATCACTGGTTTGTGTCATGCCTGATGCGCCTGCTGTTCACCACGATCCAGATGATCACCAATGCCAGGGCCAGCGCGAACCACTGCAGCGCATAGGCATCGTGGCGCACCGGTGGAAAGCCGATGTTGGGGCGCCAGTCGCGCACGAAGCCGTCGGGTTGCACTGCATCCAGCAGCAGCACCGGCTGCAGCAACTGCGTGCCGTAAAGCTGGGCGAGCGTCTGATGGCTGGGATAAAGCATGAGCTTCGGCCAACCGTCCGGCACCACGGTCTTGCCGAGACGCAGGCCTGGTACCGGCAAAATTCCAAGTATGCCCTCGACGCTGCGGGTGTCCGCAGGCACGTTCACATCCGGCAGCGTCTTCACGCCCGGTATCCGGGCGATGAAGCCGCGATCCACCAGCACCATCTGGCCGCCCGGTTGCAGCACCAGCGGCGTCACCACCTGGTAACCGACCCGACCGCCCTGCTGCATGTCGTTCAGAAAGATCTGGCGGCTGGCGTCGTAATGCCCGAGCGCTCGCACGTGCCGGTAACGCGGCAAGCCGGCAAGACTGCCGTCGGCCAGCGCTGCATTCAGCGACGCCGGCGGCAAGGTGGTGGCGCGGTGATACTCGGCCAGCAACATGCGCTTGTAATCGGCGCGGTGCAGTTGCCAGATACCGAGCGCAATCAATGCCGGCAGCAGGATCAAGGTCGCCACCGTCGGCCACAGCGTCGGACGGAATTGCCATTTGCCTATGCGCATGCACGCGTGCTAACTTGCCGCAGGCAGTCCGAAAACCCCACAGTCACAGCGTACTGCCGACCGCGAGCGCCATGACCATCACGCTTCCCGATATCGTCATTCTGGCAATCCTGCTGATCATCGTGGTAAGCCTGTTCTCCGGCATGTACTACATGCTGCATGACCGTGGGCAGTCCACGCGCGCAGTCAAGGCGCTCACCGTGCGCATCGCCATCTCGCTGCTGCTGTTCGCGGTGCTCATGATCGGCTACTGGAGCGGCTGGCTGCATCCCCACGGCCTGCTGCCGCCGCACCACTGAAGGCCGCGCGCGCCGGGGTAAAAAACAAGAAGCGCCGCGGGCACAGCGCTTCTCCTGAATGCTGCGGCTCCCCGGCTCAGAGCCAGTACACGAAAATGAACAGGCCCAGCCACACCACGTCCACGAAGTGCCAGTACCAGGACACCGCCTCGAAGGCAAAGTGGTGTTGCGGGGTGAAATGACCGCGCAGCGAGCGGATCAGGATCACTGTCAACATGATGGCGCCGATGGTCACATGCAGGCCGTGAAAGCCCGTGAGCATGAAAAACGTCGAACCGTAGATGCCGGTGCCAAGCGTGAGGTTCTGCTTGTACCAGGCGTCGAGGAATTCGTGGCCCTGCAAGGCGACGAAGGCGAAGCCCAGAATGATGGTAAACAGCAGGAACCAGCAGAGCTTCTTGCGATTGCCTTCCTTCAGGCCCCAGTGGGCAATGGTCACGGTCAGACCGCTGGAGAGCAGGATCAGCGTGTTGATGGCCGCGAGGCCGGTCGCCGTCATGCCCTCGAAGCTGCCGCCCAGACTGCCGGGACCGTTGCTTGGCCACGCCGGTTCGTAGCCTTTCCAGATGATGAGGTTGGTGAACAGGCTGTTGCTGCCGCCCGCCAGCCAATTCTCCACGAAGACGCGCGCGAAGAACAGCGCGCCGAAAAATCCGCCGAAGAACATGACTTCCGAGAAAATGAAAAAGCTCATGCCCCAGCGGAACGAGCGGTCGACCTGCGCGTTGTAGGTGCCGCTCAGGCTCTCGCGGATCACGGTGCCGAACCAGCCGAACATCATCACACAGATGATAATGAGCCCGAGGAGCAGTACGTATTTGCCGAACCCCATGTCTTCCAGCCACAGGGCCCCGCCCACCGCGGTGGTGAACAGGCCCACGGAGCCCAAAATCGGCCAGTGGCTGGGATGCGGAAGGTAATAATGACTGCCGGCGTGGGCCTCTGCTGACATGGTTATCTCCGGTAATCTCGGGTTGAGGTCATGGTGGTTACAAGGCGCATATCAGTCGTTGCGGTTGGCCGCGAGTTTTCGGTATCTGACGCGACGTGTCTGCGGCGTGTTCATCGGCGCGCGTAGTGCATAAACAGGAAAAACCCCACGTAGAATCCAATGGCCACCAGGGCCACGATGATCGCGGTGCGCATCGCGGCGCGTTGCCGGCGTGCTTGCGGCGGTGTGTGTTCAGATGTACCCACGGTGGCGGATGGTACGGCGCTGGTTGCTCAGCTCCCTTGGTAGGGATGCGTCCAGATGAGACTGGGCGCCGGCGGCTCGGCGAAGCTGTGGTACGGTGCAGGCGAAGGCAGCGTCCATTCGAGGCCATGTGCGCCGTCCCAGGCACGCGCTTCAGCCTTCTTGCCGCCGCGCACACACATGATGATGCACGCCACAAACAGCAGTTGCGATGCGCCGAACACGAAGCCGCCCACCGATACGATCTGGTTGAGGTCGGTGAACTGCACCGGGTAGTCGGGAATTCGGCGCGGCATGCCAGCCAGCCCCAGGAAGTGCATGGGGAAGTACAGCACGTTCACCGAGATCACGCTCAGCCAGAAATGCCATTTGGCGAGCGTCTCGTTGTACATGTGGCCGGTCCACTTCGGCAGCCAGTAGTACACCGCGCCCATGATGGCGAAGGCCGAACCCGTGACCAGCACGTAGTGGAAGTGCGCCACCACGAAATAAGTCTGGTGGTACTGCCAGTCGGCCGGCACCAGCGCCAGCATCACGCCCGACAAACCGCCGATGGTGAACAGGAACACGAAGGCCACGGCAAACAGCATGGGGGTTTCAAATGAGAGCGCCCCGCGCCACATGGTGGCCACCCAGTTGAATACCTTCACGCCGGTCGGTACCGCAATCAGCATGGTGGTGAACATGAAGAACAGGTCGGCCGCGAGCGGCATGCCCACGGTGAACATGTGGTGCGCCCACACGATGAACGACAAAAACGCAATCGAGGCGATGGCGAACACCATCGAGGTGTAACCGAACAGCGGCTTGCGCGAGAACGTGGAGACGATCTCAGAGATGATGCCGAAGGCCGGCAGAATCATGATGTACACCTCGGGATGCCCGAAGAACCAGAACACATGCTGGTAAAGCACCGGGTCACCGCCGCCCGCGGCGTTGAAGAAGCTGGTGCCGAAGTACTTGTCCATGAGCATCATGGTCACGGCGCCGGCCAGCACCGGCATCACCGCGATCAACAGATAGGCCGTGATCAGCCAGCTCCACACGAACATCGGCATTTTCATCAGCGACATGCCGGGGGCGCGCAGATTCAGGATGGTGGCGATGATGTTGATGCCGCCCATCACCGAGGAAATGCCCATGAGATGAATGGCAAAAACCTGGAACGGCATGGCCACACCGGTCTGCATGAACAGCGGCGGATACATGGTCCAGCCGGCGCCGGCCGCGCCGCCGGGCATGAACAGTGTGGACAGCAGCAGGATGAAGGCGAACGGCAGGATCCAGAAGCTCCAGTTGTTCATGCGCGGCAGTGCCATGTCGGGCGCGCCGACCATAATGGGGATCATCCAGTTGGCTAGACCCACGAACGCCGGCATGATGGCGCCGAAGATCATCACCAGGCCGTGGAGCGCGGTCATCTCGTTGAAGAACTCCGGATCCATGAGCTGCATGCCCGGAGTCCACAGCTCTGCACGGATGAGCATGGCGAACGTACCGCCCACGAAGAACATCAGCAGGCTGAAGCACAGGTAAAGTGTGCCGATGTCCTTGTGATTGGTGGTGGTGATCCAGCGCCACAGCCCGCTGGGATGTCCGGCGTGGTATTCGTGCACGACCGCTACCGTGTTCATCATGTCCTCCTCAAACCTGTACTTCAGTGAGCCGTCTTGGCCCTGGCGATGTCGGCCGGCTGCACCAGACCACCGCCGTGATTGCCAAAGGAATTGCGCTCGAAAGTAATCACCGCAGCCAAATCGGAATCGCTGAGGACATTGCCCCAGGCCGGCATGATGCCCTTACCGTGCAGTACCAGGCTGATGTGCGCCGCCAGCGGACCGTTGGGCACCGGGCCGCCGGCGATGGCCGGCACGCCCATGGCCGCATTGCCCTTGCCGTCCTCCATGTGGCAGGCGGCACAGTTGTCGTCAAACACCTTCTTGCCCCGCGGCATGACGCTCGCCATGGTCCAGGTCTTTTCCGGCGCAGCGGCCGCCGGTTCGACCACGGGCGCGGCAGCCGAGGGACTGGGCGTGGGCGCCGCAGGCGCGCTGGGACCGGGCGTGGACGGGGCCGCGCCGGTCGCCGCAGCCGCAGGTATCGAAGGTGTAATGAAATTCAGCTGGGGCGGCGCGTACTCCACCGGACTGCCGTAATTTTCCGCTTGCAGCGTCTGCGGATTGATGTACACGCCGTTACTCGCGCGCATGGCGGCCAGCCATTTCTGGTAATCCGCCGGGCTTTCCGCCACCACCACGATGGGCATGAAGCCGTGACCACGACCGCACAACTCGGTGCAACCGCCGCGATAAGTCCCGGGCTGATCAATCTTGATCCAGCCCTGGTTCACGAAACCCGGAATCGCATCCATCTTGAAGGCGAAGTCCGGCACATACCAGGAATGAATCACGTCGTTGGCGGTGATCAGCAAGCGGATTTTCTTGCCGGTGGGCACCACCATGGGATGATCCACGTCGCGCAGGTAATGTGGCACACTGAAAGGACTGACTTTGGAATCCAGCATGCGCGCGGCATCACTGTCGGCCGCCAGCATGCTGAAATAGCTGAAGCCCTGCTGCAGATAATCGTACTGCCACTTCCACTGATAGCCTTCGATCTTGATAGTGAGGTCGGGATCGCTGGTGTTGGTTTCCTTCACCAGTATCTTGGCGGCAGGGATGGCGAGTGCGATCAGGATGATGAACGGGATGATGCTCCAGATCACTTCCAATACGGTGTTTCCGTGAAACTGTGCCGCCTGGTGGCCGGCGGCCTTGCGGTGCCGGATCATGGAAATGATCATCAGACCGAACACCACGACGCCGATGCCCACGCACACCCAGAATGCGTACATGTGCAGTCCGTAAACTTCGTGACTCATGGGCGTGACGCCCACCGGCATGTTCAGATCCATGGCCAGAGCCGATCCGGAAAGCGCCGCAAGCGTGACGGCCAGCGCGATACACAGGACATGCTTGGGATTCTTTAGAAACATGCGTTGGCGTCTCCTGCTGGAATCCAGAATCGTCACCCACTCAGCTGCAGCCGATCTGCCCCACCGGACCGATGAGTTCGGCCAGCCTCCGTACCAGACTGCAGCGCTCCTCCTCCGTCAGACAGCGGCCGAGCTCACATTCCTCACCGTGCGAGCGGATATACAGCCGCGCCGGGTGCAGCCTGGCGCTTGAGTCGCGCACCACCAAATGTGCCCAATAACGGCTGAATTCCCGGTGCTCCAGGTGCCCGCCACCACCCTTGTCCACGCTAACCCGCGCGCCGCTCACGGTGATGACTTCGCCGTAGTGTCCGTGGCGCCAGCATACCCGCAGGCACAGCCCCAGCACCAGCATTTCCAACAACGCAAATGCCAGCACCGGCCAGAACCCGTGCAGCGCATACCACGACGCCAACGCCAAGGTCACGCCCGCGATGCTGGCGTAAAACAGCCACAGTCCCGTCGCGCTGATCGAGCAGTTCGGGACGATCACGATGCGATGCACGGCGGCATCGGGGCTGACTGCCAGCACGGTGAACCACCTCATGGCTGCCTGCCGCGTCATTCTTAGATCCCCGATGGCGGCTGGCGCAAGCGCCCGCCAACCCGGCTGAAACGGCGGATAACAGCGCAGTTATGCTACTGCAAGAATCAAGTCTCATGCAACGCATCTTGGGGCGCCATTCAGCAAGCAAATCATCGGCTTCCACGCACATGTTTATACATGTGAGATGTTATTTAAGCGCCTGATAAAAATGGGAAACACTCCTGGTGAAATGGTCTCAGTGGCCGAACTCCGGCCGCGGCAGCGAATGCAGCGGCGTGGGCAGGCTTGCGATGTATGCCGCCAGCGCCTTCACTTGGGCATCCGTGAGCGCTTGCGCCTGGGGCGCCATGATGATGTTCTTGCGCTGGCCACCACGGTATTCCTTGAGCGCCTGAATCAGGTAATCCTGGTACTGCCCCGCGATGATCGGCGGCGGATTGCCTGGCAGCGGAATCGGATGCGCGCCGTCGGCGCCGTGACAGGAAGAGCAGGTGTCCTTGAAGTGCTGCGCGGCCCAGGCGAGCGTGGCGGGCGGCTGTGCGGGCGCGGCCGGTGCGTCGGCAAATGCCGCGGCGGCAACCGCAAGTTCCAGAGTCAAAACCGCGAACGGCAGTGCGCGTCTCATGGCAGATGGCCCTCTCACTGATTTTTATCCGGTTTGCCCAGGCTCTGGAAATACGCGGCGAGATCTTCCATCTCCTGCTGCGTCAACGAGGACGCTTGGGCGTGCA
This sequence comes from Gammaproteobacteria bacterium, assembly GCA_050739175.1. Taxonomy (GTDB): domain Bacteria; phylum Pseudomonadota; class Gammaproteobacteria; order Natronospirales; family REEB76; genus REEB76. The sequence continues at coordinate 14,405 of JBOIAZ010000092.1, forward strand.
TGGTCTTGTGGCTGCGGTCGCCGTTCTTGTATTCCTCAAGCGCGTGCACGATATAGGCCGCGTTCTGGCCCGCAAGCTTGGGCACGCGGTAGGTGGGATAGACGTTGGTGTAGTCGGTGATTCCGTGGCAGCCAAGGCAGGTCTGGGACTCGACCTTGCCCTTGGCAAGATCCCCGGCGGCCCGCGTCGCTGCGTTCAGCGTGAGCACTGCACTGGCAAGCAGTAACACGAAAATGCGCTTACTTACCATTCAAGTTCTCCCCGTGTCTACATCGGTGTACCTTAGCCTATCAAATTTGCGGGGGCAACATTCGCAAGCCGCGCGCATGCCGGAGGATTACAAAAACCAATTCCTTCAGCGTGCGGCATTACCGCCAGCTTGCCGGTACGCAAACTGCTGATTGCCGCACACATTGCGGTCACACCTGAAATGTTTTCTCATATGCGACGTAATGTTGAGCAAAGAAAGCCTGATTGAAGTGGCGGATGAAAAGGCAGCCATCCTGAATACCGAAGTGGATGCGCTGCGCATGCATTGATCAATACGAATATCGGTATGCGGCTTTCAGTGGCGCAGGCTGTCAGCCGCTACAGTATGCGCAGCATGCGGCTGATGCATCAGGGTATACACAAATTCAAACCGTACCTCTTCCGGCAACGTCTGACGCACTACCGTGAACAGGACGGTTTCCTCCCGCTGATAATGGTAGCCAATAACATGCTTAAAGACCTTTTCCTCATCCAGTAAAGCGACAAGCACGCTTGCGGTGATCCCCCGCCGACGAGCGATTGCCAGCCGCGTACTGGTCTTTTGCATCAGATCCTCAAGACGGCGGTGTTCGGCCACGTAAATACTCGCTTGCGACCGGCCGGGCGCTTTTTCTTCAATCCAGTAAGGCAGCAGATAGCGCTCTTCCAGTTGAATCTGGTATTCAAGGCGCTTACAATAATGTTCCAATAGACGGGCGGCGCGTGCCCAAACGCGCATCACCAGCGCTTCCTGATGACGCATAAACAATTGTTCCAATGCCACGTGTTCTCGCGCCAGGGTTGCGATGGGATCGAAACTCAGCATGACTATCCTTAAAATCGGGTTGACCGGCCGCCATCAGCGGCATTAATAAGTAATGGAACACTTGGGGTGCCGCTGGATGCACCCCTCGTCACGCGGCGTCACATGACCTGACTGAGCCGCCCCATGGATACGGTTAAGCCCAGCCGTTGCTTAAAGAATAGCCAAAAGAAGGTTGCGGCGTCCAGCCAACCCTACCGGGCCTTCAAGCGCCGCACCCGATGGTGCTAACGAACCGGCGGACGGGACCGGGCAGGCTCATCCGCGCCGCAGGTGCTTGCTGCTGCCAACAGCTTTTAATGATGGCGCGATTGCTGCCGGGTGGGCGGTGCCGGCACAGGTATGGGGGCGGCTGTACGCGGGTTCTGTCACGGGTGCAGCGTGCGTGAGAGTTCCGCCCACACGCTGTCCGGCAGGGTATCGCACGCCAGCCTGAAAAGCGCCCTGTCCTCCCGCTCGTAATGGTGTTCAAGCAGGTGTTTGAGGGTCTTTTCCTGGTCCAGCAACGCGATTAGTGCCATGGGCAGGACGCCGCAGCGCACTGCGGCGAGCCGCGCGATGGTCTTGTCAAGCAATTCCTCAGCGTGCCGGTGCTTGACAGCATACACTCGCGCCGGCTGTTAAATGCGTTATTGGCCGCCGACACTGTGGGAATAATCGGGGTGCGGGGCAGCGAGCGAAACAACACACCCCAAGAGGCACTTGCTCTTGTTCCTCCTCCCGGCAAACCGGATGGTTTGGCGAATCGAAGCCAGCCCTACGTGCGCGCGTACCGCCGGATGTCCTCGGTAAATTCGCTGACCATGTTTGGCGTCAACGTCGGGCGTATATCGCCGATCGATTTCAGGCAGTCCTGCGTCGAAGCTACGCAACGCTGACCGGCATCCATCGTCCGCTCAAACGTCAGCTGGGCAACGGTGCGGGCGGTGTGCTCAATGTCGGCAGGAGTGAAGCCGTCACTTGCCTCCACCAGCGCGTCGATGTCGATGCCATCGTCGGTAAGATAGCGCTGCCAGAGTGCCTTTCGCGCAGTAGTATCGGGTGTTCCAATCGGTAGGACGTAGTCGAAACGTCCATATCGCAGGAAGGCAGGGTCGAGCACCCGCACCGAGTTGGTCGCGCAGACGAGCAACCGGCCCGATCGTTCGCGAAAGGACACCAGCGATTTGAGGAGTTCATTGGCCACTGCGACCGATCCTGTACCCGGCCGCCGCACGGCCGCAATCTCCTCCACCTCATCAATGAACACCACGACATGTTCGAGTTCGGCTATGCGTCCGAAGACCTCGTTCAGCCCGCTGGCAAGCCCGGCTTCAGAGGTCGCGATCCGGGATGGGAAAAGTTCGACGAACGGCCACCCGAGCCGACTTGCGACAGCACGCGCGAATGTTGTCTTACCGGTGCCGGGCGGCCCGAACAGCACCACCGCGCTGGGTGGGCGCACGCCATGCTCGGCAGCGACCCCTGGGTGCGACAGCGGTAGGACCAGTCGGCGTTCGATCAACGTCTTCTCGACGGTCATGCCCGCGATGCGCTCCCAGAGCCCATTCGGCAAGACCACCCCGCCGAGAGCCGTGAGTACTGTCGTCGAATGGAAAGAAATGGTTTCGGTCTTTTCGTAATAAGTTAACCCGGCACGCGAACGAAATCCCGAATTGATAAACGCGGCGCTGCCTGTCTCTCCCTTGGGTAATAGTGCGCTTATCCGGGAAACACCGGCGGTGAGCAGGCGATGCTCCAACGCAGCAAGCAAGGCACTGCCGAGTCCCTGGTGACGCCACCCCGGTGACAAGGCAATACGCACCACCCAGGCGCGATCGACATCTACGCGGCTCACCGCTGCACCCACCAACTCCCCGCCCGCCATCGCCACAACGGCAGGATAGCTATCGACGCATTTAACAACGTCTGCGAGGCTAAAGACCGGGGGTTCGTCCGTCGTCTTCGATTCCGCATCCAGCCGCACGATGGCCTCGAGATCGGCCGATTCAAAATCACGCAGTTTCCACCCGACACTCATCTCACACCCTCTTGCCGGCGAATTCAACTGCGCCGCGCCACTCGATTTGCGCACTGGTCCGGATGCCGGCGAATGTAATTTTGTGAGATGATGTTACCGTACACTACATGCTGTCAATCTAGGTCTGAGGCAGTTCGATTGCCAGTCTCTTTCAATACTATGCATTTGCCGAAGAATTTGGAGGCAGTCATGAATACGAAACTTGTATTGAGCGCAGTTTTGGCTTTGTCACTGTTGAGTGCCGGAGCCTACGCCAAGGATTACACCGTGAAAGAATTGAACTCCGGCACAGGAGGTGCCTTCGTATTCGAACCCGATTTTCTGCATATCCAGCCCGGTGACTCCGTGCACTTTGTGGCGGCTGATTCCGGACATGACAGCCAGTCCTATCTGGTACCCGCAGGGGCACAGAATTGGACCGGTCAAGTCAGCAAAGACATCACTGTAAAGTTCACCCAGGAGGGCGTGTACCTGTATGAATGCAACCCGCACCATTTGTTCGGCATGCTCGGTATTATCCAGGTAGGCAAGGCCGTGAATAAGGCTGAAGCCGAAAAAGCTGCGGCAGCTATGGAAAAGCAGCAGATCATGAACCAGGGCCGGCTGGAAAATTTGATGAAGCGAATTAACTAAGTCGCTTTCGATCAATTCCGCCCGTGCCGCGTTTTACGGCGCGCTCGGAAAGGCCTTTCGACTCCGCCCAGATACACCCCGGGCGAAATGGGCAATAAGTCAAGGGTCCTCTACCACGCTTAATATGCGCGGTTTCGCGCGCGACGCGCGTAACACGCCATTCGCCGCAAGACGGATTGCCTCATGATCCCTCAAAACATTTACTGGAACAGTATATTATCGGAATTTGTTGTTTTTCAAATAATTAGCAATGTTTCATCGTTTTTAATTTTTCGTTCGAACAAAGCCGCTTGCCGTAATCAGTTTTCTCTCAAGCCGCAGATATCTTGACACATACATATTCTTCGGGGGAGATTGCAGAGCGTCGTTCACGCTCGTGGGGTGAGGCCATGGTTTCCGAGAACGAAGTCTGGGTAATTGCGCTTGTGGGCATGGCGCTGGTCGCGTTGGGATTCATCTACGTGATCAGCCAAGCCGGGAAAACCTCCGACCAGGAGCGCGCTCACCGGGCATACAAAACCTCAAATGTGTTGCGCCGATGGTTGTTTCTGATTTTGGTCTTGATATTCGCAGGGGTCAGCTACGCATCCCTTTGGCACTTCCCGCTGCCGCCCCAACACGGACCTCTGGCTGCCAAACAGATCGTCAATGTTGTCGGACATCAATGGTCATGGGAGTTGAGCACCAGCCAGATTACGGCCGGCGTCCCCGTCGAATTCCGCGTAACCAGTGCCGATGTCAATCATGGGTTTGCCGTTTACGCCCCGGATGATCGCATCGTGGTACAAACCCAGGCCATGCCGGGGTACATAAACAAGATTCTCTATACTTTCAACCAGCCGGGCACCTATACCATTAATTGTCTCGAGTACTGCGGCCTTGGCCATCACGTCATGACAGCCCAATTGAACGTTGTCGCCGCCACTACCGGAGGCCACACACCATGAGCTCACTCACCCTTTACCCCGAAGACGAAAAACTCCCGCGCAACGAACGCATAGTCTTCAACCTTTACATCATCACGGCCGTGGTGCTGTTCGTGTTGATGATGCTGCTGGGTCTGAGCATGCGCTTGACCCAGGCCACTTGGGCCGGCGTCGGCCCCAAGCTGTTCTACGAGATCCTCACCATGCACGGTACCGGCATGGTCGGCACCACGGGTTTGGTGACGCTGGCGGTCATGTGGTTTTTCCTGCGCAAATACGTGCACCTGCATCTGTGGGCGTTCCTGACCAATTACGTGCTATTCCTGCTGGGCGCACTCGCCATCATCATCGCGATCTTCGTTGGTGGCTACGCGGGCATGTGGACCTTCCTGTACCCGCTGCCGGTGCATTCGATGGGGATCTGGAGCGTCAACGCCGCGGCACTTTTCTTCATCGGTTATCTGCTGATCGGCGTCGGTTTCCTGTTGTTCTATCTGGATGCGTCGGCAGCTATCATCAGCAAGTTCGGTAATTTTGGGCGGGCCATGGGCCTGCAGTGGCTGTTCGGCGGGACCATTGACCAATCGCACCCCAAGGCCGTGGTCGCGAGCACCATGGTGATCATCGCCAATTCCATCGGCATCCTGGCCGGTGCGGTGGTGCTGGTAATGTGCCTGATCAACGCCTATTTCCCTTCGATTGTGCTCAATGCCCTTGTGGCCAAGGAACTGATTTACTGGTTTGGCCACATGTTCATCAATGCAACCATCTACATGGGCGTGATTGCGGTGTATGAGTTGCTGCCGCGTTATACCGGGCGTCCCTACGGGGTTTCGCGCGTGTTCCTGTGGGCATGGGCCGTGAGTTGCGTATTCGTCATTATCGTGTTCCCGCACCACCTGCTGATGGATTATGCCCAACCCCGCTGGCTCGCGATCATCGGCCAGCTGGTCTCCTGGGGCGCCGGTTTCCCGGTGTTCCTGGTGACCGCGTACGGCGTCCTGACCAATATTTATCGTTCCGGGATGCGCTGGAAAATGCCGTCCAGGCTCATGGTGCTGTCGGTATTCGGCTGGGCCGCAGGCATCGTTCCGGCGATTCTCGACGGCACCATCGTCGTGAACAAGCTGATGCACAACACCCAATGGGTGCCGGGGCACTTTCATTTCTATCTGCTGCTGGGCGTACTGCCCATGGCGCTGGCGACCATGTATCACGTGATAGGCAGTCACGCACAGTCACCGCACGACACTGCCGGCGACAAATTGGGTCTTCCGGTTTATATCATCGGGGGATTGATTTTCGTCTTGGCGTTCCTGGATGCCGGCCATGCCAGCGTCCCACGGCGCTACGCTGTGCACCTGTCACAATGGCTACCCTACGACAAGGCGGGTTCGATCGGCGCGATATTGATAATTTTGGGGATGCTGTTCTTTGCCGGCCGCATCATAGCCGGCGTATTGAAGGCCCCTGCCGATGTCAGCCCTACGCACCCTAGCGGTTAGCCTTGCTCTGATCGCCCTCGGCATCGCCACGCTGGCGATCGCCACCGACCACTTCCGGGCCTTTACCACCGAAACCGCCCGGCGCGTCGAGGTACGCCAGCATCCACGCCCGGTGCCGCCGGTAACACTCCAGAACCAGACCGGCGCGCGCTTCAACCTTGCCGAGCTGCAGGGAAAGTGGCTGGTGGTGGATTTCATCTACTCCCGCTGCATGAGCTTGTGCTCGGTGATGGGTGGTAAGTTCGCGCAGCTTCAGGGCCAGTTGGCCACGCCGTTGGCCCAGGGTCGGGTGCAACTGCTCAGCATTAGCTTTGACCCGGCATACGATGCGCCCCTGCAACTCGCCGATTATCTGGGCCGTTTCCAGAGCCGTGGTACCGGCTGGCTTGCCGCGCGACCCACAACTGCGCATGGGCTGAGGCAGCTCGAGCGCGTTTTCGGCGTGACTGTCATTCCCGACACCTTGGGCGGTTACGTACATAACGACGCCTTCGAAATCGTTGATCCGCAGGGCCGATTGGTTAGTATTCTCGACATCGACACCCCCATCAAATCAGTTGGGGCGACCATACTCCGGAATCTGAAGCGGTGATCATCAGCGTCTGGCAGCGTTCCGTCCTCATCGCGGTAGTCATCCTGGTGGTCCTGCCGCTGCCGCCGGTAACCCGTGTCTTGCAGGCACGCATGGTGACGCAGATGTTGGTGCAGATTCCGCTGCTGATTGCCGCGGGATACCTGTTACGCGCTGCTCTGCCGCAGCGGCCGGTGACGACGATCGCCGCCTGGAATCTCAACGGCATCAGTGGACTGTTACTGGCAACATTCGCCACCGCGTTCTGGATGCTGCCCCGTTCGCTGGACGCTGCGGCCACAGAACCGCTGGTTACACTCGCCAAGTTCCTCAGCGTGCCGCTATTGATCGGCTTGCCGATGGCACTGAGCTGGCCGCGCATGAATTTCGTGGTGCGCGGGGTTTTCCTGGCGGAACTCATCGCCATGTTCTTCCGCTTGGGCTGGCTGTACATGATCTCGCCCATCCGACTGTGCAATAACTACCTGCTCGACGACCAGCAGCGCTCCGGCCAATACCTGTTGATGATCGGGGGGGCGATTCTGTTGTGGGTTGCAGCCAAGCTCATGTGGGGACATTTTGATTTGCTACAACGCGAGCCACAGGCCGCGCCCGCCCACCAGCACAATGCGTCTGGTATTCGACACCCGGCTGAGCGTTGAAAAAGGGCTCAGGCGATCGCCAGCCATGTTGAGTGATGCAACAGATGCGAGTCGGGCTGTGTTAGTCCGAACTCATAAAACCAATGATTCCCCCAGCATCAAAGTGGACTGACAGCGTCTCGGCTGTGAGCCCGGGATGCCAAGGTATGTCGGCGAGCAGCGGCGCGTTGAGGCTGCGCTGCAGAGTCGCGAGATTTTCCGAGCGGCGCTCGAAGCCGGGATCAATGCTGTTCGCCACCCAGCCGGCAAGGCGTAATCCGTCCGCCCGAATGGCGTGCGCGCTGAGCAGCGCATGATTGAGACAGCCGAGCCGCAAACCCACTACCAGAATCGCCGGCAAACCCAAGGCCCGGGCAAGATCCGGCACGCCGAACCCGTCCGCCAGCGGCACTTGCCAGCCACCCACGCCCTCCACGATCACCGCATCCGCGCCCGCGCAGAGTTGCCGAAAACTTTCCAGGATTTTGGGCAAGGCAATCACCACGCCGGCTTCCGCCGCCGCCAGATGCGGCGCGATCGGCGGCGCGAACACATAGGGATTCACCAGTTCATAGGGCCGCACGCTATTGGCTGCAGCCTGCAATTGCAGCGCATCGTCATTGCGCAAACCTCCCGGCGTCGCTGCTGAACCGCTAGCCACCGGTTTCATGCCCACGGTTTTCAATCCGGCGCGCGCCAGCGCGCGGAGCATGGCGGCGGCTACCAGGGTTTTGCCCACGCCGGTATCAGTGCCGGTAATGAAAGCCCCGCGCATCAGCGTTCGCCCCCGTGAATGCGCAGCGCGGCATCGCGTTCGGCCGGAGTGAGTATCCCGACAGGCAGATAGGCCGGCGTCCAGGCCGTGCCGTAGACGACCTCATAGGTCGCCGGCAAACGGCCTTCGCGGCGGAAGCGCTCGTACGCCGCGGCGAGTTTCGCGGCGCGCGCCCGCCCGCCGAGCCCGCGCGGCCGGCCGGCCGTGACATTGTGCGCGCCGATGGCTTTGAGATCCTGCGCCAGCGCCTGCACGTTTGCGTAGGTGAGCGTCAGCTGCTCGACATCCATCACCGGTTCGACAAAGCCCGCACGTATCAAAGCGTCGCCGACATCGTGCATGTCAATGAAGCGGTTCACATGGTTGAAGTCGTCCACTTCGCGCCAGGCCGCGCGCAGTTCCTTCAGCGTGTCGGGTCCAAAGCTGCTGAACAGCAGCAGGCCGTGCGGCGCCAGCGTGCGCCGCAGCTCCGCCAGGGCCTGATCGAGGTCGTCACACCATTGCAGCACCAGGTTGCAGTAAATGAGATCAAACGCTCCCGCCGCGAACGGCAGGTGCAAAGCATCCGCGCAGGCCAGCGGCACGCGCCGCCAAAAACCCAGGCGACGGCGCGCCGCCAGCAGCATGTTGAAGGCGAAATCCGCGGCCACCAACCGGGCATGCGGATAACGCCGGCGCAGCTCGCGCAGATTGCGCCCGGTACCGCAGCCCAGGTCCAGCACGCGTGCCGGCTGGATCGCGGTCAGTTCCAGTCGCTCCAGCAGGCGCCCGGCCACTTCCTGTTGCAACACATCGGCCGCGTCGTAGCCGCGGGCCGCGCGCTCAAATGCCGCACGCAGCTGCTGCCGGTCGAGCGTGAACTCATCCATGCCGCGATGCTCCATGTGCGCATGGCGGCGCAACCGTGACCTGCAGCGGCGTGAGGAAATCCTGTAATGCCACCACGAATGCCCGCGGATGCGACAGAAAAGGCGCGTGCGCCGCTTTCGGAAAAGAGTGCAGGCGCGCCCCCGGAATCGCATCCGCCAGCCAGGCGGCGGCGGCCGGCGGAACCAGGCGATCATGGGCGCCGGTCAATACCAAAGTAGGCTGGGCAAGGCACGGCACGTCGGCACGCAAGTCGCTGGTGTGCAGGATTTCGAGGCCCGCCGCCAGACACTGCACATCGGGCTCGGCGCAGGCGGACAGGCTGGCGCTCAACTGCCGCAAGCTGGCGCGCGCATGCGCATCTCCGTGCACCTGTAAAGCGAGAAAGCGCTGCACCGTACCGCGGTAATCGCGCGCAAGCTCGATACGGAATTCTGCCAACTGTTGCGGCGGCAGGGCGCAGTTCCAGTCCGGCGCCGTCACGAATCGCGGCGTGCTGCCAGTGAGGACCAACGCGCGTACGCGTTCCGGAAAATCCAGCGCCGCTTGCAGCGCCACGAGTCCGCCCAGTGACCAGCCCAGCCACACGGCACTTCGCGGCGCCGCGTGCACGACCAGACTGGCAAGCTCCGGCAACGTTGCCGGCATCGGCACCGCGCGGCTGCGACCATGGCCGGGAAGGTCCACACGCGTGACGCGCCAGCCGTGCGCGAACTCCGTCATCAGCTTGTCCCATACGCCGCCGTGCAAAGCCCAGCCGTGGACCAGAAACATGTCCGGACCCCGGCCGGTGGATTCGGTATGAAGTTTCGGAGACCGGGATACGCTGCCGCGCATGGAGTGCAAGAGGATCTATCGGCTTGTCGGCTTCAGCACTTGCGCCAGCGCATCCAACAGTTGATCCATCTGCGCGTCGCTGTGTGCGGCCGTAAGCGTCAGGCGCAGGCGCGCGCTCCCGGTCGGCACCGTGGGCGGTCGGATGGCAACCGCCAGAATCCCGCGCGCCGCGAGCGCGTCGGAAACCGTGAGCGCCTTGGCGGCATCGCCGATCATCAGCGGCTGGATCGCCGTGCGTGATTCCAGCAACGGCAGGCCAAGCGCGGCGGCGTGCGCGCGGAAACGCGCAATCAGCGCGTGCAGTTTCTCGCGCCGCCAGCTTTCGGTACGCGCCAGCCTGAGTGCCGCACGCGCGGCTTCCGCCCAGGCGGCCGGCGGCGCGGTGGTATATATATAGGTACGCGCGTGCTGGATGAGCGTCTCCACCAGCGCCTCGCTGCCCGCCACGAAGGCCCCGAACGTGCCCAGCGCCTTGCCGAGCGTCGCCATCAACACCGGCACCTCTTCCATGCCCAGCGCGTAGTGCTCCAGCGTGCCGCGGCCGTGTGCTCCCAGCACACCGAAGCCGTGGGCGTCGTCCACCATCAGAATGGCCTGCGCCCGGTCGCACTCCCGCGCCAAATCCGTCAAGGGTGCGAGATCGCCATCCATGCTGAACACAGAGTCGGTCATGACCAGCGTGCGGCGCGCAGTCGCTGTCAGGCGCCGGTGCAGCGCAGCGGTGTCGGCGTGCGCGTAGCGCACGAAACGCGCGCCGCTGAGCAAACCCGCGTCCAGCAGCGAGGCGTGGTTCAACCGGTCCTCGACCACGAGGTCCCCGCGTTTCACCAGTGCGCCCGCAACGCCGAGGTTCGCGAGGTAGCCGCTGGAAAACAACAGGGCGCGCGGACGCTGCACGAATTCGGCGAGTTCCTCTTCGAGCGCGTGGTGCGCGCGCGCGTGCCCGGTCACCAGATGCGCGGCGCCGCTGCCGGTGCCGTACTCATCGAGCGCACGGCGCGCGGCTTCCGCTACCGCCGGGTGTGCAGCCAGGCCGAGATAGTCGTTGCTGGAGAAATTCAGCAGCCGCCGACCGTTGACTGCAATCTCCGCCCCCTGTGGCCCTTCGACAACTCGCCGGCGGCGGTACAGCGATCGGGCGGTAAGCGACTCCAGCTCCTCGCGGAGTGCGCGCTCAAGTCGCGGCGCGGCGGCGGGCATTGGACACTGCGGCCGCGGCACGGCGCGTGGTCACGCCGGCCTGCGGTTGCGCATGCATGCCGAGGCGCGCAAGCAGTTGCCGATCGTGATCCTGTTCGGGATTCTCCGTGGTCAATAGCTTGTCGCCGTAGAAAATCGAATTCGCACCGGCGAAGAACGCCAGGGCCTGCAGCTCGTCGCTCATCTGGGTGCGGCCCGCGGACAGGCGCACGTGCGAGCGCGGCATGAGGATGCGCGCCACGGCAATCACGCGCACGAAATCCAGGGGATCGACCGGCGCCGCGTGATCCAGCGGCGTACCCGGCACTTTTACCAGCTGGTTGACGGGAACGCTTTCGGGATGTTCGGGCAGCGTTGCGAGCGTGTGCAGCATTTTGGCGCGATCGGTCACGCTTTCGCCCATGCCGATGATGCCGCCGCAGCACACGCGCATGCCGGCCGCGCGCACTGCCTCGAGCGTGTCCAACCGGTCCTGGAAACGGCGCGTGCTGATGACCTTGCCGTAATAATCCTCGGACGTGTCTATGTTGTGGTTGTAATAATCGAGTCCGGCCTCCGCGAGGCGCTGCGCCTGCTGCGGCGTCAGCATGCCGAGGGTCGCGCAGGTCTCCATGCCCAGCGCGCGCACTTCCTGCACCATATCAATGATGTGATCCAGGTCCTTGTCCTTGGGCGAGCGATAAGCGGCACCCATGCAAAAGCGCGTGGCACCGCTGTCACGTGCACGCCTGGCCTGCGCCACCACGTCCTCCACCTGCATGAGCTTCTCGGCCTTGAGGCCGGTGTGGTAGCGCGCGCTCTGCGGACAATAGGCGCAATCCTCCGGGCAGGCGCCGGTCTTGATGGACAGCAGCGTCGAAATCTGCACGCTGTTGGGGTCAAAGTACCGGCGGTAAACCGAATGCGCGCGATACAGCAGGTCATTGAACGGCAGCGCGAACAGCACTTGCACTTCGGGGAGCGTCCAGTCGTGGCGCAAGTCGTGATGGGCGGCGGTCGGGGAAGACATGGTGAGCCTCGGCTGGGCGTGGCATGATGAGGCGGCAGCGCGCCGCAACGGATGCACGCAGTGTAGCGGCGGGCTCCGGGCTGTCAACTTTGGAGCACCAGGGATGGTTTACCGTTGGCTGACAAGGGCAAGTCGCCGGCTTTATGCTCCGTACTGCATCCTCTGCTCGCGGCCGAGCCGCCGCGGGCGCGAACTCTGTGATGACTGCGCGCGCGATCTCCCCTGGAATCGCCACGCCTGCCCGCGTTGCGCGCTGCCAGTGCCGGCGGAAAGCGGCGCCGCGCTCTGCGGCGCATGCCTGAAGTCACCGCCTCCCTGGGACAGCGCCACGAGTCCCCTGGTGTATGCCTGGCCGCTCGACCAGTTGCTGCAGCGCTTCAAGTTCCACAGTGATCTGGCCACGGGCCAGCTGCTCGGCGAGTTGCTGGCGGATTTCCTGGCCGCATCCTCCGCTCCCAGACCCGAGGTGCTCATTCCCGTGCCTCTGCACAGTGCGCGGTTGCGCGCGCGCGGCTTCAATCAGGCGTTGGGGCTCGCGCGTCCGGTAAGCCAACGGCTGCGCCTGCACCTGGACAACCAAGCCTGCCTGCGCAGGAAAAACACCGCGGTGCAGTCAAAACTGGATGCCAGGGAACGGCGGCGCAATCTGCACGACGCCTTCGAAGTGCGCATCTCACTCCAGGGTGTGCACGTGGGCATCCTCGATGACGTGGTCACTACCGGCGCCACCGTGGGGGCGCTCAGCCAGGCATTGCGCGCAGCGGGTACTGCCCGGATCACCGTGTGGAGCCTGGCGCGCGCCGCCCGCCCGGCGTGAACGGCCTTTGAGCCGCCGCTGCAATATGGCTGTCAAAGCCACCCGACTTCGTACCATAATGTCGGCCGTGGGCATCTATTAAAGAATGCCGGGGAACCAGCATGGAACCGCAGAACCAGTTGAAGGTAAGCACCGCCGACCTGGAACTGGGCATGTACGTCGCGCGCCTCGACCGGCCGTGGACCGACACGCCGTTTATGTTCCAAGGCTTCATTGCCTCGCAGGCGGACATTGATGAACTGCGGCGGCTTTGCCAGTACGTATACATAGACCTGGAACGGCAGTACGAGGAAAACCCCCGGGCCAAAGCCCGGGGCACCGGCAACCACCGCCCCGTTTCCCAGGTTACCAGCGTGAACCTTGCCAAAACGCGCGTGGAATCCAGCTCCGATCGCGGTAATCGCGCCAGCTATGTGAGTTCCCGCTCCATGGAAGAGGAGTTGCCGACCAGCAAGAAAGCTTACGACGAAGCCAATCACGCCATGCACGAGATGATCACCAAACTGGAAAACGACGGACGCCTGGATGTGCAGCTCGCAATGGTCGCCGTTGAACCGATGATGGAAAGCGTGTTGCGCAATCCCGACGCCATGATCTGGCTGACACGCATGAAAAAACACAATACCTACATGCATAACCACTCGGTGAGCAGCGCGATCTGGGGTATAGCTTTCGCGCGACATCTGGGGCTCAACAAGACCGGGCTGCGCGAGATCGGGCTGGGCTGCATGCTGTTCGACGTGGGCAAGACCAGGCTGCCGCAAGCAATGCTCTCGAAACCCGACAAACTCACGGAGGCCGAGTGGCACGTAGTGCGCAATCACGTGCAATACAGTTTGAATCTGCTCGAAGGCACGAGTGAAGTGACTCAAGCCACGCTCGACCTGGTGCGCAGTCATCATGAACGTCATGACGGCAGCGGTTATCCCGACGGACTCAAAGAAAACGAGATTCCAACGTCAGCCAAGATCGCCGGCATCGTGGACAGCTACGACGCCATCACCACGCCGCGGCCTTACAGTCATTTGCGCTCGCCGTACGAAGCCGTGCGCGAGATTTACACCTGGCGCGGCACATTGTTTCAGTCCGAGATCGTGGAACAGTTCATGCAGGTGGTCGGCATTTTCCCCACGGGTTCGGTTGTGGAACTCAATAACGGTGCGGTGGCGGTGGTACTCGCGCAGAACGATACCCGCCGGCTCAAGCCGCGGGTCATGCTGGTACTGGATGAAAACAAGCAACGGCTGCCGCAGTTCACCACCCTGGATCTGATGTTCGATTCACACCTCAAGGGCACCGATAACTTGTGGATTGAAAAGGGCCTGGAGCCGGGGGCCTACGGAATTGATCCGGAAGAGCTCTACCTGTAGGCCGGCACATGCCAGTCACGACAGACAAGATCGTATCGCTGCAGCCGGACCGGCCTCTGCTCATCCGGCACCTTGAGGACTACGTTGGGCAAGTCCAGGGCCCGCTCGCATTGCTGGTGGTGCAATTCAGGCGCGGACGGGAATTCGGCACGCTCTTTGGTTTCCGCAAGCTCGAAGATGTGGTGCTGCAGATCGCCGAACGCCTCGGGCGCGCCTGCCGCCAATCGGATCGCATCCTGCGCATCGGTGAATACGAGTACGCACTGATCCTGCCTGGGCTCATCAACGAGGGGCATGCGGTGCTCGCTGCCAATAAGATCCTGCGCACATTGGCCGAGCCCTTGGTCATTGACAAGCAGCGGATCACAATGGGCGCCTGCGTCGGCGTCGCGCTCTGCCCCGATCACGCCAAGCTGGCCGAGCCGCTTCTGCACTGTGCGGAGCTGGCACGCGCCGACGCCGAGCGTCGCGGACAGGCGTTTGCAATCTACAACGAGTCGTCATCCGCGGAATTGGCCAGTCACTGGGGTATCGAGAACGAGCTGGATCAGGCGCTCGAAGCCGGCGAGCTGGAGACCTTCTATCAGGCAAAAATCAGCCTGCACGACGGGCTTTTGGCGGGCGCCGAGACTCTGGTGCGCTGGCGCAGCCCCACTCGCGGGCTGGTGCCGCCCGACAAATTCATTCCGGTGGCCATGCAATCCGGCCAGATCGGCCCACTTACCTGGTCGGTACTCAACATGGCGCTGCAGCAAGTCAGTGACTGGCCTGCGCGCTTCGGCCCCCTGCCGGTTTCGGTCAACATTGCACCCGTGTTGCTCGACGACCCGACACTGGTGAGCCGCGTGGCGGACGCCATGAACGTCTGGGGCATCAGGTCCAACCGCCTGGTTCTGGAGATCACCGAATCGGGAATCATGCGCGATCCGGAGCGCAGCTTCGATACGCTGCGCAGGCTCACCGGCACGGGCGCGCTGATATCCATTGATGACTTCGGCACCGGCTACTCTTCGCTCGCGAACTTCAAGAACATGCCGGTTTCGGAACTCAAGATCGACAAGGGCTTTGTCATCGACATGCTCAAGAATCAGGGCGACGAGAAAATCGTGCGGGTCATCATTGATCTGGCGCACACCTTCCGTCTGTCGGTGGTGGCCGAAGGCGTGGAAAGCGCCGGAATTCTCAAAGCCTTGGCTGGGATGCAGTGCGATTACGCGCAGGGCTATTACATCAACAAACCGTTGCCGGCCGGCGAATTCGTGAAGTTCATACAGGATTACCGGCCGCCGGCGATGTGACTGCGCTTCAGATTCCGCCGGTAAATGTGTAATGCAGCAGGATGCCGGCAAATACCGCGGCGCCAAACCAGTTGTTGTTCATGAAGGCCTGGAAGCAGCGCTGCGGATTGCGGCGTCGAATCAGCGCCTGCTGGTAGACCGCGAACAGCAGCGCAAACCCCAGCCCCACGTAATACACTGCGCTCATGCCGGCGTGGTAGCCGACCAACGCCAGGTCCGCGATGAGCAGCACCTGCAGGACGCCGATGATCAGCCGGTCGAGATCGCCGAACAGGATGGCGCTGGACTTCACTCCGATCTTGATGTCGTCGCGCCGGTCCACCATGGCGTACATGGTGTCGTAAACCGTTGACCAGAGGATATTGGCGATGAAGATCAGCCAGGCAACCGTCGGCACGTGCCCGGTGACCGCGGCGTAGGCCATGGGAATGCCCCAGCCGAACGCCATGCCGAGATACGGCTGCGGCAGGTAAGTGTAGCGCTTCATGAACGGATAGGTGAGCACCAGCACCGCGCCGATAATCGCAAGTTCCTGCGTCAGACGATTGAGCAACAACACCAAGACCACGCCCACGGCGCACAGCACCAGGAACAAAATCATCGCTTCCCACCCCCGCATCTCGCGCGTCGCCAGAGGCCGTTCGCGGGTGCGCTGCACGAGCGGATCGAAACTGCGGTCGGCAAAGTCGTTCATGATGCAGCCCGCGGAGCGCATCACGAACACGCCGATCACGAAGATCGCAAACAATTTGGGCGTGGGGCGGCCCTGGCTCGCCAGCCACAGTGCCCACAGCGTCGGCCACAGCAGCAGGAAACTGCCGATCGGGCGATGCATGCGCATCAACCTGAGATATATCCAGGCGCGCCGTCCCGCAGCCGGCAGCCAGATGCGCAGCAACCGGTTGTAACGCAATTTGGTCCACAGCGGGCGCAGGCGTGGGTCCATCAACGCTCCGGTATGCCGAGAAAGCACTCGTAGATGAGCAGGCGGCTGTCGCGCAGGCTCAGCACCGAACGTCGTGCCCACAGAAATGCCGGGGCATGTTCAATATCCTTGACCGCGGAGCGGTACAAAGGCTGGGTATCGTCCAGGCGGGCCACCTCGATCGCGCCGCGCTGCGTACTGGTGTCGGCAAACACCCGGTCACCCAGCGGCTGGGAATTGAGATCTTGCAGCCAGCGCGCGGCTTTTGACGGTGCCAGCGTGCGCGCGTAGACCAGCGGCACAGCGCCGCAGAGCTGCACTTCGCGCAGGCGCGCTGCGGTACCGCGGAGTGTGTGCAGTCGCAGCGCATCATCGGCGCTGAGCTGTGTCACGCCCTCATGCAGCACTCTGACACGAAACGCACCACCCACGACCGCGCGCAGCTTTTCCGTGAGCGAACCCGGATGACTCAACCACGGCCGGAGCGCCATGAGCTGCGGTTCGTCGCGCCAGGCACCTGGCGGCCGCCACAGTGGCGGCCTGTCGGTGGGAAGCGGATGAGTCGTCAGCTCAGGCATGGGTGCTCAAACCTCGCGGTAACGGCTGCCGTCGGCCAGCCAGCGCGTGACCAGTGCCGTGACGCGCTCGGGATAACGCTCCAGCAGCAAGCCCGCAGTCTGTTGCACCCGCGGCATGAGCGGCGCATCGCGGGTTAAATCGGCGATGCGCAGACGCAATTCCCCCGCCTGGCGCGTGCCCAGCAACTCGCCGGGTCCGCGCAGTTCCAGATCGCGGCGCGCGATTTCGAAGCCGTCGTTGGTAGCGCGCATGACCTCGAGGCGTGCACGCGCTGCCGCCGACAGCGGCGCATGGTAGAGCATCACGCAACCCGACTCCAGCGCGCCGCGCCCCACGCGCCCGCGCAGCTGGTGCAGTTGCGCGAGCCCCAGGCGCTCGGCGTTCTCGATGACCATAAGGCTGGCGTTCGGCACGTCCACGCCGACTTCGATTACCGTCGTGGCTACCAGCAGCTGGATGTCGCCGTTGCGAAAGTGCGCCATGGCGCGCTCCTTGAGCCGCGCCGGCATGCGTCCGTGCACCAGTCCCACGTTGAGTTCCGGCAGCGCAGTGGCAAGCGTGGCAGCCGTATCTTCGGCCGCCTGACATTGCAGCACTTCGGATTCCTCGATCAGCGGACACACCCAGTACACCTGGCGGCCGGCGCGACAGGCGTGGTGCACGCGCGCCACGACCTCGGCGCGGCGCCGTTCCGCGACTGCCACGGTGTTCACCGGAGTGCGCCCCGGCGGCAACTCATCAATTGCCGAAACGTCGAGCTCCGCGTAGGCGGTCATGGCCAGGGTGCGCGGAATCGGTGTCGCCGTCATGATCAACTGGTGCGGATAGGCGCCGGCCTGCGCGCCCTTTTCACGCAGCGCCAGACGCTGATGCACGCCGAAACGATGCTGCTCGTCAATGATGACCAGCCCGAGCCTGGCGAAGCTCACGTCGGTCTGAAACAGCGCATGCGTGCCAACCGCGAGCGGGGCCTGACCACTGCGGATTTTTTCCAGACTCAGCGCGCGTTGCGCCGCCGACAATCGCGCCGTGAGCCAAGCGGGTTCCAGGCCGAGTGGCGCAAACCAGGCGAGAAAACTGCGGTAGTGCTGTTCGGCCAGGAGCTCGGTGGGCGCCATGAGCACCGCCTGCCACCCGGCGCCGATGCAATGCAGGGCGGCGAGCGCTGCCACTACGGTCTTGCCGCAACCCACATCGCCTTGCACCAGCCGCATCATGGGATGCGTCCGCGAAAGATCGTGCAGGATTTCCTGCGCCACGCGCTGCTGTGCGCCGGTCAAACGGAACGGCAGTGATGCCAGGAACTGGTCCGCGAGCGTACTTGCGCCCGCAATCACCGGCGCGCGGCTGCGATCCGCTTTCAGTCGCGACTGGCGCAGACTCAGGTGGTGCGCCAGCAATTCCTCGAAGGCCAGGCGTTGCTGTGCCGGGTGCGAGCCGTCCATGAGCATTGCTACCGGCGCATCGATCGGCGGCCGGTGCACGTAGCGCAACGCCTCGTTCAATCCCGGCATGTGTGCTTGGCGCAGGGATTCCTCCGGCAGCAGGTCCGGCAACAGCGCGGGATCGTCGCTCAACCACTGCAGCGCCTGGCCGGCCAGCGAGCGCAACTTCGCCTGGCCGATGCCTTCGGTGGCGGGATAAATCGGCGTAAGTGCGGTCTCTTCGGGCGGCGCGCCGGCACCTTTCAGGATCCGGTATTCCGGATGCACCATTTCCAGGCCGGCCGCGCCGCTACGCACTTCGCCGTAGCAGCGCAGCCGGGCACCGCGCGCAAAGGCCTCGGCCTGCGATTGCTTGAAATGGAAAAACCGCAGCGTGAGGGCACCGCTGCCATCGTGCACGCGCACCAGCAACACGCGGCGGCGGCGGATCACGGTATCGGCGAGTTCCACCACCGCTTCGATCATGGCCGGCTGGCCGGCACGCAATGCGCCGATGGGCGTGACCTTGCTGCGATCCTGGTAACGCAGCGGCAGATGGAACAGCAAATCGGCGAGCGTGCGCACTTCGAGGCGTGCGAGTTTGTCCGCAAGTTGCGGGCCTACGCCCCGCAGATAGCGTACCGGCGTATCGCCGCGCAGGCCGTGCGCAACCGATTGCGGGGCAGCGGAGCTCACACTGCCATTACCGCGTCCACTTCCACCAGCGCGCCGCGCGGCAGTGCTGCCACGCCCACGGTGGCGCGCGCCGGATAGGGTTCGTGAAAGTAGCCGGCCATGATCTCGTTCACCTTGGTGAAATGGCCGAGGTCCGTTAAATAGATGTTTACTTTCACCACGGCATCGAGTCCCTTGCCTGAGGCTTCCGTTACCGCCTTCAGGTTCTCGAATACGCGCTTCGCCTGCGCCTCAATGCCGCCAGTCACCAGCTCGCCGGTCTTGGGATCAAGCGCAATCTGGCCGGAGAGATACACACTGTTGCCGGCACGGATCGCCTGCGAATACGGGCCGATGGCCTTGGGAGCCAGATCGGTGTGGACAGCGGTGCGGCTCATGGAATCCTCCGAAAGTGATTTTCAACGGGTGCCTAATAGTAGCGGTTTATCCCTTGCCGATCATGGTCTTGGCGCCGACTCGCTTATTCCGACCGTCGGACTATATTTAATACGAAATACACCGTAACCGCGCGTTTGCACGGAAACAGGGCAGTGATCGTCTTCCTGCCGGCTTCGGAAATCATTCAATCATTCGGGAGAACGCCACCATGAAAACCCATCGTCCCATCAAAGCCCTGATCCTATTCCTGCTCACCACGATACTTTTACTGCCGCTAGCGGCAATAGCCGCCTATGGGCCTCCTCAAGAAAGTAACGCGGCCCAGGCGGCTCAGAATAACAACATCGTCTTGCATCTCGGCAAGATCAAAGTCAAGGGGCAAAAGCAGATTATCAAAACGCTGCAAGCTATCAAGGTCGCATTGAATCAACCGGAATCATCCGACCCGAAACTGCAAAACGTGGTCGTATGCCGCCTCACCAACGATATTGGCAGCCATGCCAACCAGATC